>JAFWQP010000117.1 GCA_017509045.1 Bacteroidales bacterium
CCACTTTGTGCCACTTTTTTTTTCTAAAAGTGGCACCCTAATTTTGGCATTTTTTTGTATAACTATATTAGAAGCTGTTTAAATTTAATTCAATGTTTTTCTTAAAGTACATGAACGGCATCTTTTCCTTCTTTTCTCAATTACAATGGAACCCCATTGCGCAATCGAAAAGAAGAAAAAACTGCTCGTCCATGTCCATAACAAAATTCATCAATCAAATTCAAACAGCTTCTTAGGCGCCCAAGAATATCACACCACAATTTGACAAGCTAATCAGTTTAACCGGCAAAAATCTGTCAGGCAATTTCAGGAAAACACAACACAGCGTGCCTTCGCTCTGGGTTCGCTCTGGGTTCGCTCTGGCTCCACTCTGGCTTCGCTTCCGGAGGCGAAGAAAAGCACAAGGCAATGCGGCAGCAGAGACAAGGCACAAACAAGAGAACTTTGACATATTTGCTTATTGGTTGATCTAGGAACAAAAAAACGGGGGCAAGCGGGAAGAAAAAAAGGGTGCCCGATTGTGGACACCCTTACATGTGATGCGAATACTGTCTTGCAATTATCTGCGACGACCACCGCCTTCGCCATCGCTGCGACGACGGGGACCGCCTTCACGACGCGGGCCATGGTCGCCATCACGACGCGGGCCATGGTCGCCATCACGGCGGGGACCACGGTCACCATCGCGGCGCGGGCCACGGTCGCCATCACGACGCGGACCACGGGCGGGCTTCTCCTCCTCATAGCCCTCGGGTTTGGGCAGGAGAGCCTTGCGGCTGAGCTTAATCTTGCCGGTCTTTTCGTCGATGTTGATGACTTTCACTTGGAACTCGTCGCCTTCGGAAATCAAACCGTCCAGCGTCTCGGTGCGACCCCAGTCATACTCGCTGATGTGCATCAAGCCCTCTTTGCCCGGCAGGAACTCGAGGAAAGCACCAAACTCAACGATGCTGACCACCTTGGCGTCGTACACCTGACCCACCTCGGGAACAGTGCAAATCTCCTTAATCCATTTGATGGCGGCATTGATGTCGTCCTTGTTCTGCGAAGCGACATCGACGATACCGAACTCGCCCACTTCCTCGATGTTGATGATGGTGTTGGTCTCGGACTGAATCTTCTGGATGACCTCGCCACCCTTACCGATGACGGCACCGATGAAGTCCTTAGGAATCTGAATCTGCTCGATGCGAGGCACAAAGTCCTTATAGTCGGCACGGGGTTCGGGAATGGTTTCGCAAATCTTGTCGAGGATATAGAGACGACCCTGACGAGCTTGCTCGAGAGCCTTGGCCAGCACGTCGTAGCTCAAGCCGTCGACCTTGATATCCATCTGGCAGGCGGTGATACCGTCGCGGGTACCGCAGACCTTAAAGTCCATATCGCCCAAGTGGTCCTCATCGCCCAAAATATCGCTCAGCACAGCCCACTTGTCGCCCTTGCTGATAAGGCCCATGGCGATACCTGCGACAGGCTTGCGGAGCTTCACACCGGCATCCATCAGTGCCATACAGCCGGCACAGACGGTGGCCATAGAAGAGGAACCGTTACTCTCGAGGATGTCCGACACCACACGGATGGTGTAAGGGCACTCGGTTTCCGAAGGTAGCACCTCCTTGAGGGCGCGCCAAGCCAAATGGCCGTGACCCACCTCGCGGCGGCTGGTGCTGCCGGCACGTTTCACCTCGCCAGTGGCGAAGCCGGGGAAGTTGTAGTGGAGCAAGAAACGGCGCATATCCTCGATGACGGCACCGTCGATCTTTTGCTCGTCGAGCTTGGTACCCAAGGTACAGGTTGAGAGCGACTGCGTTTCACCACGGGTGAAGATGGCGCTACCGTGAGCCGAAGGCAGGTAGTCGGTTTCGCACCAGATGGGGCGAATCTCGTCGAGCTGACGGCCGTCCAAACGGGTACGCTCGGCCAGCACCATATCGCGCATAGCCTCGCGCTCGGTGTCGTGGTAATAGCGGTCGATCATAAACTTGATATCGTCGGTGAGGGTCTCCTCGGTGTAGTTGGCGTCGATAAACTCCTGCTTGATGGCGTCGAAGCCTTCTTCGCGCTGATGCTTGTTGGCGATGCCCTGCTTGCTGAAGTCGTAGCACTTCTGATAGACGGCGTCGTGGATGCGCTGGCGCAAATCCTCGTCGTTAATCTCGTGGCAGTACTCGCGCTTCTCGGTCTTGCCAGTCTCGACGGTGAGTTCGGCAAGCACCTTGCACTGCGTCTTGATAGCCTTATGGGCGGCCTTCAGGGCACCCAGCATCACATCTTCGCTCACCTCCTTCATCTCGCCTTCCACCATCATGATGTTATCCTCGGTGGCAGCGACGATGAGGTCGAGGTCGGCACGGTCGATGTCGGCCATGGGGGTGTTGATGACATACTCGCCGTCGAGATACGACACACGCACCTCCGACACAGGGCCGTTAAAGGGGATATCCGACACTGCCAGAGCCGAAGCGGCAGCCAATGCGGCGAGCTGGTCGGGCATGGTGTCGTGGTCGCCAGAGATGAGGGTAATTTGCACCTGCACCTCGGCGTGGAAGTTGTCGGGGAAGAGGGGACGCAGCGCACGGTCCACCAGACGGGCAATGAGAATCTCGTGCTCGGAGGGGCGTGCCTCGCGTTTGAAGAAACCGCCGGGGAAACGACCCATAGCGGCATACTTCTCTTGGTAATCTACGGTGAGGGGCATAAAGTCGACGTTCTCGCCCACCTCTTTCTTTGCGCATACGGTGGCTAAGAGCATCGTGTCGTTCATACGTACTACGGCGGAGCCGTCGGCCTGTTTGGCCAGTTTTCCAGTTTCAATTTCAATCATGCGGCCATCGCCGAGATCAAATCTTTTTGTGATAATGTTCATTTTTTCCTTTATTGTTTCTTTGTTTCCGCTACGTGCCGCACCGTGCGACACGCATCCTGGCATATCAAAACAACTACATGCCAAGTTTATATGAAAATTAATAATACCTCTTTCAAAAAAGCCGCCCCAGAGAACCTAGGGCGGCCAACCATAACCAAATAAATTATGAAAAACTATTACTTTTTTTACTTTCTCAAGTTCAGTTTCTTGATGAGGGCACGATAACGCTCGATGTCGATGCTCTTGAGGTAGTCGAGCTGGCGACGACGCTTACCAACCAAACCCACCAGAGCGCGCTCGCTCACTTGGTCCTTCTTGTTCTTCTTCATCAACTCAGTCAAATGCTGGATTCTGTAGGTGAATAAAGCAACCTGTGCCTCAACCGAACCCGTGTCCTGAGCGTTTTTACCGTACTCGGCGAATATTTCTTCTTTTTTCTCTTTTGTCAGATACATAACTGTTTATACTGTTTTTTATCGTTCTTTGTTCTCTCGAATTCGATTGCAAAAATACAACTTTTTTTTCATTCGCAAACAATTTTTCGCCAAAAATGCACTTTTTAACTCTTATTAAGAATATGCGACCATATTCTCCAACGGGTATTTGAAAAGAATCGCCATATTCGAAGGTTGTAAGCAGGCAACATTCCCCTGGTTTATAACTTTGGAAATCTTTTTTCTATATATATGGAAAAATGATTGTATATTTGCAGATTAATTTGGCATGAGAACTTTTGCATGGATTTTTGGGACATAGTACTGATAATTATTAAATTTGCGGGTGCCGTGGTGGTGTTCATCTACGGCATGAAACTGATGAGCGAGGGGCTGCAGAAGGTGGCTGGTGGCAAGATGCGTAGCTTTATGGGGCAGATGAACAACCTGGCGACAGGCGAACAGAGAGCAAGCTCGCCCGTCCTGCCGAACCAAAGCGGTGCCACAAAACGCTACAACCCCTTACGCGGCATCGTCACCGGCACTGCCGTCACCGCCGCCATCCAGTCTTCGACCGCCACAACGGTAATGGTTGTCAGTTTTGTCAACTCGGGTCTGCTGACCCTTGCCGGAGCCATCGCCGTCATCATGGGCGCCAATATCGGCACCACCATCACCTCTTGGCTCATCCTCCTCGGCATCAGTTGCAGTGCCGAAAAATTCCTCCTACCCCTTATCATCTTTGCCATAGCCTCCCCCCTCAGCCTGATGAAGGGCGACAAGGCGAAGTCGGTCAGCGAGTTTATCATCGGCTTTGGCATTTTGATGATGGGACTCCAATTCCTTCAGGACACGATACCCGACATCTGCCAGCATACCGCCATCCTAGATGCTATGCATAGCTGGTCGAGCTGGGGTTTTGGGGCGATACCGCTATTCATCGTGGTGGGTGCCATCCTGACCATGATTATTCAGGCCTCCTCGGCCGTGATGGCCATCACCCTCATCATGACCGCCAACGGCTGGATAGGCTTCGACATCGCCGTCGCCATCACCATAGGACAGAACATCGGCACCACCCTCACCGCCAACAACGCCGCCCGAGTGGCAAACACCGCTGGCAAAAAGGCGGCACGCGCCCACTTCGTATTCAACATGGTCGGCGCCATTCTCACACTCATCGTATTCTACCCCATACTAAACCTTATCACATACTTTACCGAACTGGTGTCAGGCAGCCCCGCCTCGTTCAACTACCTGCTGCTTCCCGTCGCCATCATGCCGCTTGCCATCACCATTTTTCACACCTTCTTCAACGTCATCAACACCGTCATCCTCTCCTTCTTCATCCCCCAATTCATCAAGATTGTGAACTGGATGGTTCCCGCCTCCTCGGAGGACAACGAGGACGAGTTCCGCCTACGCTTTATCAGCGGCGGATTCACCAACACTGCCGAGCTGAACATTCAGGCAGCACAAAAGGAGATTGAAAGTTTCTCGAAGCGCGTGCTGCACATGTTCACCTTCCTCCCCTCGCTACGCACCGCCAAGGACGACGACGAGTTCAACAAGATAGTAGGACGTATTGAGAAATACGAAGCCATCACCGACCGCATGGAGATGGAGATATCGCAATACCTCACCAAGACCGCCGCTGGCGACCTCTCGCAAGAGGGCTCACGCCGCGTATCCTCCATGCTCCGCATTGTCGACAACCTGGAGAGTATCGGCGACACCATCTTCCAGATAGCCATGTCGCGCAAAAATAAGCGCGAGACCGCCGTCCATTTCGACCAAGGTCTCAACGACAACCTCAGCCACATGACCGACCTCGTGCAGCAGGCCCTCGACGTGATGGACCGAAACCTGAACACCGAATACGGCCACATCGACCTCAATGCCGCCTACGATGCCGAACACGCCATCAACCACTACCGCGACGTGCTGCGCTCGCGCCACCTCGACGCGCTGAAGCTAGGCGTATACAATTTCGCCGTAGGCAACGCCTACAGCAGCCTCTATGCCCTCTACGAGAAACTAGGCGACTACATCATCAACGTCTCCGAGGCCATCGACAACAGTGTCAAAGCCGCTGAGACCCTTGGCGAAAATGCCCCTAACAAAGAATAAAAAAACATATCCAACCATGGACACACTCAAATACAACCTGCGCGGAGTTTCCGCCTCCAAAGAAGACGTTCACAACGCCATCAAGAACATCGACAAAGGCCTTTTCCCGAAAGCCTTCTGCAAAATTATTCCCGACATACTCGGTGGCGATGCCGACTATTGCAACATCATGCACGCCGACGGTGCCGGCACCAAATCCTCCCTCGCCTACCTTTATTGGAAGGAGACTGGCGACCTCAGCGTGTGGAAAGGCATAGCCATTGATGCCGTAGTCATGAACCTCGACGACCTGCTCTGCGTCGGCGCGGTCGACAATATTCTCCTCTCCTCCACCATCGGGCGCAATAAGAACCTTGTCCCCGGCGAGGTTATCAGCGCAGTAATCAACGGCACTGAGGAATTCCTACAGCAGATGCGCGACCTCGGCATCGGCATCTACCTCACCGGTGGCGAAACCGCCGACGTGGGCGACCTGGTGCGCACCATCATCGTCGACTCTACCGTCACCGCCCGTATGCGTCGCGCCGACGTGGTGGATAATGCCCACATTCATGCCGGCAACGTCATTGTGGGCCTTGCCTCCTACGGCCAGGCCACCTACGAGACCGCCTACAACGGAGGCATGGGCAGCAACGGACTCACCTCCGCCCGCCACGACGTATTCTCTAAATACTATGCCGAGCACTACCCCATGAGCTACGACCACAACCTGCCCCCCGAGGTGGTATACTGCGGCAGCCGCCGCCTCACCGACCCCACCGAGGTGCCCGGCGTGGATGCTGGTAAGATGGTCCTCTCCCCCACCCGTACCTACGCCCCCATCATCCGCCGCATACTGGACCAATACCGTCCCGCCATCAGCGGCATGATACACTGTAGCGGCGGTGCACAGACCAAGGTGCTACACTTCATCGACAACCTCCATGTAGTGAAAGACAACCTATTCTCCGTACCCCCGCTATTCCGCATGATACACGACGAGAGCGGCACAGAATGGAAAGAGATGTACAAAGTATTCAACATGGGACACCGCATGGAGATATACACCGACGAGCAAACCGCCCAAGGCATCATCGAGATATCCAAAAGCTTCAACGTCGACGCCCAGATCATCGGCCACGTAGAAGCGCACCCCACCGCCCAAGTTACCGTCACCACCGAGAACGGCACATTTGTCTACAACTCATAAGGTGTGCACCATTGATTCGTAATAATTTTGAATGGAGTTAAAGCGGAAATTAAAATGGGAGTTAAAGCGGACAAAACTATTGACGACCTCGCATCGGTCCATTTTAACTTCCCCCCTTTAACTCCCTTTTTAACTCCCCTTTTAACTATCAATATTAAATTCTTAATTGTTAATTCTTAATTTTTAATTCCCAATCCCATGTCCTCCATCTTTTCCAAAATCGTAGCTGGCGAAATTCCCTGCTACAAGGTAGCCGAAACCGAAAATTGTTTCGCATTCCTCGACATCAACCCCGTGGTCCGCGGCCACGTCCTCTGCATTCCCAAGAAAGAAGTGGACTACATCTTCGACCTCGACGACAAACTCTACAACGAGCTCTTCGACTTTGCCCACCGTGTGGCACGCAGCGTGAAGCAGGTTTGCCCCTGCCGCAAAGTCGGCATGGCAGTGCTAGGTCTAGAAGTACCACACGCGCACGTGCACCTCATCCCCATGCAGAACGAAGGCGACATGAACTTCCACCACCATGTGAAGCTCACCGACGAGGAATTTAAAGACCTCGCCGACCAACTGGCAAAGGCTTTCAAATAAGCCATACGCCACCCAGACGACAATTCATAATAAACCCAAATCGGTCATTAGGCCGACTTTTCAATTAATCTTGTCTTTTTAGGTCTGTTTATGGCAGATCAGCATTTCTTTTGGCATCTTGTCCACATCCCTGTCTCGCCGTAGCCCGCTACGACTTCGCCAGCGATGCGACCAATCTGCTCGAAAATAAATGCCAATCTGCCATAAACCCTAACGACCAATTTGGGATAAACAAGGGTGTCTTGAATGACACCCTCTTTTGTTATACCAATACGACGCGCCTACCATCACCTCTTCAGAGGGGAGTAAAAATCCAGTGAATGCTTACCAGAATTTTTTATATTAAGGGGACTTCTATAAATTCGTTTTATTCGTTATCATGCCTGCATGAAGAATCAGATAATAAAATCGTTAGATTCGTGCAATTCGTGTTCAAAATTAATAAATAGAAGTTACCTTAAGCATTATCCAGACGTGCCAGCACTTCAAGGAGGAATAGGGTCAGACCGAAGGGAGGAGACTCCAGCCGGTAAGGTGGAAAAGGAGCGTCCAGCAGAGGAAACGGAGGAATTTGCCTAGAAGCATGAAGAGCCCGCTCTTGACAGGCGAGATGCGGTAGAAGCCGAGGGCTATGGCGAAGACGTCGCCCACAAAGGGCAGCCAAGTGAGGAGCGCGAGCCATACGCCCCAGCGGTCGATGCGGTGGCGTTGCCGCTCAAGTTTCTCGCGCGAGACATGGAGCCAACGCTCAATCCACTCCCATTTACCCAGCCATCCGATGGCGAAGGAGGTGAGGCTACCGAGCCAGTTGCCCAAGGTGCCGACAAGAAGGCACGCCACAGGCGGGCATCCGGCAAGAAGAACACCGGCATAGAGCGCGTCGGAGGAGAAGGGGACGACGGTGGCGGCAAGGAAAGAGCCCAGAAAGAGGCCCAGGAGGCCGTAGGATTGGAGAAAATCGAGCATACGAGGTGATGATAGGAAGAATGCATGAAAGCGGCGGAGAAGGGCGTTTCCGTCCCTCGTCCGCCGCATAGGGTAGTCGATATGCAACGCGGCACTAGCGTTCGACAGTGAGAATCTCGAACTGCATGGTGCCGGCAGGCACTACAACGTCGACAGTGTCCCCCGCACGCTTGCCGAGAAATGCCTGGGCAAAGGGAGAGGTGACGGAGATTTTGGCCTGCTTGAGGTTGGCCTCGCTCTCGGGGACGATGGTGTAGACCTGACGAGCGTTGTTTTTGACGTTGCGAATGGTAATCTTGGAGAGTAGAAGGATTTTGGAAGTGTCGATTTTCGACTCGTCGAGCAGACGGGCGTTGGCCACGAGGTCTTGCAGTTTGGATATGCGGGCCTCGAGGTGACCTTGCGCCTCTTTGGCGGCATCGTATTCGGCATTTTCGGAGAGGTCGCCCTTGTCGCGAGCCTCAGCAATGGCGGCGGCGGCGGCAGGACGCTCGACGGCGATGAGATGACGCAGTTCGTCTTTGAGTTTCTGAAGTCCTTCTTCGCTGTAATAATTAATTTCGGACATGTTGATAATCTGTTTTGAGACGTGTTTAAAAATTAGGAAAGGCTTTGTAGAGCCTTTCCTAATCTTGTTCTATGTGTGAGTAGGTCTGTTAGAATCTGAAGGTTCCGCCGATGGCGTGTGTTCCTCTCAGGTTGTCGTTTGTACGATAGGAGTAGTCGAGGGTAAGACTGGTCTTGCCGTCGCCTTTCTTCTTATTGAGGGGTACATTGATGGAGGCACCAGCGCAGAGGCCCGTGCTGGCAGTGGTACGGAGGGCATCGTCGAGGATGTCGGGTTCGTACACATAGCCGCAGCGGAGACGGAGAACGTCGAGGAGACCGTACTCAAGACCGATGGCGTAGTTGTCCTTCAAGAACGCATTGGAGGTGAAGGCCAAGGCCACGGTGAGGTACTGATTGGCGGCGTTGAAGAGGAAGTCGTAGGAGAGACCAATCTTCAGGTTGGTGGGCAGCTCCATTTCGGCAGCGGGATATTCGCCCGTCATAGTGTTGCCGGCATTGTTGATAAACGGGAAGGTGATGCCGTTGCCACCATAGTAGAAGGCAGGACCCCAGTTCTTGAGGCTAATACCGAACTTCAACTCATCGTCGGCACCAGTGACATACTGGATACCTGCATCAACGGCGAAGCCAGAAGCATTGATTTCAGCCGTGGACTCGTTGATGATCTTGATGTTGACACCACCATGAATGGAGGTGGTGAATGAGTGGGCATAAGCGACGTTGAGGTTCATCAGCGTGGGAGAATAGGTACCGTTGATAGGTTCGGGACTTTCGACGGTGGTGACGTCGATTTCGCCGACACTGGATGTAACAACGCTCAGACCCATCACACCACGGTCAAACATACGGAATGCCAAACCAAAGGCATTGACATTGCCACCGCTGTTGAGACCGCTGTTGCCACCATAGAGCATGTTGTTGGAATAGGTGGCCTCTAACTTGTTGATGAAACTAAGACCAGCGATATTGGAGTAGAAGGCGTCCATACCACGCACATTGGCGACGTTGGCACCGCCCCAGCCAGTGCTGCGAGCCCAGGGGTTGATGAGCAACTGCGTGGCTCCGGCAGTACCTCTACGCTTGTCGTTGCCAGCCCATGCGGACTCGGCCGACAGCAGCATGAGGAAGGCTACTACTGTGATTATTCTAAATATGTTTTTCATTTCTGTCATTTTTAATAGTTACAAACAATGCTTAGAATACGAATGATGAGATGTCAACTTTACGCATGGTGCCAAACCATTTGACTACGCGCTCGCCGATACCAGGAACCTTGAAATGGATGAGATAGACACCACCGGCAATGGGGATACCATTGTGGTTGTGCAAATCCCAGTCGATGGTGGTGGCAGAACCCGAGGTGGGGCCTAGACGACGCACCAAGGTGCCATCGAGGGTGTAGATGGAAATGGTGGAACCAGTGGGAACGTTGACGAAGCGGACCTTGGTTTCCAATTGGCTGAGGTTCTCGTAGGAAGAGGCGCTGTAATAAGGGTTCGGAACAACGTTGATAAGACTGAGGATAGAATCCTGATAACTCTTTCTGGAAGCGTTGTTGTTGGCCTGGCCCGTGAGTGTTGCGATATCGGGTGTGATTTCGAACATGTACATGGGGTAGTTGGCATTTTGGGCTTCAGTACCGTCGAAGAGACGAACTGCGGCGCCATTGGGCGAGAGGTAGCGGCCATAGGGAGAGTTGACGTCGATGTCGACAGTCACATCGCAAGGAATATTGATGGGGTTGTCGAACAAGAAACGCTGGTTAACAAAGGGGATGTTGACCCAAGCGGTAGAGGCAAAGAAGAGGGCTGCCGAGTCGCGCTGGGGAATGAGAGTGGTACCCTCACCATCCAACAGACCGTGGTTGACACGCAGACGGTCAACGTCGCTGTTAGGAACAAAGCTCATCAAACGCTCAAGAGAAGCGAGCATCTTGACAGCCCAACGACCTGCATCGTAGGAGGGAGTCTTATAAGAGGTGACCACAGAGTTGCGACCATTGACGATGTCATAGAAGGTCTGGTCGGTGGCATTCATCACATAGATATAGTGACGACCGCCCATGACGTAATTCTGCGTACCATCCATGATGTCAGCAATGCTGGTGGGGTTCCACATCATATCAGCACCATTGTACTGGATGTAACGGGAGTCCTCACCGAACATGACATTGAGACGCTCACCCGTGACAGTGTTGATGGCATAGCCGGGGAACCAGCCCATACCTGTGGCACTGATATAGTCGGGATTGCTCGGGTCATCGACATCAGAGGCAACACCAGCTTGTGCGGCGGTGCGGCCAAGTTTGTCGACAGATGCATGACGACGCATCTGGAAACGGCGAGCATTGCCCTCGGACTGGGTGTGGTCGTCGCACATTTCGAGAACTGGGCAACGAGTCCATTTGGAGGTGTCGTTAGTGAAAACGATACGCACACTGGGAAGCTTGGAGATATCGTTGAAATTAAGTGATTTGTTACGATAGTTATCCATCGTTTTGCGAGTGATGGTCCACTTGTTGTAGTTGTTGGCGAACACCGAGCTAATGCGTGTAACACTATCGATGATTTCATCCAAAGCAACATAGTAGCGATAGTTGAAAGCGGGGTGGAACGGCAAGGTGGAAACCAGACCGTAAGGAGCCCAACCACCAGCAACGGCTTCGAAGACCTGATAACGGTCGACACCTAGATAGGAGGGGTTAGAACGGACATCGACCTGATGACCTTTGTAGAAGTCTTCGTCGAGGTAGTTCTCAAGCAGACTGATTTCGCCTTGGGTAGTGGTGAACACGTTACGGGCACCGTTGGTGAACTGAGTACCAGAACGAATCCAGTTCCAAGTCATGTAGCTATCGTTATCGGGCAGATACGAGAGCCAGGGCTTAGTATTGTCAGAATAAGTGACAGTAGAGCGCAGAAGAGCATTCTCGTTGACCAAGCTGCCCCAGTAACGGGAAACGAAGTTCTCGGTGTTCTGAGTGGTAATTTGCAACGGGGTGGCCACAGACTGCGGGTTGCTGATGGCAACGGCAATGCCGAGGTCGAGGAAGAGTTGCTCATTGTAGCGTTTGAGTTTGAAATCGGAACGTACGGAAGAAACCTCATCGTAGAGATAGGGATTCTCAGCATAGGTGGGATCTTCGGGCGACTTGGAAATAACCCAGCCACACTCGTCGATATCATCATTCTGGTCGAACTTGATAATGTACTTGCCAGCCTTGACATTCAGCGGGTCGATAATGCGAACGCTGACGGGGCCGTAGTTCTCCTCATAATGGGGGGTGAGAATCTGACAGGGCTCGGGAGAAGCCAACATGCCAGAGCCGTCGCTCTTGAGCTTGCCAGCAGGCTTGCCAGGGACACCGGGAGCACCCATGAGTTCTTCGATGGAGGCGTCGGTCAGACGGAGGACAGAACCACCGTTACCATAACCTTCGATACGGGTGATATTGGGGCTCATACCGAATTCGGCCTGCACAACGGTACCACCGTTTTCGCTAATAGGATCGTGAGGTATTGCTACAACAGGAGAGATGGTACGACCAAACTCGTCTTTACGACCAGCCAAATAGGGTTCTTTCTGACCATCGAGGAACGCGGCCTCGGTCTGAGAGTACTCTTTATAACGGTTTTGTGCGTAGGCAATGCAGATGAAATAGTATTCCTTGTTGTTGACAAGATTAATGTTACGACCTTCGGCAAATGCATCGGTGGTGATGCGGAAGATATGCTTGATGCCTTGGTTGCTACCTTCGACCATAATATTGGGCTGGAGAAGACCCGTGGTAGAATTCTGAGTGTAGTTGACGAGAGTACCAATGGGCAACTGGGGGTTGGCTTCGGTAGAGTCGTAGAAGTTCTTGACATCGCACTGGGCAACAAGACGTGCCTTAGTGATATCGCGGATATCGGAAATAGAAACACTAGCATCTTTGAGCTGGTAAATCTGATAACCTTCGAACTTATAGCTACGCTGGTCGTCGGAGTAGAAATAGGTGGAGTCGCCAGAGGTGAAGGAACGCACAATGGCGGGGTCGATCTCGGAATAGCTCTCACCGTAGTTGTTGCTGTTGGGGTTGTCATACTTGACATAGAGAACGACTTCGTTGTTCATCTCCTGAACAATCAGCGAAGGAGCATCAGGACCGTCAAGAACCTTGAAGCAGTTTTCAAACAGAGCTTGACAGACATCGTCGATTTCGCGGAGCAGGTCGACAGAAGATTCGGCCTTACCCGAAGGAGCCTGAGCAAAGGGAATACCAACGGTAACGTAGTTAAGAGCACCGGGTTTCAGAGTGAAAGGACCAGCAGACTGCATGAAACGACGGTCGGAGGGGCTGTTGCCAGCAGTGACCTCAGTCCAAACATCGACACGGTTACCATCAGTACCCCAATAGAGAGGATCACTGTCGCCAGGGAACATGAAGTCGCAGTCGAACTCGGTAGTACCATCGCTAATACCATTTCCACCATACTTCATGCGCTGTCCGTTCTTCCAGAAACCACGCAAGTAGTTGTAGTAGTCGGTAGCCTTGGCAGGTTCACCGAAGACAACATCGTTACTGTTGTTATAATAGACGAAACGGCGCATACCGAAACGCTCATCATCGACGATGTTGTTACCAAAGTTCACACCGTTGATGGCGCAGTTACCAATGACATCGCCAGGAACGAAGTACCATGCTTGGGGATAGTACTGGTCGGCATCATCAGTGAGGGTGATGGTGTCGTAGGTGCCGTCAGGAAGCAGATAACGCTGCAACTGCGACGGGAAGTAGGAACGCATCTTTCCGATATCAATCTTGGGATTGTCCTTGCCATCAGGATCCATATAGGGACCCTGGAAGAAGTCGATACCCACTGCAGGAGGAATACCAGCATAGGAACCAGAACCGGGACCATCCTGCTCGTCGCCGTTGTAGCAGTAGCCAAGACCACGCTTGACATCGCAACCCACATAGTCATCGTGAGCATAACCGAGGTCGGCATCGACCCACTGGCTGAAGTAAGTCTCACGAAGTTCATAGGTGGAACGGTTGATAATCTCATAGGAGTAGAAGGTCATGTTGTTGATTTCGTCGTTGGTAGAGAAAGCGAAGGCTTGCGCACGTATTTCCATACCGATGGGCTGACCGAGAGACTCGGTGTGGACGTTACCCATGTCGTTGAAGACCCACCAAATGGTCTGGTCGCCTTTAAGCACCTGGTCGGAGAGAAGACCACCAGTTACGATGCCGGCCTCTGTCTCAGCAGTGACGGAAACGTGTGAGGTATATTCTCTACCCCACTGAGCTTTCAAGGTACGAGGGCAAAGGTCATTGTTAAAATCGTAGTAGGGATAGTCACCCTCTTCCCAATTGTAGACACCATCGTGATTGGCATCGTAGAAAGGAGCCAGATAGGGAGACTGGTTTTCGCCACCCATAGCAGGCCAGTTCTTAATGGTTGCAGGAATGGCCTCGGGAGCATAAGAATCATTAGGAGTTGCACCATTCTCATCATAGTCGAACATGGACATGAAGTCCAGAACTTCGGTCTTAGTGATGATGTAGTGCTTGTCATACTTGTTACAGACGGGGAGGTCAACTGCGGCAGTAGTCAGCTCAAGAGGACCGGGCCAGTAGTCGTCACCTTCGGAACCAAAACGCAAAGCAGCAATACGAAGCTGGTCATTGACGTCGGTACCGCCAATCCATAGTGCAGCGCAGAAAAGAGGGCAAGTGTTGCTGTTCTTTGGCAGGTGGTACTGAGCCACACTACCATCGTACCACATATTGCCATAACCATTAATCAGGGCTCTGACATTGTTGACATTCAACTCAGCGGTACTTTGAGCTCTTTTGCATCGGGCGGCTTGGGCCTTGACAGCTGCCTGGCTCGAACGAGAACGCTTGCAGACCTTGCAATCCTCAGCGTATGCCGTCCCCACCAACATGGCACATAGGCAGGCCACCAATACTAATTTGCTAAATATATTCTTCATAATATTAATATTTTTTCTCGTTAGTGTATTAGAAAGAGTAGGCCAATGTGAGTTTGAACGTGCGAGGAGCACTGTATCTCCAATAATTATTCACTAGGCTAATAGCATAGACATCTCTATAGGAGACAGGATCATAAACGGCGTTAATATCGTTCTGAGTCTCGGGGTCAGTCAGATAACCATCGTCCTCGGTATTACCCGTAACGGGGAACACGCTAGTGGTGTTGCGGATGTTGAAGAGGTTGTTGACGGTCATTGCAACGGTCAGGTTAGTCTTACGCTTGCCAACTTGGATGGGGAATGACTTGTCAAGAATAATATCGAAGTAGAAGCCCCAGGGCAGACGTGCGCCATAGTAGCTACCCACAATGGTAGGCTGCTTGTGGCTGAAAGCTCTAGTGTAAGGACGACCCGACTGGGCAACAGCAATGAAGTTGACACCAAAGTTCTCGAGAAGCTTGATGGACTCGCTACGCTCTTCGCCCGTCTCCTTGTCCTTCACCACACGGTCAATGGTAGGTCCGTTATACTTGGAGCCACCAGCAAGACGGTAGTCGAAGCTCAGTTTGAACTCATGACGACGGTCATCGGGGATAGGATTGAGCATCTTCAGCGTAGTGTAACCTTCCTTGATAAGTTCGGTCATGGTGTTAGTCGACAGACCGGTACCCTCGGCATACTGCAGCGTGTAGTTAGCGGCAATACGGATATTCTTCGATTGACGCAAGTCGTAACCGACAGTCAAACCCTTAATGGTTTTGAAGTCGAGGTTGTCGTATGAATAGTAATTCTGGTTGGGGTCAGCACCAGCATACTGGACCAACTGAATGAGGTCGCGAGTCTCTTTATAATAAGCACTGATGCTGATAGCGGAATTCTTGTTAAGAGCCTGCTGGAAACCAAGTTCGTAGTTGGTAATCTTCTCAGGTTTCAGGTTGGGGTTGGTGAAGTAGTTGGCCTGAGTCATATAGAGGTAGCTCAGATAGTTGGCGCGCCAGTTGCTAGAAGGACGACGGGCAATAATGTCGTAACTAGCCTTGAACTGCGAATTCTCACCCACGGGGAAGGAGAAAGCGATACGAGGCATCACAACGATCTGGGTCTTGTAGTCTTCGAAAGCCTCTACACCAACAGTGTTGTCGGTCAAAGCCTTTTGACCTTTCACAGTACGATAGGGAGTAGGTTTACCAGACTTACCGGCCAACGAACTGGGTGAACTAAGTTCGACACCATTGGCATCATACCAAATTGAACCATTACGATAACCGTAGATAGTAGGCTCGTCAGCATCGGCAGCATCAACATAAACCACCCAATCATCACCAGCACCAGCATATATGTCACCCTGATAAGGAGCAGAACCGTCTCTCAGGTCACGCACCGTGTGGGACTCATACAGCAGATAGGGGTCTTTCAACACATACTGGTTGCCATCGAAGAAGTCGACACGCACACCCACGTTGAAAATCAGGTCTTGGAAGTAGAACTGATCTTGGATGTATCCAGCATAGTAGGTGGGGGTGTAAGAAGGAATGTAGCGGTACTTGGGGTTAGAAGGACGATAGAAGTCTTCGAGGCTCCAGTTGCTGCTATTATACTTGTTACCGGCATGGTCATAGCCATAATAGCTGACCTTGGGGTTGCCGTTGTCGAAGAGTTCGTCGGAGGAGAACATGTCTACACCACCTGCTGCAACGAAATCTTCAGGTTTGTATCTGTCAATATCCAGATAAGTACGCTCCTTGTCATAATTGCCCGTCCATCCGAGGTAGTCACGCATCGACTTGTCGAAATAGGTCTGGCTGGCAGGATTGTAAAGTCTGTTATAATCAACATAAAGAGTAGTACCCTCCCAACGATAAATCGGGTTGCTTAGATCCATCTGGGAGATATGGGCGTTAGCATTGTTACGCATAAGCGTCCACAAGGAAGTAGCGTCTAGGCTATACGAGGACTGATCCATACGGTCATATTGGAAACCAATTTCAATGGCATGACCCTTGATTTCAGCACTAGCCTTGGCCGAAAGATAGATGTAGTCGGTCTGGGAATAGCTGAACGAATTGTCCTGAACGCCCACATTTGCCAACAGGCCATTCACTGCATTAGGTGTTTCACCATTGGGAAGACCGTTGAATGCCCTCAACATAGCGAGATTGCTAATACCAGCGGCACCAATTTCGGGGATGTTGAGCAGCTGCAGATTGTAATTGGCATAAATCTGGTTGCCTGCATAAGGCTCATACGTATTCCAATCAATCACGTCACGCCAGCCGTTCTGGACGTAGGCTGCACGCGAAATGCCGTTGTAGTTGAACGAAGGAACCAACTCATACGAACGCTCCTGATTGGTCACCACACTTCCGTTGAAACCATACTTGAAGACATCGTTGATAGAATTGCCAAATACCTCGTTGTAGTTCTGGGAGTGTGCACGGTCGAACATGGCGGTGATGTTGTACATCACGTTCTTCACAGCCTTGCCTTCCTTGCTAGCACCATCGGTGTTGTTAGCCGAAGGAGCATCGTTGTCGGGGAAACGCTGGGTGAAGTCAACCGTGACAGTCCAGTTATAATACTTATAAATGTTGTTTGCCGAACGAGTCATGTTAAGAGGCATCAACGACGTGTTGGGAGAACGGCTGTAGTTGAAGTCGCCCGTAACGGTCAATGTCGCATAATCAGTGAAACGCACGTCGAATGCCAACTGCGAGTTAATTGAGAAAGCACGCATATTGGGAACACGACTGGCATCGCCACCAAAATCTTTCTTTGTCAAATTCTTAATCTCAACAAAGTCGTTTGTGTAAAGATGCGAAGCCGAGTAGTTCACCGCACCCGTAACAGGGTCGTAGCTGATAGGTGCCGCCTCGAACTGACGAACCAATTCATCATTCACCACACGGTAGCGATAGCCTCTAGGACGATACAGACCATTGTTCTGATAAGAGCCCTGCGCAGTCAGACGGAAGCCAACCAAAGTCTGGTCACCTGTCTTCACACCGTTCTCATCCTTAATGTCCTTTTTCAGGACGGGGCCGGTCAGGTAAACGCCCAAGAAATTATACATACGGTAGTTCAAGAGAGACTCGTAACGGATGCTTCCCTTAAACTGGCTCGTTGGCGGTTTGAGGGTGATAATCTGCGTACCGCCGATAGCCTCACCGATGCTGGCAGGAGTACCACCCAAGATAACCTGAATCTCGGCGATAGCCTCCTTAGGCACGTTCACACCGGTACGTTTACGGACACCACCTGTCATCGTAACCATGCCTTCCTCACCACGGGCGGTACTGGTACCACCGTCACTATATCCGACACCACCAACGGCAGCCACGATGCTCTCGACCGAAGTACCAGGCATGTGGGCAATATCATCTGCCGACATACGCTGACCAGACTCGGCAGAACCGATATCAATAATCGGGTTCTTCGACTCTCTAATTTCGACCGTTTCCAAAGTCGTGGACGAACTGGTAAGTTCGATAGTAATGGGCGACACACCGGAAGCCTTCACGGTAAAGCCTTCACGCGTGTAGGTGTTGTAACCCACATACGATACCTGAATGTCATACTGACCAACAGGCAGCGGCCTAAGCGTAAATTTACCATCCATGTCTGTCTGCGTACCCTTGATTTGTTTTCCGTCTTGCTTAGCAACGACGTTGGCAAAAGGCACAGGCTCTTTTGTCTTCGGATCGGTAACGGTACCTACGATAGTACCCTGCGCGAGGGCAACATTCGCCATCAGCAGCAGACCGATTGTCATTAGTACTTTTCTAAACATACTCATTTAGGTATTATTACTACAATGAATTAATTAATTATCGTGGATTGCGTATCGGACAGATACTTGTTGTCAAGAACTGTCTGATATATAATAGCCTGACGCAGGTCGAACTCCGTGACTTCCTCCTCCGCCTGAACGGTGGCAGGACGGAACGGACGTACCGACTGAGCCGACATTGCAGCGTGAGCAGCAGCACGGGGGTCTGTAGCACTTGACGAAGTCTCGTAGCTATAGTACCCAGCCGATGCCGCCTCCGACGCAAAAGTGGAAGATGACCCATTACTCTCTTGCTCCTTCGGTTCGTCGAAGAGCGACTCAAAGGTGCTCCTCACTGTCCCTTGGTCAGAGGCAGTGTCACTCTCCAGTTCGGACATCTGCTTGCGATATGCGTTTCGCATTTTGACTCCGAACCAGAGAGCTACCACTAGGAATAAAAGAAAACCTTTCACTTTTTATAATTTATATATCCTTTATCTATTCAATCCTATCTATCAGTACCCATCAAGCTTTCTTCAGGGACTGTTCCTTGCGCGAAATGTCGTACACTACCGAGCAGGCAATGCATATCGACGAGAACACACCGCAAATGATACCAATCAAGATAGCGAACACGAAGCCGCGAATCACCTCACCACCGAAGATGAACATCATCAACAAGGTGAAGAATGTCGTACCGCTAGTGTTGATTGTACGAGCCAAAGTCGAGTTGATAGCATCGTTCATGTGCGTTTTGATGTCGCGCTTCGGATAGAGCTTACGGTACTCACGCACACGGTCGAAAATAACCACCGTGGCATTAATCGAGTAGCCGATAACCGTCAACACTGCCGCAATAAACGACTGGTCGACATCCAAGTTGAACGGCAACAGACCGTGTAGCAAGGCAAAGATACCAATAACCAAAATGGTATCGTGCGTCAAGGCAGTCACACTACCCACGCCGAAACGCCAGCTACGGAAGCGGAGGCCGATATACACAAACATCACAATCAGACCACCGATAACCGCCAAGAAAGCATTACGCACCAAGTCGTTTGCTATCGTTGCGCCCACCTGCTCCGACTGGATAATACCCAGCGGGTTGGTCTCTGTGCTACGGAACTCGTCTTCAGAAATATTGTTGGCGAAGAAACCCTTCGTGCCGTTATACAGCATCTGGGCAATCTCGTTGTTCACGGCTTCGCCATCCTCGTTCACCTTATATTTAGTGGTAATCTTCAACTGCGAGCTGGGACCATAAGTCTTCACCTCGGGCGACTCGCCAAACTGCTCGTCCAATGCGGCACGCACATCCACTGCGTTCACTGGCTGGTCGAAACGCACCACATAGGTACGTCCACCCGTGAAGTCGATACCACGGCTCAAACCGCGTCCGAAAATACCCACCAAGCAGATAACGATGGCGCAGGCGGCAATAATATAGAAGGTTTTGCGCTTGCCAATGAAATCGACATGTGCGTTGCGCATAAAGTTCTCCGAGAAGGGGAAGGAGAAGTTCATCTTCTTCTTATGGTTCAACATCCAGTCGATGCACAGACGGGTGATGAAGATAGAGGTGAACAGCGAAGTAGCAATACCGATGCAGAGGGTGACGGCAAAGCCCTGGACAGGACCCGATCCAAACATAATCAGCACCAGACCCAGCAGGAAGGTAGTCACCTGACCATCGATAATAGCGGAAAGAGCATTCTTGAAACCTTCGTCGACCGAATTGACCAAGCTCTTGCCTGCTCGCAGCTCTTCTTTGATACGTTCGTAAATAATAACGTTACCGTCAACTGCCATAGCCAATGTCAGCACAATACCAGCAATACCCGGCATCGTCAACACCGAGCCAATCGAGGCAAGCACGCCCATCAGCAAGAAAATATTGGTAATAAGAGCCACAACCGACACCCAGCCACCACGATTGTAGAACACAACCATGTAAATCAAGACAATGATAAAGGCAAGGATAAAGGAAATAAGACCCTTGTGGATAGATTCCTGACCCAGCGAAGGACCAACCACAGCCTCCTGAACAATGATAGCAGGAGCAGGCAGTTTACCAGACTTCAAAATGTTTGCCAAGTCTTTTGCCTCTTCCAGTGTGAAACTACCAGTAATAGAAGAACGGCCACCGGCAATCTCGCCATTTACGACAGGAGCAGAATAGACCAAGTCGTCGAGCACGATAGCGATGCACTTACCCACATTCTCACCCGTGATACGCTTCCATTCGCGCGCGCCTTCATTATTCATAGTCATCGAAATCTCATTGCCGCCGGCATTACTGAAGTCCTGACGGGCATCGGTGATAACGCTACCGTCCAACAGGGCGGAAGCATCACGAGTGTTAATGCGGATAGCAAACAACTGGTAAATATCCGAACCATCCGTCACGGGCTTGGCGCTCCAAAGGAACTTCACCGTGCGACTATCGAGTACCTTTTTCTCAAAAGCCATATTAATCATACGGCTGATGGCATCGCGGCTCTTGCCACGGGCATAACCCACAACAGGACCCTGCAACAAACCACCCTGCTCGTTGATGTTCGGCATCAGCATATTCTCGTTAAAGAGAGGATGATCTTTAGCCATCTCGTTCATGGCGTTCTCCACATCGTCGCCCTCGCTAACATTCAAAGCATTCAACAGCGAATCGCCTTCAGTCTCGGCAGCCTCAGCCACCTCTTCGGTTGCGGGAGTCTCTTCAGTCTGGGCATCAGTGCCGCCCACAGAAGCAATATACTTATCGGCCTTCTCCAACATCTGGTAAGCCTCGGCATTGTCATAAGTCAACCAGAACTCCAACTGTGCAGTACCCTGAAGGAGCTTACGAACACGTTGAGGATCCTTCACACCGGGAAGCTCAACAAGGATGCGCTCCGAAGCACGCAACTGCTGGATAGTGGGCTGTGCTACACCAAATTTATCGATACGCTGGCGGAGAATCTCGTATGTGCGGTCATAAGCACCGGCAGCCTCTTCCTTCACCACGCGGATAACGGTCTCGTTATCATCGTTCAACTTAATGCGGTCACGCAACTGAGTGTTGAAATAGGAAGCCAACTGCACATCGGGATTAACCTGACGGATAGCATCGTAGAACAACGACACAAAGTCGCGATTGGTTGTCTTCTTTTGGGCATCAACAGCCATGTCGATAGCCTTGTTGAAAACGGAGTCTTCAGTGTGGCTTGCCAACGCACGAACCACATCCACTGTGGAAACCTCAAGCATCACATTCATACCGCCCTTAAGGTCAAGACCGAGGTTAATCTCACGAGCCTGGCACTGACGGTAGGTGAAGCCTAGGTATACCTTCTCACTTGCCATGGAATCAAGATATTGAGCCTCGCGGTCAATCAAGAGGGAGTCCTTCAACGTCTGAGCATACAACGCATCTCCCTTAGCCTTGGCATTGATTAAATCCTGTGCTGTTTTGCTCTGAACATAGGCATTCGCGACAGACGAAGCATTCTTCTCCACCCTGCTCGTAACAATCGTAAACGATAATTGATACAAACAGACCAGCACAAACGACCATGTTAGAAATTTGATAAGTCCTTTATTCTGCATGTTTTACGTGTTAAAGTTATGTTTAGTTAATACTCTATTTGAACATGCAAAGATACCAAAAAATATCGACACAGCAAGGTTTTTTAAAAAAAAATATTTTTCTATAAAGATTAGCCCGACCAATACACTCTTATTTCGATGCCTGCCCCCCTCCTCCCCACCCACTCCAACAGACATAAAAACAGTTATCCCACCTTATCCCCTTTCCCCATTCCCAACCGAGTGTCCCCACACAATCTGTGCAATCATTTTTTGTACGTGAGTTCGGGATAAAATTCGCCATTTTTCCCAATTATGGGGAGAAAGTTTTTAAAGAAAAAACATCGGGGAAATCGGATGATATTGCGCAACTTGCATACTTTCGAGTTGTGCACATGAGCATCCCTTGGTAATAGTCCACATTTAGCCTACGGTAATTGGGGAAAAACCTCTTTTTGTCACCCGAGGCACCTCTTTGCCTGTGGCAAAAGAGAGCCTCTTTTGCTCACGAAGAGAGCCTCTTTTTTTCAAAAGTGGGAAAAGTGACATTTTCTGCTTGAAAAAGTTCGCCATGTCGTTATTCCGCACTATCTTTGCATTCGAAAACGGTCGAGAGGTGAAGCGACAATCCTGTGAATTGTTACGATGGCGAAGCGGAGAACGTGACTTTGGTTCTCGTCTTCCCAAAGTGCCTTCGTTCTGCCTTCGCTCTGCCTTCGCTCTGCCTCCACTCTGGCTTCGCTTCCGGAGGCGAAGAAAAACACAAGGCAACGCGGCAGCAGAAACACGGCACAAACAAGAGTTCGTTTCTTCGTAACAGTCGTTTTCTCGCCTCATCATAGTGCTGATACTGCGTGATTTACCCTCAACACTCGGCTTATCGAGAACGCTAATTACTTCAAAACTGACGTTCTCTCGTCTCGACATAGTGCTGATACTACGTAATTTGTCCTCTGCACTCGACTTACCGAGAACGTTACTTCGTGACGTTTTCTCGCCTCGGCATAGTGCAAACACTGCGTGATTTGCCCTCTGCACTCGGCTTATCGAGAACGTTCTTTGACATATTTGCTTATTGGATTTCCTCAAGTCCCGGTGGGTGGCATCGCTCTTCGCGGTTAGAGCCAAGACCTAATCTTGGCATTTTCCGCTCTTTATCTGCTCAGTCTCTAATCAGTATCAGCACTAGAGGCCGAAAACGACCTCTGACACACACTAACAGAGCGGACACATTGGGGAGGCAAGCATACGACAAAGTGGCAACAAGTAAACATCTACACAACTGATAGCATGATATATACATCCGATTCGCTTGGTCAATTGTGCAAAAAAGGACAATCGTAAAGGCAGCATACGCCAGCCAATTCATTTTTTTTGTGTACCTTTGCAAAAAAAATATCGCACCATGGACAACGACAATGCCATCCACTCTACTCAAAACCTCCCCATCACCCAATGGAGCGAAGAAGACCGCCCACGGGAAAAAATGCTCATACAAGGAAAGAAGAGCTTGACCGACAGTGAATTGATAGCCATCCTACTACGCACCGGCATCCAGGGCGCCAGCGCCATCGAGCTTGCAAAGGCGATACTACAACATGCCAACGGACAACTCACTGAGCTGGCACGCATGGAAGTCAGCGACCTACAGAGCATTCACAAGGGTCTGGGACTAGCAAAATCGGTCACTGTGCTGGCAGCATTGGAACTCGGCAACCGCATGTTGAAGGAGAATAGTGACAACACGGAAAATATCATACACAGCAGCGAAGACATCTTCCGAAGCTGCGCATCAAGCATCATCGACCTGCCCCACGAAGAGTTTTGGGCGGTGTACCTCACCCAACGTAACAAAATATCATGGAAACAGCGCATTGGCTCTGGTGGACTAACCCAAACGACAGTCGATTTGCGCATCATTTTTCGTGCTGCCCTCGAGCATAATGCCGTCTCGATAGCCGTGGTGCACAACCACCCCTCAGGACGACTACAACCCAGTCAGCCCGACAAAGACCTCACCAAAAGGATTGCCGAGGCGGGCAAAATACTTCACATCAAGCTACTCGACCACCTTATCGTAGGCATTACGCCTAACGGTAAGCACGACTACTTCAGTTTTGCCGACAACGGTCTTTTATGATTTCCACCGTTACCGCTTCCAACTCACCGCCTAGCGGGGGCGCCAACTTCGACACTCGCACCTTTACGCTCTCGATGGCGGGATACTCCGCGAGAAGGGCATCTCCAATGCGATTTCCCACATGCTCCAAAAGATGGGACGGTTTCTTCATCTCCCTTTGAATGGTCTGATAGACCTCTAGATAGCTGACTGTATCGGCTATATTGTCTGACAGTTGGGCGCGTGATGTATCGGTCTCATACGATACGTCGAGTCTGAAATGGGTTCCTATCGCCTGTTCCTCGGCAAAACAGCCGTGGTGGGCATAGAAATGCATTCTTTCAAGAGTAATAGAACTCATGGTATTAGACGCTTTGCATCAAATAAAGGGAGCCCCTGTGGGGACCTCACCCATTACACGATTGCATCAAATTGGCTTAGGAAGCGCAGGTCGTTCTCGAAATAGAGGCGTAGGTCACGAATCTGGTATTTCAGCATTGCCATACGCTCCACACCCATACCCAGCGCAAAACCGGTGTACTCATTGGGGTCTATGCCACATGCCTTCAACACATTGGGGTCAACCATACCGCAACCGAGAATTTCCAACCAACCAGTGCCTTTGCAGATGTTGCAGCCCTTGCCGCCACAGATGCCGCAAGAGATGTCCATCTCTGCCGAGGGCTCGGTGAAGGGGAAATAGGATGGACGCAAACGTATTTGAGTCTGCTCGCCAAACATCTCCTTGGCAAAATAGAGCAGGGTTTGCTTCAAGTCGGCAAACGACACGTTCTTGTCTACATACAAAGCCTCTACCTGGTGGAAAATGCAGTGCGCACGGGCACTGATGGCCTCATTGCGGAAAACGCGACCTGGAGCGATAATGCGAATCGGAGGCTTATTGTTTTCCATAACTCTGACCTGCACCGAAGAGGTGTGTGTACGGAGTGCCACTTCCTGCTTCCCTTCTTCCTTTTCCACGAAGAAAGTATCCTGCATATCGCGGGCAGGGTGGTCGGGAGGGAAGTTGAGTGCCGAAAAGAGGTGCCAATCATCTTCAATCTCAACCGACTCGGCTACAGTAAAGCCAATGCGGGAGAAGATTTCGGCAATCTCGTTCATCACTACGGAAAGCACATGGCGACTGCCCATTTGAGCAAAGTCAGTGGGCATAGTAAGGTCGCTAGTTTTGTCCTGTTCTTGGTGTTCTTCGACAAATGACTTGAACTCCTCCACCTTGTCCATTGCTGCCACTTTGAGCATGTTAAGAGCCTTACCAAGCTCTTTCTTCTCCTCATTAGGGACAGCTTTGAACTGTTCAAAAAGTTCACTAATAATACCTTTCTTACCAAGGTATTTGACGCGGAACATTTCTACTTCCGCTGCCTTGTCTTGAAATTTCTCAATGTGAGTGGCGTGAATATCGTCGATATACGCCTGAATCTTGTCTTTTAGCAAATTCATCTTATAATAGACATCTTCATTTTAACATCTTCAATAGGTCTGTCCATCGGACCGCACTGCACGGCAGCAATCTTGTCGATTACTTCCATACCTTCCACCACCTCGCCAAAGACGGTGTAGTCGCCGTCGAGGAAGGGTGTTCCTCCCACGGTTGCATATACCTCAGCCTGTTCTGAGGTAAAGCTCTTACCCATGCGCTGCTCAACCATCTTCAAACGGTTGGCATCCCACGTAGTGCCTTGAACAATATAGAATTGGCACGACGAAGAGGCTTTCTGAGGGTTTACCTCGTCGCCCTGCCGTGCAGCAGCCAAAGCGCCCTTCTTATGGAATAGGCCGGGAACGAACTCGGCAGGAATGGTGTATCCCAATTCTCCGTCGCCCAACATCTGACCCGGCTTGGCATCACGCGAATTGGGGTCACCGCCCTGTATCATAAACTGATTGATGACTCGGTGAAAAATTAGCCCATCATAGGTGCCATCTTTCACCAACTTTATGAAATTATCGCGGTGAAGAGGGGTCTCATTGTACAATTTTACCACCATGTCGCCATACGAGGTCTCAATTTTGACATAGTATTCTTTATCATCAACTTTGTTCTGTTTATCAGCTTTTTGCGCAAAAGAAAAAACAGAAAAAACTATGAAAAATAATAAAAATAAAACTTTTTTTGTCATCATACCGTGATTTTTTGTTATTTTTGCAATTGCAAAATTAGTCAAAAAAAATCAAATACTCACAAAAATAAACAACTTTTTATGAAGAAAAAATGCCTTCCCCTCATCGGAATTCTGTTAATCAGTGCATTATCAGCTATCGCTTTTTCCGCTTGCGACAAAGACACATTCTGCTATTTGGATGTCACAGTTATCGATTCTAAGTATGACAACGCCCCAGCTGGCGGTGCTTGGGTAAAAGTTCAGTATGTAAAGAAGAACGAATCCGACCCCATGAACAACGTAGTCGGTACAATTTCCGACACCGGCCAATGCAACGAAAACGGCATCTATAAGACCAAATTTGCCGCTCCCGCAATTTTCACTATCACTGCTCGCGTCAAAGAGCCCGACACCTTGAACAATAAAGAGTACTATCGCGAGGGCGAAAAGTCCATCCGTCTCAAGGAGAGCGAAGTTGTCACTGCCACCGTTAAGATTATCGGCGAAAAGGTTTTGGGTCGCGCCGACTTCCAAGAAATTTCTTAATACCCGCCGCCCATGTCTTTCCAGTTCTCTGACAGCGACCGACAACAAATGACGTCGCTGGGGCTGACCGAAGCCGATGTCAGCCACCAAATTGATAATTTCCGTAAAGGATTTCCCAAGACCCACTTGGTGGCAGCCGCTACCGTTGAGAACGGGGGTATACTGCGGCTTGATGACCAATCCATCAACCGCTATACCAAGTTCTACCAACAAGCCCTGAAGGGAAAGAAAATACTGAAATTTGTCCCGGCATCGGGTGCTGCCACACGAATGTTTAAGGAGCTGTATTCCTTTACCTCCACCTATTTTGGTGTAGACTACAACATTGAGAAAGAGCATCCCTCAGTCAAAGAATTCCTCGAAAAGATACGCACCTTTGCTTTTTTTGACGACCTCGTGGCCTGCATGGAGAAATCCAATGCCGATTTCGACGACTATATGAACCGAGGCGACTATAGCACGGTCATCAACTTCCTGCTCAAAGAACAATATATGGGCTATGGCAATCTTCCTAAAGGGCTTCTCAAGTTCCATAAATACGGACATTTGCAGCGCACCCCTCTGGAAGAGCATATTGTTGAAGGTGCCGAATATGCTCGCATGAGTGATGGAACCGTCAATCTCCACTTCACTGTCTCGCCCGAACACCGAGCTCTATTCCGCAAAAAGATAGCAGAAGTGAAACGTTACTACGAGGACGCATTCCATATCAAACTGAACATCAGTTTTTCTGAACAGAAGCACTACACCGACATCATTGCGGTAGATGAGCAGAATGTTCCCATCCGTGACGAAGATGGAAAACTAGTATTCCGTCCCGGAGGACATGGCGCACTGATTGAGAACCTCAATGAACAACGTGCCGACCTTATATTTGTGAAGAACATCGACAACGTGGTGCCCGATTGGATGAAGCACACCACCATTGTCTACAAGAAAGTCCTTGCTGGACTGCTTCTCAGCCTTCAGAAACAGGCGTTCGAATACCTAAATGCACTTGACAAGGGTGTCACTGCGAAGGAACTGAACAAGATTGAACAGTTCGCCCAACAGCAACTGCAAATTAACCTTGACGACACCTACCAACAGGGCACTGAACGCCAGCGCATCCAGTGTCTTCACAACCTACTCAACCGCCCCATGCGCGTTTGCGGTATGGTGAAAAACCAAGGGGAGCCTGGCGGAGGTCCTTTCTTCACCCTTAATAGCGAAGGCGTCAAGAGTCTGCAAGTTGTCGAGACCGCCCAAATTAATAGTAAAGACCCTGCTCAGGCTGCCATCCTTGCTAATGCCACACATTTCAACCCTGTCGATCTTGTTTGCGCCACCAAGAACTACCGTGGACGCTACTTCGACCTAAGGAAATACATCGATCCGGCCACGGGCTTTATTAGCAAGAAAAGTAAAGGTGCAACCATTCTCAAATCACAAGAACTGCCTGGTCTTTGGAATGGTGCGATGGCAAATTGGACAACTATCTTCGTCGAAGTACCTCTCGCAACTTTCAATCCCGTCAAAACGGTCAATGATCTTCTGCGGAAAGAACACCTCGAAGGTTGACTTCATTATCACACTGTAATCTTATAAGGCAGAGCCAAGTGCCCTGCCTTTTTCTATATAATAAAAACCAAGTGGACAACATAGGATTATTCGATGAACTTTATGTACGAACTTGTGGCGAGGGCGACCTTGATAAGGTGCTCGACTTGGAGTCAATAGTGCTGGCGAAGCTGGAGAGACCCGACCTACTACGCCGAAACACAGAGGAGATGTGGCGCACATGTCTACAATCCCCGCACGTATGTCTTGGCTCTTGGAACGGGGACGTATTAGTAGCACTAGCCGTTCTGTATGTGCCAAAGGATGGCGATACAGAGGCATTAGCCCCACTACTACAGAGCGTTGACCCCAAAGGGCATAAAGCCGCCAATTTCAAAATATGCCTCGTACACCCGGAATGGAGAGGACACCATCTGCAAGTGAAACTTGGCAACCTACTGAACAACGAGGCTCACCAGCGAGGAATTGACCTACTGTGCGCCACTGCATCACCCCATAACATTGCGAGCATTCGAAGCCTTCAGCAGCTAGGTTATCGCGCCGACCATACGGTACAAAGATACGGATTTGAACGCACCGTTTTCTTCTATTTCAATTAAATTATGTATTTTTGCAAAGTGATACAGCGTTCGACAGAACCGTAATATCGCCCGTAAACGTCATGCAATGAGGCATCTGACTGCAAAAATAATGATCATACTGGCCTGCGCGATTATTTTGTTGCATGCCATAGTACCGCATCATCACCACGATTGTGCGGGCTTGGTTGGGTTTGTTTTTGAAACCGAAATCAACTGTCATTGCAGTCATGAGCACCACGCACATGACTGTAGCCACGATTGCGAAGACCACCATTCTGACCATCCATTTGACATCTGCCACCTTGCCGATATGCTCTCGCACCTTGTACTGAACACCAAGGAAGATGACAACTTGTTGGCTATGGTAGTAAAAGCCGAAGTGTACAACCTTTTCTTGGCAGTGATGCCCACTATTGATGCGGCAATCAAAGCTCCTGAAAGTGGACTAGCCACGCTTGCCAACCCAGACAAGCCATGTTCACTGCCGCTGCCTCCACTTGCTGGTGGACATTCTCTACGTGCTCCACCCATGTGCGCCTAACTCCTCCGGCACCCGCCACGTGCCATTCCCTTATTTATTATTTTTTTATTGGTCTTTGGACCACAATTAATCAATTATTGCAATATGAAGAAAATTGTTTCTATCATGGTTGCCTTTTGTCTAGTAGGCACAATGACATCTTGTCATCATAAACACGAAGCAGAGCACAGCCATGCAGAGATCCATGAGCATGAACATGAACACGGGCATGACCACGAACACCATCATGGTCATGGACATAACCACGAACACGAACATCACCACTCACATGGAGCTAATATTGTTGCTTTCTCCAACGAGCAAGGAAAGAAAGTGGGTCTTACATTAGAAAAGGTGACTCCTAGCCCATTCGGGCAGATTATCAAGACCTCCGCACAGGTGCTGCCGTCCCAAGGTGACGAGCGCGAGGCAACTGCTACCACCTCAGGAGTCGTATCATTCTCCTCTCCCAATCTAGTAGAGGGCGCGGCCGTCAAAGCCGGACAACAACTCTTCACCATAGTGAACAACAACATGGCCGACAACAATATGAGCGTCCGTTATCAAGAAGCCGCAGCCAACTACAATGCCGCCAAATTGGCATACGAGCGCAAGCAACGTTTGGCAGAGGATAAGATTGTGTCGCTAACCGACTTGGAACAAGCTCACGCCACCTACGAGGCTGCCAAAGCTGTATATGAAAACCTCAAAAGCAACTTCTCGAAGAATGGTGCTGTGGTTCGCGCACCCATAAGCGGATACGTACAACGCATTCACGTCAGCAACGGAAGTTTTGTAAACGCAGGGCAGTCAGTTGTTACTGTATCGCAAAACCGCGACCTACAGCTACGTGCCGAAGTCCAATCCCGCTATTACAATTGCCTCAAAAACATCAAGGGAGTCAACATCCGCATTCCTAGCGACAATCAGACCTACACCCTGGAAGAACTGGGCGGTTCTCTAGTATCCTATGGCAAGGCCACCGGCACAAACTGCCCACTAGTACCTGTCACATTCCGTATTCGCAACGTGGGGCAGCTACTGAGTGGTAGTTTTGTAAACGCTTACATCATAACCCAATCAGATAAAGACGTGCTTTCCGTTCCCAACGAAGCCATCGTAGAAGAGATAGGCAGCTATTTCCTTTTTGTAAAGGTTCACAACGAAGAATACGAAAAACGTTTAGTCACACTTGGATCTACCGACGGGCTTCGCACCGAAATAACATCTGGACTTCATGCCGGCGAAGTGGTGGTAGCAAAAGGCGCCTCAATGGTTCGTCTTGCTCAGAACAGTGCAGCCCTCGACCCTCATGCCGGACATGTTCACTAACCCTCTAGCACCCACGTACTATGAAATACTATCAACAACATAATCGGCGTATTGTTCTAGCCGTCTTCTTACTCCTTGCCACTAATGCTATAGCTCAGCCCCGCTATAGTTCCGTGATTAAACATGCTGAAGAACACAGCCCTATGCTCCAAGTGGCTGCCAAATACGCTGAGGCAGAGAAAACCGCTGCCCACGTAGGCGCCCTCCTACCCAATCCTGAGGTGGAAGCCGCCTACTTTTGGGGTTATCCTTCAGAGATTGGCATTCGCTGGGACATAAATGTCTCCCAATCGTTTGACATGCCGTCAGTACTAGTGAGGAAAGCCCGCCTACGAAATCTCCAAGAACACGCTGCCGAACTCAAATACAGCATGGTCCGCAAGGCATTGCTATTAGAGGTACAACAAGAATGTGCCGACTGGATATATTACCATGCAGTGTGGCATATTTACTCCCGCCATTGCGCTGCCGCCGACCGACTGGCTCGACTATATCAAAGGCGTTTTCAAACTGGCGACTGTTCTGTGCTTGAATACAATCGGGCACAAATGCATCACGCCGACATTCAGAGCAAAGCGGCAGATGTTCTTATGAAAGAAGACCATGCCGCGCACGACCTTCGCATCCTTGTGGGCGATGAGAACTTTTCTTTTTCTCAAGACGAATACGAACCCATCATCGCAGCAGTTAGTTTCGACACATGGTACAAGCAACTCGAAATGCAAAACCCCGAATTAAAAATGCTCGCCAACCAAACGGAAGTCAGCCAGCAACGCCTACAACTAAGCCGTGCTGAATGGCTACCGACCATGAGTGTAGGCTATGCCGCCGAGAATCAGGTTGGTGAGAGTTTTCGAGGCATCAAGATGGGCTTAGAGTTTCCACTATGGAGCCAACAGCGTGCCGTGCGGGCAGCCAAGCTAGAAGCCGAAGCGGCACAGCTAGAACTAGAGACCCAGCGCGAGAAACTCTTCGACCACCTGAGTTGCATGTTCCACCGACACATGGGATTGATGCAGAACGTTGAGAATCTCAAAAACGCCTTACGCCAATACGATAGTCAAGAATATCTTATGCAGGCCCTAGAGGCAGGCGAGATAACCTTGGAACAATACCTACAACAGTCTGAATTCTATCTAGAAATAGAACTTCAAGTTTGGGAAGTATCCCACGAACTGGAGCTGCTTCACCTCAACTTATACGCCTTAGAGCTCTAAGCACTCTATATCACAAAAAAAGACAATACTATGTTTAACAAGATAATCCGTTTCAGTCTAGAGCACAAGCTCTTTATTATCGTTGCTGGAATACTACTGATGATTGCTGGGCTTTGGTCTGCCAATCGCACCGACATCGACGTCTTCCCCGACTTGACCGCTCCTCAAGTGGTGGTCATGACCGATGCCCACGGCATGGCTCCAGAAGAGGTAGAACGACTAGTCACCTTTCCCATCGAAACCGCCGTCAATGGCGCCACAAATGTGCGTCGTGTACGGTCCACCTCTTTACAAGGATGCAGCTTTGTATTCGTCGAATTCGACTGGGGTATGGATGTATTCCGTGCTCGCCAGATTGTTAGCGAAAAAATGGCCACCCTTGCCGAGCAACTACCCGAGGGTATCATGCCCGTGATGGCTCCGCAAAGCAGTGTCATGGGCGAAATACTATTTGTCTCCCTCCAAGTTGACACCGCAAACCACACTGTCACACCCACCAACCAACAGGAACTGCGCACCATTGCCGAATGGGTGGTCAAACCTGCCATATTGGGCACTGGTGGCGTATCGCAAGTAACCATCATCGGTGGTGAGTATAAGCAATACCAAATCCTTGCCGACCCCATCCGTATGCAGGCCTATGGGGTGACAATGGACGACCTCGAGTCTGTCGGAAGTTCCCTTAGCGACAACTCCGTCGGAGGCGTCATTCGCGACTATGGCAACGAGTATGCCCTACGCGGCATGGCTCGAACCTGCGACCTTGACGAATTGGGCAACACCTTTGTCACCATGTACAACGAGCATCCTGTACGCTTGAGCGATGTCGCCGAAGTGCGTGTTGGCTCTGCCCCAAAACTTGGCTATGCCTCATGCAACGCACAGCCAGCCGTCATCCTCTCCATCTCCAAACAGCCAAATATCAACACACTCCGCGTCACTGAGAACATCGAGGCCAACCTCGCAAACATCGCCAAGACCCTGCCGCCCGACGTAAAGATGAATACCAAGATTTTCCGTCAGGCCGACTTCATCGAGTCATCCGTTGGCAATGTCGGCAAAGCGCTACTCGAGGGAGCCATCTTTGTCATCCTTATCTTATTTCTCTTTCTCGGTAGCTTCCGCACCACACTCATCTCCATCATTGCCATCCCCTTGTCGCTGCTTGGCACCGTGCTATGCCTCTACCTATTGGGATATGAAATCAACACCATGACCCTCGGTGGCATGTGCATCGCCATCGGTTCGCTAGTCGACGATGCCATCATCGACGTCGAGAATGTCTATAAACGTCTGCGCCAGAACCACCAACTCCCACACGAGCAACGCCAATCCGCCATCGAAGTAGTCTTTCAAGGGTCATCCGAAATCCGCAGCTCCATCATCCATGCCACCTTTATCATCATGATAACCTTCGTGCCCCTCTTTTTTGTGAGCGGACTCGAGGGGCGCATGCTCAAACCCCTAGGTGTTGCCTACCTTATCGCGCTTGCCATGTCGCTACTTGTTGCCATGACATTGACACCTTTGCTCTGCAAACTCATTCTATCCGACGAGGAGTACCTCGACCGCCAACAAAAGGACAGCCGCGTTGCCTTGTGGCTTGCCAAAAGCTATCGCCGTGTTCTGCAATGGGCATTTCGCCATAAAAAGCCTGTCGTCGGCACTACAGCATTGCTCCTTGTGGTAGCCGTAGGCCTACTCTTCACCATGGGCCGCGACTTCCTACCCTCGTTCAACGAAGGGTCGCTCACTATTGCTGCCGTCGCCAAGCCCGGCATTTCTCTCGACGAGAGCAACGCTTTGGGAAATTTATTGGAGAAGGAGCTCCTCTCTATTCCCGAAGTCACCTCTACCTCGCGCCGCACAGGTCGTGGCGAGCTTGACGAACATTCTCAAGCCACCAATGGTGCCGAAATCGATGTCAACTTCACTCTTTCCGACCGTAGTAAAGACGAATTCATGACCGATGTCCGCGCCCACCTTGCCTCCATCCCTGGCGTTGTCACCAGTGTGGGGCAACCCCTTGGCCATCGCATCGACCACATGGTCAGCGGCACCCAAGCAACCATCGCAATCAAAGTGTTCGGCACCGACCTAAGCCAACTCTATCTCATTGGTAACAAAATCAAGAGTGCCGTATCAGACATCGAAGGTCTTGTCGACATCAATGTCGAGCAACAGACCGAGACTCCCCAGCTGCAAGTTCGCGCCAATCGCGACATGTTAGCCCAATACGGCATCACCATAGCACAGTTCAACCGCTTTGTCGAAACAGCCTTCAATGGACTGACTGTAGGCAGCATTTATGAGGGACAACGCAGTTTCGAACTAGTGCTGAAGCAGCAATCTGCCGCCTCCGACCTCAACCATTTGGGCTCACCCACCATCAACGATGTCCGCGATGCCCTCATCGACACCCACAATGGCAGCAAGGTGCCGCTTGGCGTAGTAGCAGAGGTTGTTTCCGTCGGTGGTCCCAACACCATCTCGCGCGAGAACGTGCAGCGCAAACTGGTTGTCTCTGCCAATGTTAGCGGTCGCGATGCTATCGGTGTGGTAGACGACATCAAGTTCACCCTCGACAAACAGATTCAACTCCCCGAGGGCTACCGAATCGAATACGGCGGACAGTTCGAAAGTGCCAAAGCCGCCACTCGCACCCTCATCCTAGTATTCCTAATGGCATTGGTTATCATCTACCTATTACTTTATACTGAGTTCAAAAATCTCTCCCTCTCGCTCATCGTGCTGCTCAACCTACCGCTGGCTCTCATCGGTGGTGTACTAGCCATCAAGCTAGGTTCCAACGTCCTCAGCATTCCCGCCATCATCGGCTTTATCACTCTCTTCGGCATAGCCACCCGCAACGGCATCCTCCTCATTGCCAAATACCAAAGCCTCCAAACGCAACACCACAACAGTCTGCCTCTCCGCGACCTCATCATGCAAGGCTCTGCCGACCGCTTCAACCCCATTATCATGACAGCCCTAACCACCGCCCTATCGCTAGTGCCTATGGTACTTGCCGCCGACCATCCCGGCAACGAAATCCAAGCACCCATGGCCGTCGTGGTTCTCGGCGGACTCATTACCTCTACCCTACTCAACATCTTTGTCATACCCATCGTTTACGAATGGTATGCCAACAAGCAAGCTAACAACCACAAATGAAACAGACCACTCTCTGCTACTTGGAGCGCGACAACCAATATCTGATGCTCCACCGCGTAAAGAAAGAGAACGATGCCAGCCACGACAAATGGATTGGCGTTGGCGGCAAATGCGAAGCCAATGAAAGTCCCGACGAATGCATGATTCGCGAGGTTAAAGAAGAAACAGGCCTCACCATCCTCTCTTGGCGTTATCGCGGCATCGTCACCTTCATTAGCGACATCTGGCCTTGTGAATACATGCACCTCTTCACCGCTTCACAATGGAGCGGTGAAGAGACTGCCTGTGACGAAGGCGACCTCGCTTGGATTGACAAGCAACGCCTTTTCGACCTCACCCTATGGGAGGGCGACAAGATATTCCTACGTCTGTTAGCTGATTCCAATCAACCGTTCTTCTCACTCAAACTAGAATATAGGGGAAACGACCTAGTCGCCGCCAAATTAGACGGTAATCCAATTATTGTGTGAACGTGTTTTTCGTGTGTTACTCCTCCCTTCCTAAGAGGGGTGGCGCTAAACGGCGGGATATGTCTTACCCCTTCTTCACCCTTTCTTCCAATGTGACGTGCACCATATCGCCAAAACCTTTACCAATCTTCTGACGGATATCCTTGCGCACACCTATTATATGGCAAGGCGTGCCCATACGCACCACCTGCCCGTCATAAGGCTCCCCATCGAACGTGGCATGCACAGCCACGCGTCCCTTGCCAAACAATGCCTTTATGTCAAATGGGACCTCCACATATCCGGCATCCATCGTGCCATTCTGTATGATGATGGCATCAAACTCTAACATATCCTAACTAGAATCTCCCATGTGCGCCGCCGCCGCCGAAACTTCCGCCACCAAAGCCGCCAAAGCCACCCGACGACCCTCCTCCAAAACCACCAAAACCACCGCTGCGCGGTATGCCGCCCCAGTAGGTCCAGCCACCCCCATTGTTTCGATGGTGAGATGAGTTGTCGTCATCCGTGAAATTATCGTGGTCATGCGGATGCTTCTTATTATACCGGTCGCCCAAGACAAAACAGACAACCGCCAGTAATAACATCACACCCAACATCACAAACAGCGCACGACGGTCTTCGCGTTTATACTGCTCATAGCTGTACTCCCCTCGGCACACTGGCTCAATCACCTCTAAGGCGTTGCAGATAGCTTGGTAGTAATCGCCCTCCGACAGCGGGGAGACCATCTCGTCGTCGATGATATGCTTGCAGAAGGCATCGGGTAACGCACCCTCGAGGCCATAGCCAGGCAGTAGAGCCACATCGCCGTAATCGTCCGACTGTTCACGGTTACGCGACTTAATCAATATCACCAAACCATTCTTCAAATCCTTCTGACCCACGCCCCAAGTGGTACCGATACGCGTGCCCAACTCCATGATCTCGCAGTCGTGCAGCGATGGGAGAATGATGACCAGAATTTGGTTCGACGTGCTGTCGTCGAAAGCCACCAAGCGCTCTTCCAGCTCGATGCGCTGCTGCGACGACAACACGCCCGAATAGTCATTCACCAACCTATTGGTCGGCTCCGGACACCATAGTTCCTGTGCCGTCAGGAACAACGGCAGCAGAAACAACAATATGATGATTCTTTTCATCAGAAGTCGAACTTCACCTCAACAGGCTGGTCGCTGCCCTCGGGAGCAGTGAAATAGCCCTTCTTCTCAAAGCCGCAAATATTGGCAACAATATTATTGGGGAACACTCGCAGATTGCGATTGAACACATTCACTGCCTCATTGAAGCGACCGCGCTCCGTGGCAATGCGGTTCTCAGTGCCTTCCAACTGCACCTGCAAGTCTTGGAAACCCTTGGTGGCAGTCAGCTCAGGATAGCGCTCCACAATCACATTCATCGAATGAGTCAGGGCATTCGACAAAGCATCCTGTGCCTGCTGGAACTTGGCAACATTAGCCTCACTCAAGTCGTTAGCATCCACCTGCACCGACGTGGCCTTGGCGCGTGCGTTGACAACCTCGGTCAGTGTTCCCTTCTCATAATTGGCAGCACCCTGCACCGTGGCAACCAGCTGCGGAATCAGGTCAGCACGACGCTTGTAGGCGTTCTCCACCTGTGCCCAAGCCTGCGAAACATTCTCCTCGCCGTTGATAAGCTTGTTGTTAATGCCTATGCCCCACAAAAAGGCAACGGCAACAATACCGATAATAACAATCCAAACAATGCTTTTCTTTTTCATACTATTAATAATTTAAGAATTAACACATTTATAGCATACTCGGGCAACAATTCGCCCGACTTTTAAAATGCAAAGATAATCTTTTTTTGTCAAACAACAGCATTTTTCACCTTAAATAATATAAAAAAGGTTCAACCGACAAACGGATAGGCGATGCCGAAGGCTATTTCATCTCGTTTGGGGTTCACTTTACCTCCACCTTATGGGCGAAGGCAGAGTAGAAGTGTTGTGTGTGCCCACCATTGTCTTGACAAGCCAATCAGTTTAACCAACAAAAATCTGTCAAGCGATTTCAGGAAAACACACAAGGATGTCTGGGTTCGTTCTGCCTTCGCTCTGGGTTCGCTCCTACAGACGAACACAAAACGACTTCACAAAGGCTCCACAAGGGGGGCATATATGGATTATTCAAGGGTGGAGAATGGATTTTGAAAGATGCGTAGAGAACATCAAAAATACGAAAAAAACTAAAAAACATATTGGTATTTATTGTTGATCCATTTGTATGAAAATCTCTAAATACTTTAATCATTGGCAATTAAAGCTCGCAGTAAGATAATCCATATTGTCAGATTTTTAAAGTGTGAAACATCCATAAAGCAAATGCCGGTCACGCAACTTACTGACTAGCAATATACTGCTACACCAAAACTAGTAATCTGCTACAGCGCTACAGTTGCTACAGTTCGTTTTACCCCAATCAAAACCACAAATTAATAATTATATATAAAATTTCTTTTTTAAAAATAGAACTCCACAATTTGAACTGTAGCAACTGTAGCACTGTAGCGCATCAGGCAGCGCCCCGTGCTGAAATAGTGTCAGAACGAAGTGAGCGTGTCGACTCAGGCAGCATCCATGTTGAAGTCACCATCTCTCCTAAATCAACCACCATTGTCATATATTGTCAATTGTCATCTTGTCATTAAGATTTTGTGGGTAGTGTTTATGGAGAATTACAAAGACTCATTTGGGTTAAAAAACAAAAAAAATGAACAAAAAGTTGTGTATATCAGAAATAATGTGTAATTTTGCAACACGTTTTTCAGAGGAGAAAACCGAATTACGCACAATAAATCAAGAAGTTAAATACAAAAAAATATTGCATCATGGGTATCAATGCTAACAAAAAAGTCAAAAGACGTAAGGTAAGAATCAACGGCAATAAGAACTCCACCAACAACTGGGGCATCACCGCTGCCGGTTGGAATGCCGTCCACAAGGCTGTCATCAACGCCGAATAATTCGGCATTGCGACCTAAAGACGGTTTACTCCGTCATGACAAAGGGGATCAACGGTGACCTGCACTGTTAAGACCTAAAAAGAGCCGCAAAGGTTTTGTTGATAGTGCCCCATACAGAGGCGAGTTCGCTCAACCTCTGCACCAATAGGGAGAAAGTAATTCATAATGATGTTTTTTAAGGGTTAAAGACGAGGGTGCCCCCACAAGGGGCACTCTCAATTTATATATACCCCACAAACAAACAATAGAATCACATAAAGCCATCCGATCCATACAATAAAAAGCTCCCACCGATTGGCAGGAGCTTTTTAATCAGAGTCTAAACATCTTAGAACAACCCTTCGAGGATTTTGTCGTCAACCAGGTTGGGCATGGTCACCTTGAGTTCGGGGCAGATGTCCATGGCGCGACGGATGGCGAACATGGCGCCTTCGTTTCTTGCCCAGCTGCGGCGGCTGATGCCGTTGTTGACATCCCAATGGAGCATCATGCGCAGGCGACGGTCGCAGGCTTCGCTGCCGTCAAGCACCATACCGAAGCCACCGTTCATCACTTCGCCCCAGCCTACGCCACCACCGTTGTGGATGCTGACCCACGTGGCGCCGCGGAAACTGTCGCCAATGACGTTCTGCACCGCCATATCAGCGCAACGGTTACTGCCGTCGTAGATGTTCGAAGTTTCACGGAAAGGACTATCGGTGCCGCTCACGTCGTGGTGGTCACGGCCGAGAACGATAGGTGCGCTGATTTCGCCTTTCTTGATGGCCTCGTTAAAGCGGGCTGCAATCTTGGTGCGGCCTTCGCAATCGGCATAGAGAATACGAGCCTGTGAGCCAACGACGAGGTGGTTTTCCTTGGCACCCTTAATCCATTGGATGTTGTCGTGCATCTGCTGCTGAATCTCGGCGGGAGCCGTTGCTGCTATCTCGGCGAGCACCTCCATAGCGATATGGTCGCTCTTGTCGAGGTCTTCGGGCTTGCCGCTGGTGCACACCCAACGGAAAGGACCAAAGCCATAGTCGAAGCACATCGGACCCATGATGTCCTGCACGTATGAGGGATAACGGAAAGCGGAGTGGTCGGCGTTCCAAATGTCGGCACCGGCACGGCTGCTCTCGAGCAGGAAGGCGTTGCCATAGTCAAAGAAATACATACCCTGAGCCGTGAGCTTGTTGACCGCAGCTACATGACGACGGAGACTTTCTTGTACTTTCTCCTTGAAGCGTTCGGGCTGCTCTGCCATCATCACCTTCGAGTCCTCAAAGCTAACCCCCACGGGGTAATAGCCACCTGCCCAAGGATTGTGCAGCGAGGTTTGGTCGGAGCCTAAATCAACGTGGATATTTTTGGCTGCGCAGTATTCCCAGAGGTCAACCACATTGCCCTGGTAGGCAAAACTGCGGGCTTTCTTCTCAGCTATAGCCTTATTGACTTCAACAAAGAGTTCGTCGAGGTCGGCATGTACTTCGTCAACCCAACCTTGCTCAAAACGCTTCTGCGTAGCGGCAGGGTTGATTTCGGCGGTGATGCTAACCACGCCTGCAATGTCGCCGGCCTTAGGTTGGGCACCGCTCATGCCACCGAGACCTGCAGTGATAAACAACTTACCAGCTGTGCCACCACCCAGTTTGCGAGCAGCGTTAAGCACGGTGATAGTAGTACCATGCACAATACCTTGCGGGCCGATGTACATATAGCTACCCGCTGTCATCTGGCCGTACTGAGTTACACCTAGAGCGTTATAGCGCTCCCAGTCGTCGGGCTTGCTGTAGTTGGGTATCATCATACCGTTGGTAACCACTACACGGGGAGCATCCTTATGAGAAGGATACAGCCCCATGGGGTGACCGCTATACATGACAAGGGTCTGCTCATCGGTCATCTCACTGAGGTACTTCATCACCAGGCGATACTGCGCCCAGTTTTGAAACACGGCACCATTGCCACCATAGGTAATCAACTCATGAGGATGCTGAGCCACTGCGGGGTCAAGATTGTTCTGAATCATCAGCATGATAGCAGCGGCCTGACGGCACTTGGCAGGATACTCGTCGATGGGACGGGCATACATTTTGTAGGTGGGACGCAGACGGTACATATAAATGCGACCGTATTTACGCAACTCCTCGGCAAACTCGGGAGCTAACATAGCGTGGTCCTTAGGGTCGAAATAGCGCAGGGCGTTACGAATAGCCAACTTCTTTTCAGCCGGAGTGAGGATATCCTTGCGCTTGGGCGCATGGTTCACCGTAGTGTCATAAGGCTGTGGTGCGGGCAACGGATTGGGAATGCCAGCACGTAGTTCGTTTTGAAATTCTTCGAGTGTCATATTGTTATGATTTTTAATTTATCTGCTTGTTTATAAGCCTAGTTGCACACCCAATTCAATCATGGGTATTTCGGCAGTGCAGTTGCACTTTGAATACACAAATGGCAGGGAGAATCGACCATAGATGCCGATGATGTCATACACCACTCGTGTGGTGACGCCCCACACAAATCGGTAATCTTCAACGGGAGTAGTAAGGCTGTACTCGGTTTTCACCTTATTGGTGCCGGTGGGAGTGCCAACAGTTTGACGGGTGAGGTAGTCGTTATCGAAGTTCCAGCCTACAAAGGCACCAAGGTCCCAGTAAATTCCGTTACCCCCAATACCTCCCGCCGCAAAACGTACACGTTGGAAAAGTTCAAGCGCCAATTGGCTTTGTTGTAGACGTTTGACTTCATAGTTAGCAGCAGGAAGTCCTATCACACGGTCAATCGTATTAGTTTTATCGGTAACGTAATTAACGTTTTTGACGTTCCACTCCAGCCCTGCTCCAAGTTTATACGCCTTGCCATAGGCGCGTATCAAGCGGTAGCCGATATGGGAACTAGGAGACCACCATAAGAATGGGGCATTGGTATACCCCCACCCAGTTTGGGTGCCAAACTGCACATAGAAGTCATTCTTGTACTTGGCATTGCTGCCCCAATTGGAGGGAACCAAGTCGGAGTCGTCGCGGTCGTACTGGGTAGTCATAGTGTAATTGTTGTCGGGTGTGAAACCTATCGTGGATGGATCAGGATGAGGCTTGGCTACAAATTCGGCTCTTTCGAGGCGCATCCGCTGCCAGTCCTTGTCGGAAAGGCGGTATGACAAAGTGAAACCATTGTAGCAGACATTGAGACGGCAACTATCGAGAGAGCCTTTGTAGAATTGCAGGCAGTCTTGGGGGTGGACATTCTTCAGATCAATGCTGGAATACTTTACCAAGGTGCCGTCGGGACGCTGTTTGTTGTAGAAGATAGTGGCAAACTCTGTAGGCTCCAGCAGGTGGACCTCCACCGAGTCCTTGGTTTCTCTGAGCACAAAGGTGGGAGCATTCTTCTTAGGTCCGTTAACAAAATAAGAAGCCTGCGGCACACCATAGCCCAGCGCATAGTCGTAATAGGGATATAGGTCAGCAGACTTCTGTATCAAGTCGAACATCTCCATAGCTGTCTTGTCAGGCATAGTTTGCCAGGCACAGGCTGCAAAGCCAGCCGTCAGTGGGCATGAGAAAGAGGTGCCATATACGGTTCTGACAGCCTTATCGTCACTATTGGCAGCAGCATAGACATGTCCAAAAGCAGATACATTGGGTTTCAGTCGCCCGTCGGCTGAGGGACCGTATGAGCTGAAATTGATGTGACGGTAGCGCTCGAGGCTCATCTCTATGCCACCTACACATAGCACGCTGTCGGCATCCGACGGGGTGACGATGGTCTTCCACTGCTTCGTGTCAGCCTCATTGCCTGCCGAGCAGCAGACCAATATACCCTTCTTGGCTGCCAAATTACCCGCCTTGGCAACATAGGAGGTGCCGTCCATGTCTTTTGTCCAGTAACGCTCCTTGCCGTAGCCGAGCGAACTGCTGATGATGTTGGCACCATGCTTGTCGGCACGTTCCACTGCCTGCATCCACCACACCTCTTCTTTAAAAGGTTCTAACTCAACCTCAGTGCGATAGAGTAAGAATTCTGCACCCGTAGCCATGCCCAGTTGCATTTTGCCTACAATACCGGTAATGCAGGAAAGGGTTGAAAGTCCATGACTGTTCCAGCCATACACGTCGGCTTTCTTATTGGGAAAGTTCCATGTGTCGAGAATGCGGTGATTATCGCGCAGATGCTTGAAAGCCTCATGGGTGTTCACACGCGGAAAACCGCCATCGAGCACAGCGATACGCATCCCCTTGCCGTCAATACCCTTGTCGCGGAAAAGGTCACCCTGCATACGCAACACTTGATCGGTGAGGTTAGGCTGGTCGGACTGGTCCAACACGGCAGGCACTGATGCCAACTGCATGTCGCCACCAATGCGCTGGGTACGGCAGACAAAGGGCAGCTGCTCAATGCGCACAATCTGGTCGGGTGTCGCCATCACCGCCACAGCGTTCATCCAGCGGCTACAACCAACTTCCTCGGTGGCGAGGGCATCCACCTGACCAACATAGTCACAATTGAGAGGGTAGTTGCTTATGTCGTAAAGGTCTGCCCCATTTTGCTGATAACGCTCGATAGCCTTGGTGTCAAAATAGCTGTAGGGGTCGAAAGTGGTACCCTTTTTGTCGGTAAGGAATACCCAATAGCACGACTGACAGAAAGCTGGTGCCAAGAGGGCTGTAAAGCATAAAAGAAGAACTAACTTTTTCATAGTATGATTATTGTAATACCGTATGCAATATTTCGTGTGACTTAAAGTTGCGAAACTCCGCCAAATGAATCTGATAATATTCCAACAGGCGGTTTATGAGTTCTGTGCGCTGAGCCAAAGTGGCTATCGGCAGTGGGCTGCCTGTGTGCAACGCCTGAAGATAGTAGTGCAGCAATTGTGAGGTAGAGGCATTCAGCGTCTGTTCGCCAGCATATTGGTAGCGCCCTGCCAACATGTCGAAAAGAGGTTCGCGGACGCTGTAGTTGTCCAACGGCTCGATACCCAGATGCCGCGACACCTTCAACAAAAACAATATCGGCTGCTGCGATGGTTTTATATCCGTTGATTGAAACGAACAGGTGTCCGCCACATAGTCGAACAACTCGGGCATCGGTTCCTCCTCACGAAGTGTCTTATACAACACTTCCGTCATAAAGAACCGCAAAGCATTGTGTACCGCCACCTCCGAGAGCTGCCTGCACTGCTCCTGCTGCCTATGTGCATGTTGCCCCATCTCCTTGATGTAGTTAATCTGCGTCTTGGGATTGTTATACACCACCAAGTCCAAATGGCTCAATGGTTGCAACAGATTCTGTTTGGTCTTGCTCCCGCTTTTGCGCACTCCCTTGATGATGTAGGAACGCACTCCCAACTGTCGGGTAAAAATCTTGGCTATCACCGATGACTCGGAGTATGAGGTGGTGTGTAGCACCAAGGCTGGAGTGGAAAGCGTGGGTGTCATACTACCTAACAATTAATATTTTGGCCACCGAGCGCATATTGCCCATTTGGTCTGAAGCAAAAACGAAATAGGTACCGCTGGCGACGCGCTGCCCCTGAATAGTCTTCCCATCCCATATCGCCTGACCCCCATGTGCCGTTGTCGAATAGACCACATGTCCGCGAGCATCGGTGACGTGCACCAGCGCATCCCTAGTAAAGCCTTTGATGGCAATGGGTCCTTCATATTCAGGTCTTACCGGATTGGGGAAAGCATGAACGTCAAAGGCGGGATAGGTGTCGGCAACCGTAGCTGTGGAGCGGTACGACTGCAACCCCATATTGGTGCCAATATACACCACGCCTGTCTCTGGATGTACCGCCAAAGCCACTATCTTGTCCGAGTTTAGCGGACTATTGGCGGTGGTGAAGTGGTGCAATTGCTCTAAGCCATTGGCTGATATAAGGTAGAGCCCATTGTTAGAGGTACCCACCCACTTACGGTTAGCACCGTCGACTGCTATGCAGGTGATGCTCTCGTAAGCCATCAGATACTCGTTGATACCGTCCTCGTTATAAAGGATATTGCTACACGTCACAGGCGACTGCTCGCCTCGCCCCCCATTATTGAAGGCACGGTAGCCATCGTATATCACCTTCAACCCCTTGTCGGTGCCAAACCAGATGTCGCCCGACCTATCCTGCACCATACATGTCACCGTGTGCGTTTCCAGTTTGCTCCCGTTATTGGGACTCACGTATGCCATCTTATCCTCCCCATCGTGGATATAGATACGATTGGCCCTGCCCACAAACCACTTATACCCTCTAACGCTGTCCCAAATTATCTTGTCGATCTCTCTCTTCTCGCCCGAGACGCCTTGCATCATCGTGCTAATGTCAAACGACTTCCACTCCCCGCTGCGATATCGCACAGCCAAACCTTTGGCGACCAACGAATTTGTAACCCATAGGTTGCCCTGATTGTCGTATGCCACGCCCGACACCCTATGGTGTGTATAGTTGCCACTCCTATAGGGCGTCAGAGCCCCGTCCGTGTTCGAGCCGTCGTAAAGAGTTGTTGTCCGATTGTCCTGTATGTCCACTATCCCACGACCCCACGCAGAGGCGCTAAGGTGATTCTTGTCTTTCGGATCCACAGCCACATAGAGTATGTCCTGATAAGCATCGCCTATCAAGCTCCCATTCACATTCGACCAATCCTGATTGTCAAATATCGACAAGCTGCCCGACAAATACAGGCTCTCATACGTAGGCTTCTTCCCTCCGGGACATAGATACAACTTGTCCGCCGAAGCTGTCAGCGAATAGACATAGTCGTCGTTGTACGGCCCCACAGGTATGTAGCTATAGCCCCTCGCCCTATTCTCCGGCACCCTGAGCAGTCCAGCCCATACATGCCCTAGCCATAACGTGCCGTCGGCATCCACGTCGGCATCCTGTGCCGAAACGCCATAGGTCGGCAGATTCTCCACCACCTCGTCCAGCATATAGTCCTCGTCATACAATTCTACTCGGGCAAATCTATCCAAAACGATGCGCCCCTGCCTGCATTTCATCGAGGCGAGCCTTCCCGCAGCCCAACTGCCCCAACCGCTCCAGCTGTTTGCCTCCAATTGGTAGAAAGGAGCCAGGCTATCGGGGTTGTTCACTGAGGCGGCTGCCAACAGCCTATTCCTACTCACATCGAGCATCCTCACCGACATACCCCGCAGCGGGGACACAGTGTCGTACACCCACTCGCTATATATATGCAGCCTATTACTATTCTTCGGGGCATACATCAGCCCTTTGTCAGTTCCCGCGACAATCCAATCGTCGGTAAACGCCACATCGTACACCACACACCTCTCTCCGTTCTCCCCAATGTAATACGTTTCTTCTATCTCATGCCGTCCAACATCCACCACAACAATACCAAAACCTGTAGCCAGATACACCTTTCCACCGTTAAAGCGGATATTATAGACATGCTTGTCGCCGCTGATATTGCTATACCTGATATCGGCAATATTATAGGTCTTGCCGCCGTAGCAGAGGTCTATGCTCGAATTGTTGTATGCCACCACCAAGCCATCGTTACCCTCGTCGTATGCAAATGTGCTTATCCCCACATCCGAGAACCCTTCCACTTTCGACAGCACCACCAGCATCGAATCCTGCTTATCGAAATAGAACATTGCCATGCGGGTGGCGGCATACACCCTGCTGGACGTAGCACACACCTTCCTCACTTTCACAAACGAATTGTGGTCTTGCCACTCCCCTATTGCCGGCTGGGCCTTCATCGAATAGACAAAAGCGACAACAAACACTATGAGCAATATCCTTTTCATCTTCTGATTGTTTGATTGCTTAAGGCAACCTCTAAAAAAAACCCGTCAGGGGTTCTCAATTTAATAAGTCTACTTCTTTTTTATCAACAACTGGCAAAGCATCACCAACACCCACGTCACAGCAGCATTGACAATCATCGAGATGGCAGTCATTCCAAAATTACCCAAACTAAAAGTCTCCAACAACCCATATGTGACACTATACACCAACGCCAGCAACAGCACATACACTGCAAACACCTCAAACGGCACACTGTGCACGCTCGGTGTGTCCACCACCTCTGTCGGGTCGTCGCGGGTGAGCATCTTGTTGCCAAACAAGATGCGGAAAAAAGCCATCATCGTGCAGCTGAATGCATGAAATCCGGGGATATTACAAAACAGGTCTATCAACCCGCCCGACACAAAGGCTATCAACAGCAGCGGAATATTCCCCACCCGTGTCGGCAGCATCATGATGGCAAGTATATAGATAAACGGCACCACATAGCCGCCCAGATACACATAGTTAAGCATCAGCACCTGCAACACTATCAGTGCCACAAAGCGAAAGATATTCATCAAAACCAGTCTCGTCATATTCTATTCCTCCTTCTGTGTTCTTGCCATCAGCGAATCCTGCTCCGCCTTAAAGCGATTGTCGATAATATAGACATGGTCCAACTTAGTAAACTCAGTTGCCAGACGCACCTGTATGGTATAGAAACCGCTGCCCCTTTCAGTAAATGCCCTCTCAACATATCCTACCATGATACCTTCTGGGAAGTCGTTCGCCATACCGCTGGTAACGATGGTGTCCTTTTTGTGCAGTCGGTAAGTGGTCGGAATATCAATCAAGGTAGCATAGCGAAAATCGCCGCCCGTCCACACCAGCGAGCCGTTCGTATTAATTCGCGGTATCTTCACACTGTTACGGCTGTTCGAGTGCAACACAGGCATCACCGTGCAGAAATTGTCGGTCGTATTCACCACCACGCCCACTATGCCCTGCGGTGAAATCACCGCCTGGTCGAGCTTTATACCCTGTTTGCGACCTTTGTTCAGCATAATGTAGTTGTTGCGTTGATTCCACGAGTTCTTGATTACCTGTGCCTCCGTATAGCTATAGCGTTGGTTATACACCGTATCCTCATGCTGGAAAGTGCGCATATTGTAGCTGATGTACGACGACTTCAACTGGGCGCGCAACTGGGCATTCTCCGCTGCCAGCAGCTCGTTCTCGCGACGCAGCCCGAAATAGTCAAACACCGAGGTCACCACTCCATAGCAGCGACCCGCCACGCTATTGCCAGCATGCACTATCTTCGACGACTGATAATTGCTGTTCTTCGTGATAAACACTATAGCTAGTATCTCCAACAGCAGAAACAAAAACACATAATTGTATCGTTTAAAAAAAGCCAGCAGCGATTCCATCTGAATTCGTTATTCGTTAATTCGTTACTTCAATAATCAAACTATCTCCTACATCCACGCATTATCACACCGTGGCATTCATCATTCTTTCATCAAGTAGTTATTAATTATCTTCTGAGTCTCATTCACGGCATTCTCCAACAGGTCGTTCACCACAGTCACATCAAACTGGTCCGACATCTTCAACTCCTCGGCACTGCGGGCGAGCCGTTTGGCAATCGCCTCCTCGCTCTCCGTGCCACGACTGCGCAGCCGCTGGTTCAGCACTGCCACACTGGGCGGCATCACAAATATCGCCAACGCGTCGGGACCGAAATACTTCTTGATATTCATACCACCGTTCACATCCACGTCAAAGATAATCACATGCCCATTGTCCCAGATGCGGTCTATCTCCGACTTCAGTGTGCCGTAGCAGGTGCCGGCATACACCTCCTCCCATTCCAGGAAGTCGCCTGCCGCCACTCGTTGCTTAAAAGTTTCGGGGCTAAGGAAGTAATAGTCCACGCCGTCCCGTTCGCCCTCTCGGGGCTGGCGGCTGGTCGCCGATATCGAGAACTCAAAGCAGTCAAACCGCTTCAATATCTCGCGTATAATAGTTGTCTTGCCACTGCCCGACGGAGCAGAAAACAATATAGCCTTTCGATAGTTCATGACTGAGTGATTTATTTGTCCGTATATCAGATTGTCTAAGAAGCTAGAACTTTCTGTCGAATATCTTGTAGAATCCCTTTACCACCACCGAGTTGTTGTCCCAATTGTACTGCGTGGCTATTTCTTCCACGTATGCCAATGCCTCTTCGCGCGAGGCTATCGCATTCAGTTGGAGGATAAAGTCGTTATACGCCTTCATATTGTTGTGGAACAACTCGCTCATGAAACTAAACTTGTCGTTGATGTTGATAATCGTGCGCAAATCGTCCACCTTCTTGGCGTGTACACGGGTCTCCAACTGTTCTTCCACATTCCGCTGGTGCTTATTGAGGGTGTCCGCCAAGGTACGCACCTTGGGCTGCTCTTCTGCCTGATTGCTCTTGAAAAGGTCTAGCAGCGGTGCTTCGCCCTTACTTGCAGCTGGCTCGGCAAACAGATCGTCGTTGGGGTTGCCCGCCAGTTTCTCCATCTGAGGCTCCATGATAGGCTCGCTCGGTGTCTCGGGCGTGGCTGGGGCAAATGTGGGATGGAACTCGTCATCCACTATCTTGCGAGCCTTCTCCTCGGCCGCCTTCTTTGCCGCTGCCTCCTCGGCCAAGCGTTTTTCCTCAGCCGCCTTCTTTGCTGCTGCCTCTTCGGCCAGGCGCTTCTCCTCGGCGGCCTTCTTTGCCGCTGCCTCCTCAGCTAGGCGTTTCTCCTCGGCAGCCTTCTTCGCTGCTGCCTCTTCGGCCAGGCGTTTCTCCTCGGCGGCCTTCTTTGCTGCTGTCTCTTCGGCTAGGCGTTTCTCTTCAGCGGCCTTCTTTGCTGCTGCCTCCTCTGCTAGGCGTTTCTCCTCGGCAGCCTTCTTTGCCGCTGCCTCTTCGGCCAAGCGTTTCTCCTCGGCAGCCTTCTTTGCTGCTGCCTCTTCGGCCAGGCGTTTCTCTTCAGCAGCCTTCTTTGCTGCTGCCTCTTCGGCCAGGCGTTTCTCCTCGGCGGCTTGCTTTTCAAACTCCTCTGTCAAATTCACTCTTTCACCCACTTCTGCCTTGCCCTCGCTCTCCAACTGCAACGCTACCATATAGAGATTGCGCAGTTCTTCCAGTATGATGTCTATCTCAATTCGGGGGGCTTGACCCTCACTTTTACGAATACGATTGGCTATCAATCCCAGCCTTTCCATGCCCTCTGCGAGCAAGTTTACAGTCTTGTCCATATTTATTATAAATATTATATCTTTGAATAGAAAATATTTGCAGCCGAATCTTCAATTTAAAATAATCTTCAAAGATACGAAATAAAATGCAATTAAACAAAAAAAAAATCCATTCTGCCCTTTTTGCCTCATCCAACAAACGGATAAGTGATGTCGAGGTCTGTTTCACCCCGTTTTGGGTTCTCCTTGTCTCCAATCTTAGGAGTGGAGGCAGAGCGAACCCAGAGCGAACCCAGAGCGAACCCAGAGTGGAAACAACCGACTATTATATTATACCAAAAAAGCCAAAAATTAGGGTGCCGTTTTTGAAAAAAAAAAGCGGCATAAAGCGGCACTCGATAACAATAACAATAGGGATGAGACCACTTTCCCCTCCCATTTCACACTCCATTTCACAAATAGCAAGGCAAACACAATGACCGACAGTTACATACGTCCAGATGTGAAATGTGAAATGTGAAATGCAATGATTTTTGGTTTTTTTAGTAGGTATATAATATGGTATTATTAATATAATTAATTAATAATTAATAATTTATATAATTAATTACCTAAAATGAGGAAAAAACATACGCATTTCACAATTTCACATTTCACATTTTTTTGCATAGCACTATAAACGAATGTTTTACAAAAACCTGCGATACAAATCCCATTTCACAACTCTGAACAAACAGGCAAATACAGCCCCAAAATCCCCCACCTACGCGTTTGTCGGAAGAACCAGAAATAGCATAATTTCGACTGAACAAGTTTAGGAATGAACTTAGCGGATTCACTAATCAGCGAGGGGCACAGACAGCAGGCTTCGTTTGTTAAAAAAGCGTGCAGACAATGCGCATATTATTAATATGTCACTTTTTTTATGTATCTTTGAAAATTAATTTGATTACTTACAATTAAAACAATTTATTAATAAACAATTCATTAAATGAAAAAGATTCGTCTTATTATTTGTTTTGTGTCTCTGGCAGTGCTGAGCTGTGGCACCCTCTTGGCCCAGAAGACCTACCAGTACAAGACCTATCCCAACGACCCGCTGAATGTGCGCGAGTATACGTTGGACAATGGTCTGAAGGTGTTCATGAGCGTTTACAAAGATGCTCCTAAGATTCAAACCTACATCGCCGTGCGTGCCGGCTCGCGCAACGACCCGCACGAGACCACCGGCCTCGCCCACTACCTGGAGCACATGATGTTCAAGGGTACCCAGCGCCTCGGCACCACCAACTGGGAGAAGGAGAAGGTGCTCATCCAGAAGATTGAAGACCTGTTTGAGGCCTACCGCATGTTCGAC
>JAFWQP010000118.1 GCA_017509045.1 Bacteroidales bacterium
CCACATCGTCACCCCAAAGCCACAAAACATCATCCGAATTCTCAAATATCTGTCGCAAGAGCGTCGTTTTTCCTGTTTGCCGACTCCCCATCAGCACGATGGCTTTACCTTTAAACAATTGTTCTTCAATATCTTTTTGTAATAATCTCTGTATCATTGTAGCAGTATTTTACACTGCAAAGATACAACTTTTTTGGAATCAAATCCATAAAAGTTTAAACATTTGTGGATTTGATTCCACAAATGTAGCAACTTTTGTGGATTTCCATGTCGCACAGGTACCCACAAAACCACCAACCTTATATCTGGTTGCAAATTGCAAACCCGCCATAACATACAACAAACGAACAAACGATAAGTCCGAAGGACTGCCAGATTACAGGCGGGGGTGCAAACCCCGTACATTAATACAACAAAATAAAGCCCCGAAAGGGCGACAGACCACCAACAATGCATAGCGTGTCACCCCTTCGGGGTTCCGTTTAATCATCACCATTTGTACAGGGGTTCACACCCCTGCCTGTGTTCTGCCGTCCCCTTCGGGGACTTACTGGGTAAACAGTTCATAAATAATCACTGACCCGCCACAACCCTACGAGTGGTAAATATACCGGGTTGCAAATCGAAAACCCGCCATAACATACAACATACGGACAATCCAAAAGTCCGAAGGACTGTCAGATTACAGGCGGGGGTATAACCCCCGCTCATTGATACGACAAAATAAAGCCCCGAAAGGGCGACAGACCGCCAGCAATGCATAGCGTGTCACCCCTTCGGGGTTTCGTTTAATCATTATCATTTATGCAGGGGTTTGCACCCCTGCCTGTGTTCTGCCGTCCCCGTCGGGGACTTAATGGGAAAATAGTTCATCAATAATCACCGAATCACCACCACTCTGCGGGCAGGCGCGTCGCCAATCCGAATCAGATATGTTCCGGTTGCAGGCACGTCAAACCGCAACAGTGAGCCTTCATTCCTTTTCGTGGCAAGCACTCGACCATACAGGTCGTAGACCATCACGTTGTTTCCTTCTGTGCCTTCCACTACAATCTGGCCACTCTGCTGATAGCATTTGACTCTATTCTCTACAACTTCTTCAACATCCTCATCTTCCCCATTGTCCGAGGCAAAAAAAGCCACAAAATGGGTATCTTGCATCACCACGATATACCGTGGGTTGTCGGTATTCCCGTCACTCCAATGGTCAAAATGATAACCATGATAGGCATTAGCCCGTATCTCGGCTTCACGGTTGTCGCATGTCGGAGCTGTGATTATGGCAACAGCACCTTGGGCAGGGTCTCCCGTGGTGGCAGAGAAATCAAACATCAATTCCTCCTGAATGTCAAATCGAAACCAATAAGCTGCATTCTCGTATGCATTTGCAGCACCACAAGGAACATTGAGGACCACATCATCACTCAATCCATGATACGTATTGACATAAGCGGTAGGAGGGTTCGCTGATTTCGACTTTATTCTAACCACCTGAGTACAACCGTAGAATGCGGAGTCTTCTACTGTCGAAAGGCCAGATCCTAGAATAATATTAGTCAAATGGTCACAATCTCTAAATGCAGCAGTTCCTATTATATTTGTTGAATTCGGGATGGTGACGGAGGTAAGGGCGCTGCAACCAGAGAAAGCATAGTTACCAATGGAGGCGACGGAGTTGCCAATGGTGAGGGAGGTGAGTCCGCTGCAACCAGAGAAAGCAGAGTTTCCAATGGAGTTGACGGAATCGGGGATGATGACGGAGGTAAGACCGCTGCATCCAGAGAAAGCTCTTTGCTCAATAGTGGTGACGGCATTGGGAATGGTGACGGTGGTAAGACCTGTTAGGCCCGAACAAAGATAAGCGGGAATATATTTTACATTATTTCCAAAGTTAAAAGAGGAAATATTTGGGCAAGAGGAGAAAGAAGAACCTCCATAAATACAACTATCGGCATTAAAATAAACAGTTGTCAATCTGCTGCAATCTGCGAAAGCTTTATAACCAATAAAAGCAACAGAATTGCAAATAGTGATAGAAACCAGGCTATCGCAGCCATAGCACAGATAGGCGGGGATTCTTCTAACGTTATTGCCAAACTCTATTGTTGATAGATTAGGGCATCGACTAAATACAGACTTAGTCGATTCATCACCTGCTTGAACACAACTATCGGCATTGAAATAAACGGTTGTCAGACCACTACATCTATCAAATGCCCAGTATCCAATGGAGGTGACGGAGTTGGGTATTGTAATTGAATCCAGACCAATACAAAGAGCAAACGCATTGGCCTCTATGGTAGTGACTGAGTTTGGAATGACGGTATTCAGACATCCTGCAAGAAGTGTATTGGTAGCACTGTGAATGAGGGCATTGCAATTATCACGGCTGTCATATATTGTATTACCACTTGAAACCATTATTGATGCCAAACTACCACATCCATTAAATGCGAAGTCCCCAATAGAAGTGACAGAGTTGGGAATAGTGACTGTAGTTAGCCCGCTACAACTAAATGCCATATACCCAATAGATGTAACTGAGTTGGGTATGGTAATGGAGGAAAGGCCACTGCAACCATTGAAAACATCATTTCCAATAGCGGTGACTGTGTTGGGAATAGTGGTATTATGACATCCAACTATAAGTTCATTTGTTGCAGTGTGGATGATGGCATTACAATTGTTCCGGCTGTCGTATGTGTTATTGTCACTTGAAACCATTATTGATGCTATACTGCTACATCCCTTAAATGCGAAGTCCCCAATGGAGGTGACGGAGTCGCCAATGGTGATGGAGGTAAGGCCGCTGCAACCATAGAAAGCATAGTCCCCAATGGAGGTGACGGAATTGGGGATGGTGACGGAGGTAAGGCCGCTGCAACCATAGAAAGCATAGTCCCCAATGGAGGTGACGGAGTCGCCAATGGTGACGGAGGTAAGGCCGCTGCAACCATAGAAAGCATAGTCCCCAATAGAGGTGACGGAATAATATGAGTCAACACTACTTGGTATTGTGAGACCTCCTGTTGGTTGGGTATACCCATAATATCCATTATAGGCATTAGAACTAGGATAAGTGACTTGTGCATTTCTACCGATAGTATTGTAATACAATGTCTGCCCACTTGGGGCCACTGCGATCAAACGATGTGCAAATGCACCCTGTGCCAAAGTCATAAAGACAAGAAAGAAAAAGGCGCATTTTAAATCAAGCAGGTTAGTCATTCTCAAAATCTTGTTACTTTTCCTCATAGTATTTCCTTTTTTAATGCCCAGCTAATTCTCGGAGTGGTGGGCGTTCTTTTGTGTGTTTTGCTTGTAGGGTATATAAAAAAAGCGCGGGAATCTGCTACTTTGCTTATCCCGCTCTGTTAGGCCTTCGCATTGCCCTTTGGTACAGAATAAGCAATGCCGAAGCCCACGCGTAACGTATATAGTATAAAGCCTATATACTACCATGGACGTAGTACATTGCGTTATTACGGTACCTAATGAAGTTGCGAAGTTCAACAGAGCCGCAGATAAAACGCCGTTACAACGTCTTTCTTATATGTCCTGTCGCCTATCCCTCACCCTTGCGGGCTTTGGGGTGTTTGACGGTGCAAAATTACAACTTTTTTCCAAACTGGACAAAAAAAGTTTGCCTTTACCTGTATTGGGGGCAAAGGCAATCAAGATATTTTCACTATTCGCCTCGTTGAATACAAGGAGTCCGCACAAGGCATTTTCCTTCTCAACGGGACGATTATTGTATCTTTGTTATTCTATTTTGTTTTCATCTGCCAACCGTTGCAACAAGGGCTTTATACTTGGTATATCCTCGGTTACCACATCCCACACGGCCTCTGGAACAATGTTATAATAATCATGCACTAGCACATGGCGCATTTTCTCCATGAGTGACCAAGGTAACTCTGGGTGGGCTGCTTTAAATTCCTTGGTTAATTTATAAGAGGCTTCACCTAATATTTGGATGTTATAGATTGTCGCAAACAGGGTACGCTTATCTACTACAAACTGTTCATAGGTCATATCGCGGGTGAATTCCTCAATGAGACCTATGGACATTAGGATATGCTCCAGTCTGCCTGCGTCACGTAAGGCTTCTCTCATATATCAGTTTCTTATCTTTGTTGGCGGTGCGTTCTGCAAAAGGTAGCAGTGCGCCCTCTTCTACCAAATCCACTTGACGGTTGAGCAATTTCTCTAGGTCGAGAACGATGGCAGCATACTTGAATAGCCCCACTTTCGCATTCTCACGGTCAAATCGCACAATCAAGTCGATGTCGCTATCTTCACGCTCCTCGCCACGGGCAAACGAGCCAAACACCCACGCCTTTAGGACTGGTTGGGTTGCAAAGTATTCACTTATTTGTTCGTATATCTGCCCGTTCATTTTTTACTTCAATTCGTTTGCAAAATTACAAAGATTATTTGAATTGGCAAAAAAAACTTTATACGCACAGTTATAGGGTGCGCATGAACCCCAGTTTTAGATGTTATTTCTATTGGAATTTATGTGACGGTGGAGTGCTGTTCAATTATCAAAGATAAATGAAACATAAATGAACGATAATAGAACGATAAATGAACTGAAATAAAACAGATGGAGTATCAGTGACTTATGCTCAAAACTACTCTTAGTGGGCAAAAGAATTGTACTACACTAATATACAGTATTTTAAATAAAGAAATGCGATACTAGGGGTATTTACTCGAGGAGGATAATTTCGGAGATGCAGAGGTCGTCGTATTTTGCACCTCGCGTGGTGGTTGCGATGGAGAATCGGATTTCGCTGAGAGGGGGATTGCTGTAGTAGTCGGAGATATGCATGATTTCGGCGGCATCGGTGAGGCCCTGCCAGGTGAAGCTGTCGGGCATGGAGGTGCGGAGCGGCTTGGGACCCTTATTATAGTGGGGGACCATCTTTTCGGGCAAGGCTTTGTAATACTCATAGAAAAAGGGGTCGTAATGGTCGCCGGAGGGGTTGTAGACCATCATGGAGGCCACGCGGCTGTTGTTGCGCCAGGTGGCAGCATCCTTGCAGTAGCCGTTGTAGAAGACGATTGTCTTCACCTTGGTGGGCTGGTTGAAACGAACGGTGATATAGAGTGAGTCGCCTTTTCCGGGGCGGAAGACGGTTGCGGTGGCGAGGTCCATGTCCGACAGGTTGGCGGCGGGATATTTGGGGTCGGAGCCGCTCATCTCAACGGTGTAGCGGTCGGGGGAGATGCGGTGGTTGAAGATGTCGGTGAGGCGTGCGGGCTCGTTTTCAAACCAGTAGTAGAAGCTTAGCGGCGCGGCCTTGGCGAGGTCGAAGTTGCGCGCGGTGTAGTGCCAGCGGTCGCCCTTCGTCTTGTGCATGGGGAGACCTTGGGGAACACAGCTGCTTGTGTCCTGTAGATTGCGCCCTGTGCGCACACGTGAGACATCGACCAATGCGGCGAAGGTCTCCGCCTTGCCGTTGCCCCAATAGGAGGCGGGCGAGAAGTCGTAGGCAAAGTTGCAGTGCCCGCGGGGCTGACTGACCAGCGCATCTTGTTCGGACAGACTTACTGTGCAACTATTTTCAACGCGGTATTGCACCACCAGCTTGACCGCCTTGCCGGCGGGGATGTTGAGGCGGGTGTAATACCAGCAGCGTAGGAGGTCGCTCTCGTACTCGTAGAGGGCGTAGTTGATGCTGTCGAGGCGGGTTTCGAAGAGGTCGCCATTCTTGTCTTTGGCCGCCTCGGCGGGAGTGAGGAGGGGGCGACCTGCCTTCAGCAGGCTGTCGGCAGAGATTTGGAAGGGAAGCTGGATGCCGTTGAGGGTAAAGGCGACTTCAGTGATGTAGTCGTCACGCCAGCCTACTTCGGCCACGCTCTCGGAGATGCCGTCGAGGGATGCCCAACGCTCGGAACCTTGACGGTAATAGTCGATGGGGAAGCCGTAGGGGAGATTAGAGAAATCCTTCTTGCTGTTGTTGTAGAGGAGGTATTCGACCCGCACCAGGGTATAGCGCCCCATGGGGGTGACGGTAAGTTGCTCGTCCCTGAGCTGCACCTCGGGCACATGCACACCGACGGGGTTGCGCGAGAGGGTGAGGGCGCAGAACGTCGCCACTGGGTCGCCATTGGCGAAGAGCGACGAGGCGAGGGCAAGGAATGCCAAGAGGGAGAGAAGGGACTTCATGGGGAATGGAGAGTTGAAAGTTGAGAGTTGAAAGTTGAGAGTTGAAAGTTGAAAGTTGAAAGTTGAAATATGAGAGTTGAAAGATGAAAGTTGAAAGTTGAAAGTTGAAAGTTTTTCTGCCTGATATAACGGGGAAAGGGCGTTTTTATTGTGAGGGTGCGTTCGAGAGATGTAGCGTGTATCGGGCACGCATTGATTTCTGATTGCTAAATAACCCCATACAGCGCCTACAGCTTAGTATGGGGTTATTTGGATTGCGTGCCTCCTGCACGCACAGCTATCGACATTATACCAATTCGGTCGTTAGGCCGACATTTTCAATCTATTTCACTTTTTTGGGTCTGTTTATGACAGATTTGGGATTAGCGGAGGGTCCAATGGATGCCTAAGAGGACGTGGGCTTGGGAGTCGCTCACTCCGTCGCCTAAGCCGAGGTCGGAGCCTGACTGGAGGGAAAGCTGGATGTTGTCGGAGGGCTGATAGCGGACCTCGAAACCGCCTATCATACGCCGGGCACTGTTGACGTTGCTCACCCCGACACCAAAGGATAGTCGGTCGAAGGCTAGCCAGCGGGCAAAAAGAGAGTACTCTATCTGGTTTGCAAAGTCGATACCTGGCTCACTGGAGGCAGACCATGCATAGCCCAAAGAGTAGTCGATTGCCCAACGGTGGCCCAGTTGGTTGCGGAACATGAATCCTATCTGGGGCTGCAATCTGTTGACACGGACGGAGCGGTTGAAGGCATACTGCTCGTTGTTCACCCCCACATGTGTGAAGAAGGCCACCTGCGGGAGCCAACGCCGACCATCTGAGAGGAGGAGCTTGGCTCCCACGGAGGCTCTCGCCCCATTGGTGGTGGTGTGATGTCCGTCGATTAGGTTGGTTTCAAGGAAGGAATAGTTTCCCGAAACGTCGAAGGTGAGTTCGGCACGGTTGCCGATACCGAAACGAAGACCGGTGGTAGCCCCATAGGAGTTGGCGATGGAATAGTCGTTCTCGTTGAAAGTGGAAGAGCTGTGATAGAAGTCCAAGGAACTGTTCCACTGTATGCGGCTTTCGCCAAGGACGTTGGGGCCGGTGGTGGAGAAAAGAGGGTTGAGGGTATCGTTCTGCGCGTGGGCGGCGGTGATGCTGACGAGGGTCATGACGAAGAAGAAGGCTAGAGCGAGAACGGTGGATTTGCTGTTGGAAGTGGTGAAATGTTTCATTTTTCTCTTATTTTATAGGGGTTATAGTAATTATAGGAACTATAGTGTTTTTGATTATAGGTATAGGGTGATGCCTGAGGTGTAAATCTTTTCGCCTGTGGTGGGGTCTTGGTAGGTGGGCAGCAGGTTGACAAATAAGCGGACGCCGTGGGTGAGACCTAAGAGGGAGGTGGAGAGGGAGAGACCCACTTCGACTTTCCAAGGCTGGATGGCGGCGGTATTAAGGACGGTTTGTCCAGTATTCTCATCCTCCATGCCCGGAGTATGCAGGTTGTCGATGACGAAGTAGCGTGTGACGGCATATCCGGCGAAGAGGTCGAGAGCCACGCCTAGGCTGTTTCTGTTGTGTGCGAAAGGATACCACTTGAGTTCGACAGGAATGCCCAGATGGCTGATGTAGGCGTATGCGTTCTGCTTGGAAGTGGTGGGCGTTTGGAGGAACTGTAGCCCCATGTTGGAGAAGTCATCCCAACTGCCGGAGGGCTCGACATTGTAGTAGAGCCTGTTCCATGCGAAGTCGTAGCGCAGACCCGACGAGAGCTGCCATTTGGGCGCGAACTGCCAATGTGCCATCAAGGGAAGCTGTACGGTTGTACCGTAATTGGAATAGTAGGGTGAAAGGTCGTTGCCGTTGTTGAAGAGGGAGACCCCGGCCGAAATGCCCAGGTCGATGGTGGATTTGGGGCGGTCAGCATTCAAGAGTGTGTCGGACTGGGCATGAAGACCGTAGGCAACGATGAGGGCGACTAGGGAAAAAATGATTCGTTTCATGGTTTTTGGGTATTGAATGTGTTAATAAACAACTGTTCTTTAAAAGATTTGGAGGGCAAGAACATTACCGTCCATAAGGCTAGGTTCGGCCATGCGGAGGCGGAAGAGGCTGCGATGCTGGGTGGGAGCTTCAGGCGCAGGGGCTGGCTCGGCTTGGGCTATGGCATCGGTAGTTTCGGGTAGAAAGGGGACTGCGGGAGATTCCTCCTCGGCAGGTAGTTCTTCTGGAACAGATTCGGCGTACTGCTCGGTGGTCAGGGAGGGCTCTAAGATGGGTGACGGCGCTATTTCCTCTAGTATCGGGTCGGCCACAATAGGCTGCAAGGGCAAGGCTGGCTTGGGTTCGCTGATGGCGGTGGGAAGGGGCGATGCTGCGAATTGGGGGGCAGCCCTGTGAGGCTCGGCAGGAGCCATGTGAGGCTTGGGCATCTGCACTTGGGGGGCTTGTGCCAACTGTGATTCTACTGAGTGCGGTATGGGCTGCCAGAGCCTTATGAGGGTCAGCACAAAAAGCAACAGACATGCGGCAGTGACCAGTCGCACCGACCACAGTCGCACGGAGTGCCGTTTGGCGGCGGCCTCTTCGGCAGCCATGCTCTCAATCATTTGCGACAGCTGTTGCTGACGGCGGGCATCGCGACCAGCATGTTCGAGCGATGCCAGAAGCTCTTCGAGCGTGGGAGGTGTGCTATTCTTTTTCATAATCTAATATCATTTGTTTGATGGACTTGTAGGCACGGGAAAGGAGAGTGTAGACGTTGCCCTCGGAGGTAGACAGGGTGCGGGCGATGGTGGTGGTGTCAACATTGTCGAAATGCTTGAGACGTACCACCTTCTGTTGCTGTTCGGGGAGGCTGTCGAGGAAACGTAGGGCGAGTTGGAGTCGTTCGTCCTCGTCGGAATGGTCTTCGTCGGCAAGGTTGGCAAGATAGTCGGCTCCGACTGAGGGGTGACGGCGACGCATGAGGTCGACACAACGACGTTTGACAAGGGTGATGCACCAAGCCTCGCGGTTGACGACCTTTTTTAGCTTTTTGCGCTCGCTCCAGAGAGTGACAAAACAATCCTGCACTACGTCGGCAGCCTCATCCTCGTTGCCTAGAAGGCTCTCGGCCATGCGCTGCATGGCGGGCTGGTGAACCAGATAGTCGGCTTCGAATTGTTTTGTCTCGGTTTTCATTGGTAGTTCTTGTCTGTTTTCTACCAAGTAGTCGCAAAAGTGGTCAAAATCTGACACACTTTTGCGAAAAATAATGAATATTTTTTGTAAGAGATTATTTTACAAGATAATCCAAGGCATATTTATAGCCATCCAAACCTAATCCGCAGAGTACAGCGCGGCACACATCGCTCAAAAGGGAGTGGCGGCGGTACTCCTCGCGGGCAAAGATGTTGCTGATGTGGACCTCGACGACAGGCGTGGTGATGGCAGCAATGGCATCGTGGATGGCGACGCTGGTGTGGCTGTAGCCCCCGGCATTGAGGATGATGCCATCGGCGGTGAAGCCGACCTCGTGGAGGCGGTTGATGAGTTCACCTTCGACGTTGCTTTGGTAGTAGCCAATCTCCACATCGGGGAATTGCTGCCGAAGGTCATCTACCATCTCTTCCATGGTGGTATGACCATAGATGGAGGGTTCGCGTTTGCCAGTGAGGTTCAAATTTGGGCCGTTGATAATCTCTATTCTCTTCATTCTGATTAGGTTTGTTGTTTTAGTTTCTCACGTAGGAGCATGGCAGGCCGCTCCACGCAGTAGTATAGCATGAATGTGGCGGCAACTACCATGAGCCAAAAGAGTAGGTAGGCGGCTTCGCCATGAGTGGTGGCAAAGGTGTGCATGGAGCTGTCGACGGTGGTGCCCATCAAAAGATTGACCATAAACATGGAATAGGAGAGTAGGCTTAGCACCATGATGCCTTTGGCGAGGGTGCCGCGAGCGGTTTTCCACGAGTTGAGTGCCGGCAGAGTAAGGGCACAGGCGACCGAGTTAATCAGAGGCAGCAACAGCACAGAGTAGGCATCGCCTATGGTGTATTGGATGCTCCTGTCGGCAATAAAGAGTGCGATACCTATCGCCAAAGCCCACCAACGACATTGTTGCCAGAGTTTGGGACATTCGCGACATAGCCAGGCGGCAAGGACGCCGACGTAGATGCAGTCAGTGCGTGTGGCAAGTGTTTTGCGGATGATGATGTCGTAGTGATAGGGGTCGGTCAACTCGAGCCCCACTTTGGCACGATACAACGTACACGCCACTATGGCAATGATTGAAGCGACGGGTAGAGCATAGCGCCCCACAATACGGCGCAATCCTATAACAATGAGGGGGAAGAAAATATAGAACCACCACTGTACGGGTATCGACCATGATTCCCAATAGAAGCCTTGGAAGGGGGTGAGGATGTTTTGCGTAAGGGTTACATACTGATACATGGGTGTCGCCGTGAGGTCGGCAGTGATAAGGCCCAGCCACACCGCCAACAGGTTGAGCAACAGCATTGCATAATAGTTGGGGAGAATGCGCAGGGCTGTCTTGCGGTAGAAGCGCCAGGTCTGCTGCCATACGGGTGGCTGGCTCATCATCTTCATAACAGAAAGGCCAATTAGAAAGCCGCTCAGCACAAAGAATAGATCGACACCGTGGGGCACAGGAAGATGGGAAAGCCAGTCGAGACGCGTGCCACGAATGAGATGCATGCCATGCCTGTGTACCACACAGAAGATGGCGAACGCCCTCAACAGGTCGAGTCCGAATACACGTTGTCGTGTGCTTATGACAATTCCTAGCATGAAACAATAACGCTTAAACCTGACTATTATTGTGCAAGAGGGAAATACAATGCAATAAAAGCAGCGAAGAAGCGTTATTTTATTTATGAGCCAAAACTATCATCCGAAGCCTGTCAAAATATACAAGTCCACCATCAGTTGTGTGATGTCCGTATTGCTATACTCGGCCGGCATTGCATTCTGCATTTGGGTTGCTATCTCCAATTTCAACAATGACGCCCTCTCATGGATAATGGTATTGGCCTTGGGGGTCATGGCAGTGGCATGCGTCAATCAAATGATATACTACATCCGCTGCCGCCATGAAAAGATTGTCATTACCGAACAACTCATTACCATATCCCAATGTGTCAAACAGACAAAGAGCGGAGGCTGGGCACCGGTAAAGAATGTCAAACTACAGTGGAGAGACATCAATTACATCGAAGCCCAATGGGAAAGACCCACCAGCAAGAGCATACGCAAGAATGTACTTGTCAGTGCAGGGAAGAAAGACGTCTACCTGATTGACCCGGACATATACGATGTCTTCTTTCTGGAAAAGAAACTACAGAAGTATCAACGCCAATACGGGAGTACCAACAGGAGATAGGGAAAACTCATCCAACCACTCAACATGACACAAAAAAACAGAGCCACCCGCATGGGTGGCTCTGCTATTAAATAGAGTTGGAATCAATTAGATGATACCCTGAGCCATCATGGCCTTGGCGACGCGCATGAAGCCGGCGATGTTAGCACCCTTCACATAGTTGATGGTGCCATCAGCCTGGCGGCCATACTGGACGCACTGGTCGTAGATGTCGCTCATGATCTTCTTCAGTTTCTCATCAACTTCCTTAGCGGTCCAG
>JAFWQP010000119.1 GCA_017509045.1 Bacteroidales bacterium
CCTGGCGGGGATGCTGCGCGAGTACGGAAACGTAACGGTCGTAGCCCCTTACGAGCCGCAGTCGGGCCGTTCCGTCTCGCTGACGCTCGACAAACCGCTGATGATAGGGCTCTATAACCTTTTTGTCTCAAAAATCCAAAATACCAATCCTATTTCACAACTCTGAACATACAGGCAAATACAGCTCTCCAATACTCAATCTTCTAACCTTGCACAAAGACTCTATTCGGACTGATACCACACCTACGCGTTTGTCGGAAGAGGCATATCTATTTGTTTTCATTGTCGTTTGTTCTCCACTTCGATGCTCTCCGTTATCGAAGTGCCACTGGCACTTCTGTTATTCTCCACTTCGTTTTACTCCGTTATCGAAGTGCCACTGGCACTTCTGACATTCTCCACTTCGTTTTACTCCGTTATCGAAGTGCCACTGGCACTTCTTCATTATCGGGATGCAGTTTCCCAATGTCTGAGTGTCACGGCACTGCGTTTTCGGCTTGTAACGTGTTTCTTCGAGACGTTGCAACATCTCGGCATAGCTTGAACAAGTTCGGCTTTGCTCTCGACTTCCGCAACGTTATTAATGGTCTCACCCCCTCGGGGTGATTTATAGAAGTCCTCTTAATTTTTACTTCTTTCTATCACGACCGAACATCTGGCCTATCCACTGACGGTTCAGGCGGGAGATGTTCTGTCGCTTGATTTGCTTGGGGCACTCGGCTTCACAGGCGTAGGTGTTGGTGCAGGAACCGAAGCCCAGCTCGTCCATCTTGATGACCATGTTGCGGACACGGTCGAGTGCCTCCACTCTGCCTTGCGGCAGCAGGTTGAGGTGGCTGACCTTGGCTCCGACAAAGAGCATGGCGCTGGCATTCTTGCAGGCTGCCACACAGGCACCGCAGCCGATGCAGGCAGCGGCATCCATCGACTGGTCGGCGGTGTGCTTGGCGATGGGGATGGTGTTGGCGTCGGGCACACCACCCGTGGTGGTGCTGATATAGCCTCCTGCCTGGATGATCTTGTCGAAGGCTGTGCGGTCGACCACAAGGTCGCGGATGACGGGGAACGGTTTGGCACGCCAGGGTTCAATCCATATCTCGTCGCCATCGTTGAAATGGCGCATATGCAGCTGGCATGTGGTGGTGCCGTCGTCGTTGCCGTGGGGACGACCATTGATGTACAGTCCGCACATGCCGCAGATGCCTTCGCGACAGTCGTTGTCGAAACAGACGGGGTGGGCAATGCGGTCGTTGACCAATTGTTCGTTGAGTATGTCGAGCATCTCAAGGAAGGAGCACTCGGCAGAGATGTTGTCGACATGGTAGGTCTCGAAACGCCCCTTGGCACGGGCATTTTCTTGACGCCAGATATGTAATGTGAATTTCATCTTTTTTAAATATGTTATTGCGTTATTGCGCTATTGTGTTAGTGTTTGTCGTGTCGGCCACGCACATTAACACGTTGACGCATCCACGCATTATTTGTAATTGCGCTTGGCTATCTTGATGTGTTGGTAGTTGAGCTCTTCTTTGGTCATGGTCTCGGGGTTGTCGTGACCGTGGTATTCCCATGCCGCCACATACATGAAGTGCTCGTCGTCGCGCTGGGTCTCGCCGTCGTCGGTCTGATGCTCGGTGCGGAAATGGCCTCCGCAGGATTCCTCACGATGCTGGGCGTCGGTGATGATAAGGCGTGCCAACTCGAAGTAGTCTGCCAGACGGTAGGCTTTTTCCAGTTCGGGGTTGAACTCGTCGGCTGTGCCCGGGATGTATACTTGGTTCCAGAATTGGTTTTCCAGCTCTTTGACACGCTGCATGGCGGTGGTGAGGCTCTCGGTGTTGCGAGCCATGCCGACATACTCCCACATTATCTTGCCGAGAGATTTGTGGAAATGGTCGACAGAGTGAGTCTCAGACGCGTTGCGACCAATATTGAAGAGGCTATCGATCCGTTGCCGCACCTGTTGCTCGGCCTGCTCAAACTCGGGAGCGTCGGGCGATATCTTGCCTTGGTATATCTGGTCGGCAAGGTAGTTCTGCATGGTGTAGGGCAGCACGAAGTAGCCGTCCGCCAAGCCCTGCATGAGCGCGGAGGCTCCCAGACGGTTAGCACCGTGGTCGGAGAAGTTTGCCTCGCCTGCGGCAAAGAGACCAGGGATGGTGGTCTGCAGCTCGTAGTCGACCCAGAGCCCGCCCATGGTGTAGTGTACGGCGGGATAGATCATCATAGGCTCTTGGTAGGGGTCGGTGTCGACAATCTTTTGATACATCTGGAATAGGTTGCCATACTTCTGCTCCACCACGTCGCGACCCAGCCGACGGATGGCGTCGGCAAAGTCGAGATATACTGCCAGCCCAGTCGGCCCCACGCCATAGCCAGCATCGCAGCGCTCTTTGGCGGCACGCGAAGCGACGTCGCGCGGCACTAGGTTGCCGAAGGCGGGGTAGCGACGTTCGAGGTAGTAGTCGCGGTCCTGCTCAGCAATGTCGGTGGGCTTCAGTTTATGGGCACGTATCGCTTCGGCATCCTCTTTTTTCTTGGGTACCCATATACGGCCGTCGTTGCGCAGGCTCTCGCTCATGAGTGTGAGCTTGGACTGGTAGTCGCCATGCACGGGGATGCAGGTGGGGTGTATCTGCACGTAGCAGGGATTGGCGAAGGCTGCACCTCGTTTGTGGCATACCCATGCTGCGCTGCCGTTGCTGTTCATTGCGTTGGTGGAGAGATAGTATATGTTGCCGTAGCCACCGGTGGCGACCACCACGGCATGGGCGGCATAGCGCTCTAGGGCCCCTGTCACCAAGTTGCGGACAATAATACCGCGAGCGCGACCATCGACAACCACCAGCTCCATCATTTCGCGACGCTCGTGCAGACGCACACTGCCACGGGCAATCTCGCGGCTAAGCGCACCGTAAGCACCCAGCAGCAGCTGCTGACCGGTTTGCCCACGGGCGTAGAAGGTGCGGCTCACCTGCGCGCCACCGAAGGAACGGTTGTCGAGCAGTCCACCATAGTCGCGGGCAAAGGGGACACCCTGTGCCACACATTGGTCGATGATGTTGCCGCTAACCTCAGCCAGACGGTACACGTTTGCCTCGCGGGCACGATAGTCGCCACCTTTGATGGTGTCGCGGAAGAGGCGCTCGACACTGTCTCCGTCGTTCTGGTAGTTTTTGGCGGCATTGATGCCTCCTTGTGCGGCGATGGAGTGCGCCCTGCGGGGCGAGTCCTGTATGCAGAATATATCCACATTGAAGCCAAGCGCACCTAGCGAGGCTGCCGCCGATGCGCCTGCAAGACCTGTGCCGACAACGATGATGTCGATCTTGCGCTTGTTGGCTGGGTTCACTAGCTTTTGGCTCGCCTTATAGTTGGTCCATTTTTCAGAGAGGGGACCTTCGGGTATTTTGGAATCTAGATTCATTCGAATTGAAAGTTTAAAGTTGAAAGTTATAGTCCGAGGAACACTAATATCACCACAGCGGCGAACATCAGGCATACCATCCAGGCATATATCTGACCGAGGATCTCGATGATGCCGCTGTATTTGTAATTGTACAATCCCAATGTCTGGAATGCTGAGGGAAACGCATGGCGCATGTGCATCCACACAACGACGAAGAAGATGAGGTAGCAGAATACTATCCACGGGTTTTTGAACTTCTCACGCGCCATATAGTAGAAGTCGGGCTCTACTTCCAGCCCTTCGACTGCCGCCTCGAGCATTGCCTTATCGTCGTGGGTGATGCGGCGCAGCCATTTGCCGTCGGCGGAGAGCATCCCTGCTTCGGCAGCTCCTGTTAGCATTTCTGCCACGGGTGCCACAGCACGCAGTTTGTCAAGTTCGGCGTTGATTTCCGCCATCTGCTCGGCAGGTATCTGGTCTTTGTACATTTCCAACTGTTCTTCGTTGGTCTTGACAAATTCTTCGGGCGTGACACCATACTGCATGGCAGCCTGCTGAAGAGCGTCGATTTCCTCGTTGTGCAGCTGCTCCACCTTAGCCATGTACTGGCCTTCGACCCAGCCCAGCTTGACAAAATAGAAGTCGGTGAAGTGCATTATCAGACCGACAAATATCAATATGCCTGTCCACATCATGAGTTTTGAGGTGGAGTGTGTGGTGCTTTTGCTGCGCTGGTGGTAGCGCACGGGACGTGCCAAACGGTTAGTGAACCACAGCCAGGCGGTGAAGCAGATGTGCAACACGATGGTGGCGAGCAGCACCACCTCGAACACTTTGACTACATAGTTGGTGCCCATAAAGTGGCAGAATGCGCTGTACCACGCGCCATCGTCGTGGCGCAATATACATAGGTTGGCACAGGCGTGAAACAGCAGGAAGATGAGCAGAAATCCGCCCAAAAGGGCGACGCATATCTTCTTGGTGATGGAATGGATTTTTGGTAAGTTCATATTTATTAGCATTATATACGTTTTGTCATGAGTGGCAATGCAATTGCAAAGATACGCTTTTTTATGCAATTATGTCGATTGTCGTTTGTCGTTTTCTTATATTTTTGTATTTTTGCATTATGAATAGCAGATGTAGACTATGTTCCACACTTTTGATTGTGACCGCGTTGATGGCTGTCGCCAGTCCTTTGCGAGCTCAGAACTGGGACTATCGCATACTGTACGGCCTGCAGCAGCGACGCACGCCCAACGCCGATGTGGCCATGAGATGGGTGAGCAACAGTGTATGGCTCACTCCGCTGACACCGTTGGGTATGGCAGCGGGCGGATGGGCGGCGGACAACCGACCTTTGCTGAACAACTCCGCCACCGTAGGGTGCACCTGGCTGGGTACGATGGGACTGACCATCGGCACGAAATATATGGTGCGCCGTCCGCGACCCTATCAAGCCTATCCTGACGTGCTGGTGCCTCTGACCACCGAGCCCGACCCTTCGTTCCCTTCAGGACACACGTCGATGGCATTCTGCACCGCCACATCGCTCAGCCTGCTCTATCCGCATTGGTATGTTGTGGTGCCATCGATGCTGTGGGCGACGGCGGTGGGGTTCTCTAGGTTGTATCTGGGCGTTCACTATCCCAGCGACGTGCTTACTGGTGCGCTGATTGGAACAGCTGTGGCATTGGTGGTGTACAACGTTTCTCTCAGAATACAAGAAGATAACCCCATGATGCCCAAGAACGCGGTGATGGTAGGATTTAATTTGAGAATTAAGAATTAAAAATTAAAAATTGGCTGGCGCACCTACTTCTTAGTTTTTAGTTTTTACTTTTTAGTTTATAAAAATTGGCTTCGCCTACCTTCTTAGTTCATAGTTCTTACTTCTTACCTCAAGAATTCATCCTCCGAAATCGTCGTAGAGTATGTTCTCTGATGGGACGCCGAGATTGTCGAGCATATTGACCACTGCTGCGCTCATAGGTCCGGGACCGCACATGTAGTATTCGATGTCTTCGGGAGCGGGGTGGTCGCGGAGATAGGTGTCGAGCATCACCTGATGCACAAACCCAGCCGTGTAAGGCACACCAGCCTGGTCGGCAGCGGGGTCGGGACGGTCGAGAGCCAAATGGAAGTGGAAATTGGGGAAGTCTCGCTCCAATTGTTGGAAGTCGTCGAGGTAGAACACTTCGTTTAAGGCTCGGGCGCCATAGAAATAGTGCATAGGACGGTCGGTGGTGTGGAGTGTGCGAGTCATATGCATAATCTGAGCACGGAGCGGAGCCATACCGGCTCCACCGCCCACCCATATCATTTCCACTTTCGGTTTTACGCTGTCGACTTCTTCGGGGTGCTGCTTGATATGGAACTCGCCGTAGGGACCCGACATGGTGACTTTGTCGCCCGGCTTGAGCGAGAAGATATAGCTGGAGGCAATACCAGGATTGACGTTCATGAAGCCCGAGCGGTCGGGTTTGAACGGCGGGGTGGCAATGCGCACGGTGAGCATAAACACGTCGCCTTCGGCGGGATAGTTGGCCATAGAGTAGGCTCGGGTGGTAGGCTCGGAGTTGGTGCAACGGAGGTCGAAGAGGTGGTTTTTCTCCCACGCAGGCAGATAGGTGTCGGTGATAAGAGTGCGGTCGAAGTCGGCATACTTGATGTCGAATCGGGGTATCTCTATCTGGGCATACGAGCCGGGCTCGAAATCCATGTGCTCGCCCGGAGGCAACTGCACCTTGAACTCTTTGATAAAAGTGGCAACGTTGCGATTTGACACCACGGTACACTCATATTTCTTGATGCTGAGAACCGACGGCGGTAGGGCTATCTTCATATCCTCTTTGACTTTGACCTGACAGCCCAGCCGCCACCCTTCCTGCTGCTGTTTGCGGGTGAAGAAGCCCACCTCGGTGGGGAGGATGGAGCCGCCGCCCGAGAGCACACGGCACTTGCACTGGCCGCACGACCCTTTGCCGCCACAGGCGGAGGGCAGGTATATCTGCTGCTGGGCAAGAGTGGATATGAGCGAGTTGCCCGTAGGCACTTCGAGTTGTTTGTCATCGTTGATGGTGATGGTCACATTGCCCGTAGGCAGCAGTTTGTTGCGTAGCACAAGCAGCAGCGTCACTAGCAGGATGACGACTGCCAGCATGACGACAATGGCGGTAATGATAGTAGTTGTTGTCATAGTTTCACTCCCATAAACGACATAAATGCCAGCCCCATGAGGCCAGTGATAATAAAGGTGATGCCCACACCCCGCAGTGCAGGGGGTATGGCGCTGTAACGCAGTTTCTCGCGGATGGCGGCAATCGCCACGATGGCAAGAAACCAGCCTACACCGCTACCCAAAGCAAAGCAGGTGGCCTCGCCAATGTTGGCATAGCCCCGCTCTTGCATGAAGAGCGAACCGCTCAGCACTGCGCAGTTTACCGCTATCAGCGGCAGGAAGATACCCAGCGAATTGTATAGTGCAGGGCTGAAACGCTCTATCACCATTTCGACAATCTGCACGATGGCGGCAATGACCGCGATGAACATGATGAGACTGAGGAAGGAGAGGTCCACTTCTGCCAACCGTGGGCTGAGCCACGCTAAGGCTCCGGGCGACAGCAAATATTTGTTGATAAGATAGTTTACTGGCACGGTGATGAGCAGCACGAATGTTACCGCGATGCCCAACCCTGCGGAGGTCTTCACTGTTTTCGATACCGCCAAGTAGGAACACATGCCCAGAAAGAAGGCGAATATCATGTTGTCAACAAAGACCGACTTGATGAATATGTTGATGTATTCCATGTTTTATTGTTCTTGAAGGTCTTGGTTTCGGGTTCGATGTATCCAGATGATGATGCCTACCAGTATCAACGCCATCGGAGGCATAATCATCAGGCCGTTATTCTCATAGCCGATGTTGTATAATCCTAGTTTTTCCATTACGGGGTAGCCCCAAAGTGTGCCGCTGCCAAACAGCTCGCGCACAAAGCCAAGAGTTACCAGCACCACACTGTAGCCCAACCCGTTGCCTATGCCATCCATAAGCGAGGGCAGCGGAGGATTGCTCATAGCAAAGGCCTCTAAGCGACCCATAACGATGCAGTTAGTGATAATCAGGCCTACGAACACCGACAGCTGTTTGCTGACATCGTACATATAGGCTTTCAGCACCTGGTCTACCAGCACCACCAACATCGACACCACCACCAATTGAACGATGATGCGGATGCGGGGCGGTATGGTTTTTCGCAACAGCGAGATAATCAAGTTTGCCAACGCCACCACCACCGTCACCGACAGTGCCATCACTACGGCAGGTTTCAGTTGCGCCGTCACAGCCAGACAGGAGCACACACCCAGCACCTGCACCGTGATGGGGTTCTGCTTGCTGAACGGCAGTGTTATCAATTTCCAATTCTTACTTTTCATCATGGCAGCCAAATAAAAGGGTGTAATACTGCTTGTGAGTTTCCTCCAACATCTTGGTAACGCCGTTGCTGGTCATCGTGCCGCCACTGATGGCATCCACCTCGTAGGGCGACGACTTGTCGGCGTTTTTCTTCAGTCGGATGGGTTCCTTGCTCATGCTCTTGCCAACGAAACGTGAGGCGAATTGGTCGGAGGCTATCTCGCCACCTAAACCCGGGGTCTCGCCCTTGTGGTCAAACACGGCACCTATGACGGTCATGTTGCTGTCGAGCGCCATATATCCCCATATCGGGCCCCACAATCCATTGCCATGCATCGGTACCACCACACCACCGTCAAAGCGATAGTATGTCAGTCCCGATTCCTCACACTCCTCGATATGCTTGGCATACAAATCTTCGGCATTGTCGGGCGTGCTGGTCATGCCTATGGTTTTAAGTATCATCTGCTTCTGCTCCACACGTTGGTTGCGTTGCTGCAAAGGCTTAAGACTTAGGCTGACAGCCGTCAGCACCAATGCTACCACAGCCACCAATACGGCGGAGTAGATAAAGATATAGCGATTGCTAAAGTTCCTCATATCCTAACCTCCTTTCTGGCGGCTCGCTTCGCTCGCCGCCTGATATTACTCGCCACCACGCAGTGGTCTATCAGCGGGGCAAAGCTGTTCATCAACAGTATGCTCAGCATCATACCTTCGGGGTAGGCGGGGTTGACCACTCGCAGCAATACGGCGAACAGACCTATCAGCACACCGTATATCCACTTGCCCGTGTTGGTCTGTGCCGAGGTGACGGGGTCGGTAGCCATAAACACAGCGCCGAACATAAAGCCACCTATCAGATAGTGGTAGTAGAAGGGCAGCTGCATATATGTGTTGGCGCCAATAAGGTTGAATAGCAGTCCCATCGCACCGCCGCCCAGCATCACTGCCAGCATCGTGCGCCAACTGGCTATGCCGCTCACCAGCAGCACCACCGCACCTAGCAGGATGGCTATCACCGAAGTCTCGCAGGTGCTGCCAGAAATGGTTCCTATCAACATGTCCAGCGCCGATGCTGTGGGCATCGTGCCTGCCGCCAACTCGCCCAGCGGAGTGGCTCCCGCTATGGCATCGCTACCCCACAGGTCGGCGGCAATCCATACCGAGTCGCCCGACATGTGGGTGGGATAGCTGAAAAACAGGAATGCTCTGGCCACCAAAGCAGGATTCAAGAAGTTCATGCCCGAACCTCCAAACACCTCTTTGCCCAGCACAACGGCAAACGCCACCGCCAGTGCCAGCTGCCACAGCGGAGTTGTGACAGGCACTATCATCGGGATAATCAGTCCCGTCACCAGATAGCCCTCGTTCACCTCGTGATGGCGTATCTGGGCGAACATAAACTCTATGCCCAAGCCCACCACATACGACACCACTATCAACGGCAGCATTCTCAAAAAGCCAAACCATAGGCAGTACCACCAGCTGGCAGCACTCCCCTGTTCGTATGGCCACCACTCCGCCGTCAGCGAAGTCTGGTAGCCCGTATTCCACATACCGAAAAGCAGGGCGGGCAGCAGGGCTATCACCACCGTGATCATCGCCCGCTTCATATCCACAGCGTCGCGCACATGGCTGCCCCTCTTCGTAACGGTGTTAGGCGTGAAGGCAAAGGTCTCAAAAGCCTCAAAAGTGCTTTGCAGCCAAGCGAATTTGCCGCCCTCTACGAAGTTGGGTTTTATCTTGGTAATAAAATCTCTTAGTCGGTCAAACATCACATCGCCTCCTTTCTTAATTTCTCCAAAGCCTCCCTAATCACTGCCTGCATCTCGGTCTTGGATGGGTCGATAAACTCACACAGCGCATAGTCTTCTGGCTCCACCTCGTAGATACCCAGTTTCTCCATCAGCTCCACATCCCCCACTATGCAGGCCTTCAGCAGCTGCAGAGGGTAGATGTCGAACGGGAACACCCGCTCCATATCGCCCGTGAACACCAGCGGACGTACTCCGCCGTGCATATTGGTGTCGAATTTATAGTCAATCACATCGTCGTTAATCAACTTCGCCTTGCGCAGCAACTGCATGAAACCCGACACAAAAGTGCGGCTGAAACTATACTTGTTCAAACCGGGCAGCAGCCATCCCATAAAGTCGTAATAATCACCCTCGGGCAGCAATGTCAGCAGACTGTCGTAAGCACCTATAAAACCGTCAGGAGCGATCTGCTCGCCGCTCAGCACATTGCCCGACACCACACGGACCTGTTTCAAACTCTCGTCCGCCATCTTAAATGCCGGGTAGTCGGGATTCATCAACTGCGAACGTACGATACGCTCCACACATGCTCCCGCCATAATGCGGTAGTATTGCGGATTTTTCGCCTGAGGACCAGCCACAGCGATTACACGCTCCGGACAATACTCGCCCGTCTTCACCCAGTGTCCAAGCACAGCCACATCCTGCGGTGTCATAGTCCACACCGTCTCGCCCTTGTTGATGGGGCACAGCTGTGCAATCTGCGTGCCGACATTCCCTGCGGGGTGTGGTCCTTCGACAAACACCACCTTTGCATCGTCGCGATGCAGTGGGGTATATTGCCCTACCACGCCCGCCAGTCGTTGTCCGGGACGGAAACACATATACAGGCAGCCCGCGCCGAGCAAGGCCAGAGTCTCTAACCCCTTGCACAAGTCCTGCTCACGACCTTGCAAGGCAAAGTCGTAGTCGGGTGCCAGCGGTGCGCTGTCGAAACAGCTCACCACAATGGCCTTAGGCGTGTCGTCGGGATTGGCGACGGTGCCATAAGGCCGTTGCCTCAGCATAGGCCACAGCCCCTGCTGCAGCATCGACTCTTTTAGAAATTGAGAATTGAGAATTGAGAATTGAGAATTGGCTGTCGCAGCCGTCCCCTCTTTAGATGGGCGGTCGAAGACCGGGATATGCTCATTTTTCTTCCCTTCTTCATTTTCCCATTCTCTGCGCTCCACCACCACAGCCAGCAGCTTGCGCTTCTCTCCGCGCACCACCGCCTTCACCACACCGCTCACAGGCGCAACAAACCGCACGCGCTCGTCGTTCTTGTCGCACAACAGTGCATCGCCTGCCGACACCCTATCGCCTTCTGCCACCAACAGCCGAGGAACAAGTCCCACATAGTCTGTCGGCCGCACAGCATAGAAACCGATGTCGCGGGCGTAAGTAATCCTACGCTCCGCGGCACCAGCTATCGGCAGGTCAAGACCCTTTTTTATTTTTATCATATTGACATTATTAATGAATAGCGAATCGAGAAATGTGAATTGTGAATCGCGAATTGTGAATTGAGGCTCGCGCGGTCATTTCAATTCACAATCCACAAATCACAATTCACTAATAACAATTTTTAATTCAAATCAATCTCAACAGGTTTAAGCATATTCTCAGGCTTCAGTATACGGTCCAGCTGTTCTTTCGTCAACAGCCCATGTTCCAGCACCAACTCATACACTCCCCTACCCGTCTCAGCTGCCTCTTTGGCAATCTTGGTACTCTGCTTGTAGCCGATAATGGGGTTGAGGACGGTGACGATGCCAATGCTGTGCTCCACCAGCTGACGGCAGCGCTCCTCGTTGGCAACAATGCCGTCGATGCAGAGGGTTCTCAGCGTATCCAAGCCGTTCTCAAGCAGATGGATGCTCTCGAAGATGGTGTAGGCGATGACAGGTTCCATAACATTGAGCTCCAGCTGGCCGTTGTCGCTAGCCAGGCTTATCGTCATATCGTTGCCAATCACGCGGTAGCACACCTGGTTCATCACTTCGGGGATAACCGGATTCACCTTGCCGGGCATGATGCTCGACCCGGGCTGACGTTCGGGCAGATGTATCTCGTTCAATCCGCAGCGGGGACCGCTGGAGAGGAGGCGCAAGTCGTTGCACACCTTGTTAATCTTGATGGCCAAACGTTTCATAGCGGCGCTGTAGGCAATCATACAAGTAGTGGCGCTAGTGGCCTCGATCAGGTTGTCTGCCAGCGAGATGTTCCAACCCGTAATTTTACGCAGAGCCTTCACGCACGCCTCGCTGTAACCAGGCTTCGAGCAGATGCCCGTACCGATAGCGGTAGCGCCCATATTCACCACGAGAAACTCGTCGGCAGTGACTCTCAAATTCTTATACTCCACACGCAGCGAGTCTGCAAAGGCGCCAAACGACTGTCCAAGAGTCATCGGCACAGCATCCTGAAGCTGTGTACGACCCATCTTCACCACGTGGGCAAACTCCCTGCTTTTAGCATCGAGAGAGGCTATCATCTGTTCCAGATGGGGCATGAAAGAAAGATGCTCGAGGGCCAGAGCCATGTGTATGGCGCAGGGGTAGGCATCGTTAGTGCTCTGGCTGGCATTCACCACATCGTTGGGCGAGCAGTACTGGTATTCGCCACGCTGGTGGCCCATACGCTCGAGGGCGAGATTGGCAATCACCTCGTTAGCACACATATTGGTGGAAGTACCTGCACCACCCTGAATCATATCGATAGGGAATTGGTCGTGATATTTGCCGTCCACCAGCTGGTCGCACGCCCACATAATAGCTTCGCCCTGCTCAGGGGTAATCATACCCACCTCCACATTCGCCATAGCGGCAGCCTTCTTAGTGAAAGCCATTCCGCGGATAAAGTTAGGGTAGCTGCTCAACAGTTGGCCGCTGATATGGAAATTTTCCATGGCACGTGCCGTTTGGACGCCATAAAGAGCCTCTTCGGGAACATTTTTTGTACCAAGCAGGTCGCTCTCGGTACGGAAATTCTGATTTTTTGTCATTTTATTATTCGTCTATTTTTGTCTAATTTATTGATATATTTACCTTTCGCGCAAATAGTCATTCCTATTTGGCACTGCAAATATACAACTTTTTCTTCAATTGTACTTTTTTTATCGATAAAAAAAGTGAAAAATACTGCTTTTTCTCAAATAGAATTTCTATTTGGCTCCTTCCGCCTATGCAATTCTGAGGATAGGAGGGCAAGCGAAGCCGCGAGATTCTCGTTTTTAACAAGTATATTGTCGGGCAGATTGAGCGTGGTGGGCGCAAAGTTCCAAATCGCCTGAACACCAGCAGACACCAACATATCCGCCACGCCTTGCGCATCGGAAGTGGGTACAGCAATGATGCCGATGTTGATATGAGTACGTTTGAGGAACGGAACCATCTTATCAATATGAAGCACGTGTTTCTCGCCCACCTTCTTCTCCTTGGGGTCGATGTCGAAACCCGCCACAATCTCAAGCCCGTATTTGGCAAAGCCTCCATAGTGCAGTAGCACGTGCCCTAAAGCTCCCACACCCACCAACACGGCCTCGTCGGAGCGGTCATATCCAAGGTACACCTTTAAATCCTCAAGCAATTTGTCAATATGGAATCCTTTTTTGGGGAGACCAGGTTCGGAACTGATACTCGCCAAATCCTTACGCACTTGCACAGGGTTGATGCCAAGGCTCTCGGCAATGGAGGTTGAGGAAACAAATTCATCTCCCCGCGCTATGCGATTTTCGATTTCGCAGTAATACGACGGAAGTCTTCCGAGTGTTGATTTCAAAACTATCAATGAGTTACGC
>JAFWQP010000120.1 GCA_017509045.1 Bacteroidales bacterium
GTAGGACGGGATGTAGAACGACTGGCGGTCGCCCATGTCGAGGATGAGGGTGAAGTCGTCAATTTGGTGGTTGGCCCAACGGTTGGCAGCAGTAAGGACGTAGGAGAGATAGTAGCTGTAGCCTGCCACAACGGAGGCTTGGTAGCGATAGGTGTGGTGGATAATGTTGAGTCCAGGTTGGAAATGAGCATTGAAGTGGTAGGCATAGCAGATACCCGCATTCCCATAGTATTCAGAATCGCGCAAGCTATCGAGCTGTTGCCACACGTCAATAGTCTGGAAACTGCCATTACGGTAATATTCGGGCAGGCCTGTGCGCTCTTTCCAAATGCTGGGCTTGAAATAATCCACATGGGCCACCTCGTAAGCAAGGTGCTTGCTGTTCATCTCCACGGTGAAGTCGTAGATAAAGGGATGGTTGGGCAACGCCTTCTCATAGGTGGCGGGGTCATAACAGGGGTAAGGGTCTGCCGCCTCGAAGCCGACCAAAAGGTCTTTGACCTTACCCGGATTATAGAACTCATAGTATACATCCACATGGAACTGGTCGCCCACACGGGTGATGGTAAGCACCTCTTTGCGGACACTGATATCGGTTTCAGTGATGGGGATAAGGTGATTGCCATTGGCATAGTAGACACCGTCGTTTGCCACCATACAGAAAGGAAGCAATAAGAGCAAGGTGAGAAGCAGACGTTTCATAGGCGTTTCGGCTATTATTGGTTCTCTTCGTTTTCTTGGTTCAACTGTAATCTTCGAAGATTTGTATCTGGTTATGCCTTTTCATAGTTTGCTACGATTCTCTATTGTCCCCAGCTGTCGCGGTCGAGACTGCGATAAGTGATGGCTTCGGAGAGGTGTGTGGTGGTGATGTTGGGGGCAGCTTCGAGGTCAGCAATGGTGCGGGCAACCTTGAGAATGCGGTCGTAGGCACGGGCAGAGAGCCCCAAACGCTCCATGGCGGTCTTCATCAGTTCCATGCATGGAGCGTCCAAGACACAATACTTCTGGAACAGTTTGCTCCCCATCTGCGCATTGCAATGAATTCCCGGATGCCCCTTGAACCGTTCCTCTTGTATGGCGCGAGCAGCAATGACACGCTGACGGATGACGGCACTGGGCTCGCCGGGCTTCTTCTCAGCTAGTTCGCGGAAGGGGACGGGAACAACCTCTATCTGTAGGTCGATACGGTCGAGCAAAGGTCCTGACACCTTACCCATGTACTTTTTCACAGCACCAGGAGGACAGGTACAGGCAACCGTGGGGTGGTTGTAGTAGCCGCAAGGACAAGGATTCATGGCGGCGATGAGCATAAAGGAGGCGGGGTAGTCGACCGTCATCTTGGCACGCGACACGGTGACACGACGTTCCTCCATCGGTTGGCGGAGTACCTCCAACACCTGACGGCGGAACTCAGGCAACTCATCAAGGAAGAGTACCCCATTATGCGCCAAACTTATCTCCCCCGGCTGCGGATTGCTGCCGCCACCTACCAAGGCAACATCAGAAATGGTGTGGTGGGGCGAGCGGAATGGGCGGACGGCAATGAGGGAGTCCTCTTTCTTCATCTTGCCTGCCACACTATGTATCTGGGTAGTTTCCAAAGCCTCTTCAAGGCTGAGTGGAGGCAGAATGGAGGGAATGCGTTTGGCGAGCATAGTCTTACCCGAACCCGGAGGACCTATCATGATGACATTATGTCCACCCGCCGCGGCAATCTCTAGAGCACGCTTGATGCTCTCCTGCCCTTTGACATCGGCAAAGTCGTATTCATATTGGTTGAGATGGTTGGCAAATTCGGCACGGGTGTCGACGATGGTCTGCTCCAAAAGCTTTTCACCATTGAGATGGTCGATAACCTGCTTGACATTGTCAGCTCCATACACCTCAAGATTATTGACAATAGCTGCCTCGCGGGCGTTCTCCTTTGGGAGGATGATGCCCTTGAGTTTCTGCCTACGTGCCTCGATAGCTATGGGCAGCACTCCTTTGATGGGACGTAGACTGCCGTCGAGCGACAACTCACCCATGATGACGTATCGCTCCAACTCGTCTGCCCTAATATTCCCATTGGCGGCAAGGATTCCGATAGCAATTGTAAGGTCGTAGGCTGCACCCTCTTTTTTTATGTCGGCGGGAGCCATATTGACAACCACCCGCTTGCCCGGGATGCGGAAACCATATTGACCTATAGCAGTAGCGATGCGCTGCTGACTCTCGCGCACAGCATTGTCGGGCAATCCCACGATGGCAAAATTAACACCGACGTCGACGCTGACCTCTACCGTCACCATCAACGCCCTCACTCCCATAATGGCACTACCGAATGTCTTTACCAACATATACTTATAAAATTGAGAATTGAGAGTTGAGAATTGAGAATTGGCTACCGCTTATCGGCACCTCTCAATTCTCAGCTCTCAACTCTCAATTATCCTATCCAGATTACTTTAGTCCGAGTTTTTTCTTCACAAGCGGCATAATGTCGTCGCTGTCCTGAGAATAGAGCAGTGTGCCTACGCCAGCGTCGAAGATATAGGTGTAGCCATTCTCCTTGCCCACCTCTTCGATAGCGGCCTTTGCACGGTCCACGATAGGTTTCAGCAGCTCTTCCTGACGGTCCTCGAGCAGTTTCTGGGCATTGGTCTGGAAAGTCTCAATGCGCTCAGCCATTTTCTGTATGTCACTCTCTTTCGACTTGCGGATAAGCTCCGAAAGCTGGTCTTTCTTTGCCAAATAGTTGTTCACTTGGGTTTCATACTCCTTCTTCATGGCTTCCATTTCGGCCTGAAGATCTTCCACTTCCTTCTGCAAAAGGGCCATAGCGGTGTCGCGACCCGGCATAATCTGCATCAGGTCGTTAGAGTTGATGTGTCCGAGTTTGATGTTCTTCTGTGCCATAGCACTGCCACCCAAGGCGAGCAGGGCTACCAATACTACGATAAATCCTTTTTTCATGTTGTGTTATTTGTTATTTTGTTGATTTCTATTGCTATCTACGCACTTCCTTGCGTTCGTTGTTATTTCGGTGACTTGCGCCAGAATCTGCTGCCGACCCTTTGTCCTGCCTAGTACCTCCTGAGGGAGTCGACACGCCGCCTCCTTCAGATGCGGCACCGGGCTTGACACCCAGCATCTCCAGCACCAGATTACTGATGTCATATTTTTCGCTCACATATATCACCGTGGCAGAAGCTGACTTGTCGAATACAAAGGCATAGTTCTTTTCACGTGCCACACGTTCAATGGCGTTATACACACGGTCTTGCACCGGCTTCATCAGTTCGGCACGTTTCTGCTCAAGGTCGCCCTCTGTGCCAAAACGCTGCCGTTGCAGGGCCCGCAGTTCTGTCTCCTTGTTGTGTATCTCATCTTGTCGACGCTGCTTGAGGTTGTCGGGCAGAAGATAGGCCTCTTGCTGGTATTGCTGGCGCAACTCGTCCACCTCCTGCTGCTTGTTCTGCAACTCTTGCTGCCATTCCTCGATATATTTGTTTATCTTAGTCAGTGCCTGATTGTATTCGGGCACATTGCGCATGATATAGTCGGTATTGACACAGGCATACTTCTGCGCATGAACAGGTGCCAGCACCAACAACAATAAGGCTATGAAAAGGTATTTGCGCATACTTCGTCTTTATTAATCAATGCTCTGTCCGATACTAAAGTGGAAATGGGAGCCGCCGATGGCACCACCGTCAAAGCCATAGCCCCAGTCAACGCCAATCAGACCACCCAACATCGGCATAAACACACGGACACCCAGTCCTGCCGAGTTGTAGATGTTGAATGGCTGGAACTGTTTGAGGCTCTCCCAGCTGTTACCACCCTCGAGATAGCCTAACACCCAAACCGAAGTGGCATTGCTCTCAATAATCGGCTGACGGATTTCCAAAGTGTAGCGGTCGAATATGGCGGCACCTGTCACGGGGCTGAGCGAGTTATTGTCGTAACCACGCAGCGGAATCACCTCACGTCCGTCAATCATCCACGACTGCAATCCATCGCCACCCAAGTAGTAACGTCCAAACGGCGAGGTACCGATGTCGTTATTATAGTGTCCCATCAAACCGAAACGCACACGGGCATTCAGCACCACATCGCCCACCAGGTTGAGCACCCACGAACTGCGGATATTCACCTTATAGTACTCCAACCAAAGGTACTTCTCTTGGTCTGTAGCAGTGGCATAGTTGCGTCCATTCATTGACGAATAGGGTGGTGTGGCAGAAACCGAAATCGATACTTCAGAACCGCTACGCGAATAGATGGGCGAGTCAAGCGAATTGCGGCTGAGCGAGAAAGTGTACGCCAAATCGTTAGCCACACCGTCGGAGAATGCCAGTTGATAGCCGTATGAGAAGTTGTTAAGATTATAGTGTCTAAACGACAAGTTGTGCGACATAATGAAATAGTCGTCAGGCCATTTCAGCCTCTTGCCAAAGGAAACGTTGGCACCCGTCAACTGCAACGAGCCGTATCTCGTATCATTCTTACTAATATAAAAACCGTTGCTATACAAGTTGTAATACAGCTGCACGCTCAGCGACTGCGGACGCTTGCCACCCAGCCAAGGCTCGGTGAACGAACCATTCACTGCCACATAGTATGGACCGTTTGAGGCTACTGCTATCGACAATTTCTGTCCATCGCCAACAGGCAGAGGCTGCCAAGCCTTCTTGTTAAAGATATTGCGGGCAGAAAAATTGTTTAGCGTCAGAGCCAGCTGACCGATAAACATTCTGCTGCCATAACCGCCTTGCAGGTTAATGGTGCTGGTGTTGCCCTCTTCCACTTTATACACCACATCCACCGTACCATCCTTCGGGTTAGGCTTCACGTCGGGCATGATGGTTTCTTCCTTGAAATACCCCAACGTCGCCAATTCACGACGGCTGCGCATGATAGCATCACGGCTGAACAGGTCGCCCGGACGGGTATGCAACTCGCGCATAATGACGCGGTCGTTGGTCAGCGTATTACCCTCCACTATCACATTGCGAATACGGGCCTGTTTGCCTTCCACGATGCGTATCTCGATATCAATGGAGTCGTTCTCTACACCCACCTCCACAGGCGTGGCGTTGAAAAACAGATAGCCGTTGTCCATATACATCGACGAGATGTCGGTGCCCGACGGGTTATATTGCAAATTTTCCTCCAGCATCGTGCGGTTATAAGGGTCGCCCTTATTGATGCGCAGATGTTTGGCAAGCAGCTCCGAGGGATATATGGTATTGCCTGAGAATGTGATATTGCGGAAGTAGAACTTATGGCCTTCGTGGATCTTCACTTTTGCCCGTAGATAGTCACGCTTGTCGTCCGGATTGTCCGACTTGACAAGATACACCGTGTCCGACAGAATACGGGCATCACGGTAGCCATTCTCGTTATAATAGGTCACGATGCTCTCCAAATCCTCATCGAACTTCGACTCCTGGTATTTCGAAGCTTTCCAGAAACCGGATGTCCACACATATAGTTTCTTCCAGTAATTAACATCGTGTGTGTTCTTCATCTTTCGCATCAGCCTGTTGCTGCTGATGCTGTCGTTTCCCTCAAATATGATGGAGTCGATTTTCACGCGCTTGCCTGTCTTTACAATAAAGTCCACCAGCACGCGACCATCCTTTGTTTCCGCAGCAGTATCCACTTCGGTACGTGTTGTCACCGACACATTTGTGTACCCTTTCTCCAGATAATAGGCACGAATGCGGTTTCTAGCATTTGTCAGCAGGTTTTCGGTCACCACATCGCCCGCGGCAATCTTCATCTCCTCGCGTAGCTTTGTATCCTCGCTCTTCTTCACTCCCCTTAGTGCAAACCTCGACAATTTCGGGCGACTACGCAGTTCTATCTCAAAAAAAATCTTGTTATCCTGTATGCGGGTCACGTATATCTGCACATCTTCGAACAGTCCCTGCTTCCACAGTCTGTCCACCGCCGTAGCCAGTTTGTCGCCCGGCACACGAATCATGTCACCCACCTGCAGCCCTGCTACCAGCAGTATCATACGGGTGTCGTAATTCTCTGCGCCTGCGAAGGTAATACCACCTATCTCATATTCTTTCGGAGTAAGATAGTCTATGTCGTAATCACTATTGCCAATAACAACCTGAGCGCTGCCATGGAACGATAGCCCTAGCAATAGAAGTAGCGGTAGTAGATACAATACTTTTTTCATTTATCCTCTCGATATAGTATACACAAAATGGCACGAAAAAGAGATGCACTTTTTTGCGCCTAGGTATAAATAACTACACATCGCCTATTTTATTATATACAACGTGCATTTTTTTATTTTTTCTCCCCATATCCGTCTCCACACCCTGACATACTACTTCCTACTTGCCTGTTCGCCCGTCTTTCCAAACCGTCGCTGGCGCTGCTGATAGTCATACAGGGCATCGTAGAAATCCTCATGTCGGAAGTCAGGCCACAACTGCTCGCTGAAGTAGAACTCCGTATACGCCATCTGCCACAGCAGGAAGTTACTAATTCGCAGTTCCCCACCCGTACGAATCAACAGGTCAGGGTCGGGATAGTCTTTGGTAGCAAGATAGTTGCGCAACGTCTCCTCGGTCACATCCTCAGCCTTAAGGCTGCCCGATGACGCCTCGCGGCAAATATTGCGCAACGCCTCGGCAATCTCCCAACGCGAACTGTAACTCAACGCCAGCACCAACGTCATTGCCGTATTGCCCGACGTCTCACGGATGCAGCCTAACAGCCTCTCACGCGACTTCTCTGGAATACGTCCCAGATCACCTATTGCTTCCAACTTCACATTGTTGTCCATCAACGTCTTGGTCTCGTCACGCACCGCCTTGATCAGCAGTTCCATCAAGCCGTCAATCTCCTCTTGCGGACGGTTCCAGTTCTCGGTGCTGAAGGTATACAGCGTCAGATACTTCACTCCGCTCGCCACAGCCGCCTCCACCGCCTGTCGCACCGCCGTCATCGCGTTTTGATGGCCAAAGATACGTTTGTGTGCCTGCCGTTGTGCCCAGCGGCCATTGCCGTCCATGATGATTGCCACATGCTGCGGCACACGCGATTTATCAATGTCTTCAAGTTTCATATTCCTTATTGTTGATACGTTGATATGATTCAAAAGGTTTTCAATCCGTTACATCATCTCAACACTTCTTTATTCCACTATTTTATCTCACACACCTTGCCCCTCATCCAGCCAAATAGCATCTCAGCCGAGAACACCACCGACACGCCAAAATAGGAATACCAGTCGCACAATGCGTCGTCGCCCCTCTTCACTCCCACTGCATTGACATATCCCGGCACCACTTCGCCACTGCGATCGGCCAACTGTGCTGCCATCGAACTGCCCGACGTGCCGTTGAGCAGGTCAGCGCCCACATAGGTGGTACTCACATCATCCAAATAGTCTGTCCAGGTCTTCCTCCAGCCATATTCCACCGTAAGGTGCATCCCGGGCGAAAGCCTCCAGCGATAGCCAACGCCAAAGGGCATCGACACCTCTATCAGCTGGTACTTCTTCCTGTCAGGATAGGCTGTCGTGCCCTGTCCCTCCGTACCTAACGGCTGCAAGTCATACCACTGCGGCTCGCCCGTGTCGCCATCTATCACCATCGCTTGCGGATTAAACTTAAACAGCCCCAATCCACAAAAGATATAGGGTGTCGAACGCCTCTGCGACGACATTATCAAGCCATACGGGAAGAAGTTAAACTCAGCCCTGATGCTGCCTTCCACTACAGGAGAACGGAAACTAAGGTTACGACGGTACACCACATCGGGATTTCCTCCTGCGATATGCCCATACACACCTCCTATCGCCATTGCCCATCGCGAGTCGAAATTCAGCCGTGCCGAAACACCACAAGCCCAGTCCACCTTGCCCAGCATACTCTGGTCGTTCAAGTCGCCCAGATAGTTCATCCCACCAAACGACAGCCCCACCTCACTACGAGCCAACACGTTCTGTGCTATCGCCGAGCCGCCCCAGAGCAGCAACATCAAAACAATTATGCGTTTCAATACCAGATAACTTCTTAGTTCTTATTTCAAAACTTCACCGTCCTACAAATACTCTCCACCTGCATCAGCAAGTCGCGCTTGGTCGTCGGCTTGTTGCGAGGACAAAACACATATCCCGTCAGCATCACCACCTTCTTCTCCGTTGGGTCAAGCATCGTGTATGTCACAAACGGACCACACATAAAGTCGCCAAACGCACGCCAACAACCACGCGTCTCAATGCAGTAGCTGATGCTGTCTAAATCTACCTTCTTACTCTTTATCTCCATCAGATAGTTTCCTTGCTCATCGCGCCGCCGCTCTAGCCCCATATAACTATCTGGCGCACTCGCCGGCACCTGCCGCTTCATAATTGTGTCTAGTCGGTCCAAGATATGCTGTTCGTCAAAAGCATCCCTACTCTCATACGGAAACACGTCTATCAGCACCCCTATGCCGAAATCCTTCGCCTCCTTGCGCACCCAAGCAAAATCGTCATCCATCTTGGCAATATGGTACTCGTCGGGGAACATCAAACTGAAACCAAACTTATCCGTAATCTTCTGGTTTAGTTCGTATGCCTGCATACCCTTAAATATCTTAAACATACGCCGATGCTCGGCAGCATACAGCTCGCGCAGCATCACCTGCTCATATTTGCGCAGGTTGTCGTGCAGCGACTCTCTGTCCTTCATCGCAAAGTCAAACACCACCTGTGGCGCCGCATAGTCGTCGATGTGCATATACACCTTACCCGGATTCTCCTCGTTCACATCTAGCAACACTACGTTGCGATGCGTGCGAAACATCTCCGTGTTCTTGTACGACGACACAGGGATATTCACTATCGTGAACATGCTCTCCGGCTGGGGCAGGCAGTCCTGCAACCTGCCAAACAGCGAGTCCACCAGTTCCTTGGTGTCCCCACGATACACTTCGGGGTCTGCCACCACCAGCAGCTCCAATGTTTTGCCCGACGAACCGCGCTTCTTCGGCTCATCGCTATTCGTGTTGATACATGCAGTCAGCAAACCGACCGCCAATAATAAGAAAACTATCCTTTTCATTTTTATGCCCTTTTTAATTTACTATATAACGACACTTTTCCAATATTATTGTGTCTAAATTCCTTTCCCCGATAATTGATACAAATATCAACCCAATAACCAATTTCGGTTCAAACACACTCCACCACGACGGCACTCTCAACGATAAAACAATCATTTGCTTTGATACCAAGCAAAGAAGTCGCTGATAGCTTGAGCTATGGGTGTTTCTGGCATAGCGAGGGCAGTGTGGGCGGAAGCGTTGTCGTAGTATTCGCGCACCATCAATTGGCGCACATTGCGGGTGGAGAGCTGTGTGCGCAACCCACAGAGTCGCAGCAAATCGCCACACCATCCCGCCACAGCCAGCACAGCATTGGGCAGAGGCAGCAACCACTGCCGATAGCCACATACTTGGGCTTGGAGCTGATAGAACTGACGGAGCGAGAGATTCTGTCCAGTGAGCAGGTAACGATTGCCGTGGGCACCTCTGTCGAGCGCATTCACTATCGCCACCGCAGCATCAGCCACATGCACAAAGCTCTTGCCCCCACGCGGTGCCACCATCAAAGACTTACGGTAGCCCGTGAGCAGCAGGGTACCCGAACTAGGCTTCATATCGTAGGCACCAACCATGAAGCCAGGATTCACTATAACGATATGCCACTCGGGATGTTGTCGCACCGCTTCCAACAATACATTTTCCCCTTCCCGCTTGCTAAGCCCGTAGTATGAACGGCTAAAGGGTGGCTGCATCGGTGCCTGCTCGTCGGCAGGCTGCGAAGGGGTGCTGAAGCCTATGGTGTTGGCTGTGCTGGTATGCACCAAGCGTGTGATATGCAGGCGTTCCATCAGCTGTACAAGCCTATCGCAGAGGTCGCGATTTACGGGCAGATAGTCGTCATACCGCAGCAGCGACATGTCGGTGACTCCGGCACAGTTGATGATGGCATCGCAGCCCTCGGCGGCAGCCTGTAGTGCCGCATCGTCGAGTAGCGACCCGTGGAATAGGGTAAACCTGTCCGACATCCCCTCCCACGTCGAAGTCTCCTTGTCCAAAGAAGACCGCAGCAAGGCATGAACCTCATGTCCTTGCTGCAGTAATTGTTTCAAAACATTATGTCCCAGCAGTCCGTTGCCGCCTAGAAGCAGGACTTTCATGGTCAGCCGACATTACATCCGGGAGTGACCATCTGGCTAGGAGTGACAAGTACCAAACGACCGTCCTTGTCTTCGGCACTGAGAATCATGCCCTGACTCTCGACACCTTTGAGCTTGCGGGGCGCAAAGTTGGCGATAAAGCATACCTGCATACCCACCAGTTTCTCAGGCTCGGGGTAGAACTTGGCAATGCCGCTGACGATAGTGCGAGTGCCCATGCCGTCCTCAATCTTGAACTGGAGCAGCTTGTCGGCCTTAGGCACTTTGGAGCATTCCAGCACAGTACCCACACGGATGTCCATCTTGCCGAAGTCCTCAAACGCCACGGTGGACTTCACCTCGGCGGGAGCCCATGCGTTGAGCTCGTTCTGGCGCTTGGTCTCCAGCAGTTTGTTGACCTGTGCCTCGATGGCGGCATCGTCGATTTGCTCAAACAGCAGTTCGGGCTTGTCGATGGTGTGGCCTTCAATCAGCAGGTCGGCTTTGCCGGCGTGCTGCCAACCCATGGCGGGCAGGTTCATGATGCGGTGCATCTTGTCGGCAGTGAAGGGCAGGAAGGGCGCACAAAGCACGGCTAGGTTGGCGCATATCTGCAACGATAGGTTGAGCACCGTGGCAGTACGCTCGGGGTTGCTCTTGATAAGCTTCCACGGCTCAGTGTCGGTAAGGTACTTGTTGCCAAGACGGGCCAAGTTCATCATCTCGCTCAAGGCCTCGCGGAAACGGTAGTTCTCGATGCTACGACCTATGCGCTCGGGGAAGGTGGCGATTTCTTTGACAACCTCCTGCTCTACCTCGGTCATGGGGCCGCAGGCGGGCACCTTGCCGTCGAAGAACTTGTGGGTCAGCACCAACGTGCGGTTGACGAAGTTGCCAAGGATTGCCACCAACTCGGAGTTGTTCTTGAGCTGGAAGTCCTTCCACGTGAAGTCATTGTCCTTGGTTTCGGGAGCGTTGCTGCACAAGGTGTAGCGCAGCACATCCTGTTTGCCGGGGAAGTCCTTGAGATACTCGTGCAGCCACACCGCCCAGTTGCGGGAGGTGCTTATCTTGTCGCCCTCAAGGTTAAGAAACTCGTTGGCAGGAACATTGGCGGGCAGGATATAGCTGCCGTCGGCGTGGAGCATGGCGGGGAAGATGATGCAGTGGAAAACGATATTGTCCTTGCCAATAAAATGCACCAACTTGGTATCTTGGTCTTTCCACCATTTCTCCCAGTCGTCGCCCTTCAGCTGTTTGGTGAAGGAGATGTAGCCGATGGGGGCATCGAACCAGACATATAGCACTTTGCCGTCAGTGCCCTCGATAGGCACCTTCACGCCCCAGTCCAAGTCGCGCGTCACGGCACGGGGCTGCAGTCCTGCGTCAATCCACGACTTGCACTGACCGTAGACATTCACTTTCCAGTCGCCCTTATGCTGCTCAAGAATCCATTCGCGCAGCCACGGCTCGTCCTGGTCGAGCGGGAGGTACCAATGCTTGGTCTCCTTCATCACAGGGGGATTGCCACTGAGGGCGCTCTTGGGGTTGATGAGGTCGGTGGCATTGAGGCTGGTGCCGCAAGCTTCGCACTGGTCGCCATAGGCGTGTTCGTTGCCACAATGGGGGCAGGTGCCTGTGATGTAGCGGTCGGCGAGGAACTGGTGAGCCTCCTCGTCGTAATACTGCATCGAGGTCTTCTCGATAAACTTGCCTTCTTCGAAGAGTTTCTTAAAGTAGGCGGCAGCCGTCTCATGATGCTCGGGGCTGGAGGTGCGGCTGTAGATGTCGAACGAGATGCCCAACTCGGCAAACGAGTCCTTGATTATCTTGTGGTAGCGGTCGACGATGTCCTGAGGGGTGCAGCCCTCTTTGCGAGCCTTGATGGTGATAGGCACGCCGTGCTCGTCGCTACCGCCGATGAACATCACTTGCTCGCCCTGTGCACGCAAGTAACGCACATATATGTCGGCAGGCACATACACACCTGCCAGATGGCCTATGTGGACAGGACCGTTGGCGTAGGGCAGTGCCGACGTAACGGTATAACGCTTGTAGCGTTGGTCTTTTTCGCTATATGTCATTGTTTGTAGGTGTATTCTATATCGGTATCGCTACTGACGTGGGTGGGATACCGTTTGTCGTTATATTGGTATTGGTATTCTGAGTATTGGTTGAGCGGGTATTTGTACAAATCCATCGTCTGACCCATAAGTGAGGCGGAAATCGCCACCGAGCCGGAATTGGTCATCGACAGTGCGTTGTTGAGCGACAGGTTGCGATGCGAGAAAATCTCACCCCAATTGCAGAAGAAGGGGTTGTAGTTGGTGTCGTAGGTGCAGGCAATGGTATCGCTGAGGTTCAACGAGAGGGGCAGACCTCCCTGGAACATCATTGCCATCTGTATCAGAGTCAAATACTCCTCGGGGATGTCGAGGAACATCTGGAGCAGATTCAGGTCGTTAGTGTCGAGAACAATCGTCGCATTGCCGTTGAGTATCTGGTTCGACAGATTCTCGCCATTCCATTCCAAGGTCATGCTAAACTCCTTGTTACCCATAGTGAATTTAGGACTGTTGGCGTGCTGCAGCTGGGCCATCATAATCATCGACTCGGCAGCCTTACGGCCTACCAACTGCTCAAACAGCGAGCCGCCGCCCAGCAGACCAGTGGCCAACGAGAGCAAGAAGCTGTCTTCCACAAGCACTTCGGCACCGCCCAGCTTGCCAGCGGCATTGTGCGTCAGGTTCATTGTCACTGCCAGCATGCCCTCATAATAGATTTCGCACTTGCTGAACTTGTTGCTCTCGTCGTAGTAATAGCGCAACTCCTCCAGCTGGCCGCCAGGAGTGGAGACCTTCGAGATGTAATTGCCCGTATAGTTGTAGGTGGTAGACCCACCGTCGGGAGTGACAATCTTGTCCAGGTTGTCGCCCGCCCAGCTCCATTCCTGAGTCAACACGCCGTCCTCGTTCACCGTGGCAAGCTTCATCACAGGATGATAAATGCCCTCGGCATACACCGGCACGGGATCCTCAATTTTCTCTTTCTTACACGATACGGCACCTGCCACAAAGGCACATGCACACAAAATAACAACTATTCTTTTCATTGTTCTAAGGGTTAAAGATTATTAAAAATTGATTATCTTGGAAATAGAAAATTGAAATTATCGTGGGTTTGAAATACTCGCCGCGAAATTTCAACTTTCAACTTTCTATTTTCAATGCATCAAATGGCCTTCTTGGCTGTGGTGGTGCGCTTGGGTGCAGCCTTAGCCTGAGTGGTGGCCTTGGGAGCAGCCTGCTTCGAAGCGGCAGGTTTCTTGGGCGCAGCCTTCTTCGGTGCGGGCTTCTCGGCGGCAGGCTTTTCAGCGGCTTCTTCCTTAGCCTCCTCCTTCTTCTCCTCCTCGGTGGGGGTCAGCTTATTGGCAGCCAGCAACACGTTATACCACGAAAACAGCTTCTTGGCATCCGAAGCATGCACACGCTCGGTGTCATAGTCGGGAAGCACCTTGCTCAGGAGGTCGAAAAGCACATCGCTCTCAGCCTTCTTGGGGTCAAAATCGGTCGGCTTGGCCTCCAAAATCTTGTAGATGTTCTCAAAAATCTCCTCCAACGGCTTCTCATCGTTGGTGGTAAACATACGGATTTCGCTCAGTTGGCTTATGCTGCTACTAGCGAAGACAGGGAATTTTTGCCCAGTAACAAGGTTCTTGACAATAGCACCGTTCTTGGTACGCGAGATTAATTCGTTAAGGTCGGGTTTGCCCGATACTGCTAAGATGTTAGAAAGATCCATTTTGTTGTAGTACTGTTGAATTAATATTCCGAAATAGCTATTTAACGCAAAAGTTATAATAATATTATATCTGGCGAAAACTTTTTCATCGTTACGTCCCTCCAACGCTGCAACACACCACATTAACCGCCTCCGCACCACCCAAATGGGGCTAAGTTTAATTGAGAATTGAAAATTGAGAATTGAGAGTTGGCTGCCGCAGTCAAATAACCTCGAACTTTTTTGAAGAAACCTCTAAATATTCATTTGGCTCTAGTTTAATATAAGACTGTTTTTTTACAGCCTCGAAGAGGTTAAGTCTCCCTTCTTCGGTCTCCCCTTGTGGAGTATGCCCCAATTCATGATACAATTTCACCTGCCCAATAGTTTTATTCAGGCTCCTACAATAAAAACGACCTTTTCGCGTTAATCATCTCATGATGATTAACCCATTTGATACAGGTTCAAATAATGAACGACAGGCCACCGTCACCGAACCATCCAGTTCGTGGGGAGGTGCCTGGACGGAAGAGATTGTCGGTGGTGAAAGCGGCCCAAAAGCCCGCCCGATGAAAGAAGCGTGGGTTCTCTCCATCCAAGAACAGACCGAAGGTCAAGGCTCTGCATTCTTATTCAAGCAATGGGGCACCTGGGGTGCCGACGGGGTGAAACGAAACAAACATAAAATGGGAAACTAATCAATGGCAAAGTCGTTCAAACTATGCCAACAATGAATTAACAAGGGCTCATGAACATCCAAATCATATCTGGCGAAACTGACACCGAATTAGCACTCTCCACCAAATCTCCCTTCTTCGGTCCTTCTTCGTGGGCGCTTCAATCCTAACTCGACAAAACAGACTATGCAGCTTCCTCAATCGAAAATATTAACCACAAATAGACTGAATGGTATCTTTAATAAGACCGTTGCCACCTATAAATTCTACTGGTTTATAGGAATTCTTGATATGTATGTCAAGAAAGGTTTAACAAGAATGAACATTTGGGATATAATGGTAGAAATGGTTGTCAATGCATGGTATCCCGTATGTTATTTTCATTTGTCCTTTGGTAAGTCAGACTCGTTGAGTGATGCCATAGATTCGCTACAGAGAGTTTATGACATTCCCATTAATATCAGCCAAGCCGAATTGCGTAAATGGCTGCATGAGCATAAGAACGATACAGAAGTTCGAGCCACTTTGAGATTCTTGCCACTAAATGTTCCCTATCGTTTCTTACGACCTTGGATTGACACCAGCGATGACCGTGATACAATGAAACGATCTCAATCTTTTGAGAATGGATGTTTGTATCGGTTAGTTAAAGAAGATGATTCACTCTGGGTTGAGTTGAATAGTGTTTGGCTTCCTTACCTTAAAGAGAACTACGTCATCCTAAGAGATTTTGCCTATTGGAATTTGTCTGTGTTTCTTCAAGTCAGAAATCCTCATGTTCCTAACATCGTCAATAAACTGATAAAGGTAGAAACTCGTCAAACCCTAACCAAACAACACAACTACTGGGATTTTGTTTTCCGCTTTGACAACAATATAAGATGCATTTACACAAATAAAGCACTTGGGATAGGACAATATGACCTTGACCACTTTATCCCTTGGAGATTTGTTTCTCATGATTTGATTTGGAATCTGATTCCTGCCGACCAAAGTATCAATTCTTCAAAGAGCGACAAAATACCTGATTTGAATCCCTATCTTCCGAGACTTGCAACTTTACAACAGAAAGCAATTAAGATATGCTTATCCGAGCATTTTAGAATAAATGATGTTTTAGACGACTATTCCTCTATGGGCTGCACTCCACAGGAAATAGCACAGATGGATAAATCCTCTCTCTTGGATTGCTTTGCCCGCACCTTCAACCCAATGAGTCAAATTGCACAAAA
>JAFWQP010000013.1 GCA_017509045.1 Bacteroidales bacterium
ATGCACCACGAAAGCTCTGCCTCCACCGTCAACTACGAACGTTGGATGGAAAAGGCCTACACACTGATGAACCAATATGGCTACGATGCCGTGAAGAGCGGCTACGTCGGCACCATCATCCCCTTTGCCGAAGGGCACTACAGCCAGCCCATCAACAACCACTACCACTACGCCATTGTCGAGGCCGCCAAGCACCACATCATGGTCAACGCCCACGAAGCGGTACGCCCCACAGGTCTCTACCGCACCTGGCCCAACATGATTGGCAACGAGAGCGCCATGGGCACCGAGTTCCGCGAGCGCATCCACCCCGGCCACACCACCATCCTGCCCTTCACACGCCTACAGGGAGGCCCCATGGACTACACCCCCGGCATCTTTGAACCGGACATGGGCAAGATAGTCCCCTGGGGCAAAAAGATGCAACACACCATCTGCAACCAACTGGGTCTCTACGTCACCTTCTACTCCCCCCTCCAGATGGCCGCCGACTTCCCCGAGCACTATGAGCCGTACCTTGATGCATTCCAATTCATCAAAGACGTAGCCGTCGACTGGGACACCAGCATCTACCTCTACGCCGAGCCGGGCGACTACATCGTCACCGCCCGCAAACCGAAGATTTCTTCGTTGAACAAAGCTGCCGAAGGGGTGGGAGAATTGCCAGACGGCAAAAAGAACGTAATTAGTAATGCCGCACAGTATGTTTATGATTGTCCGACTAATCAGACCAGTCTGACTGGTCTGACCCCCCACGACACCTGGTACATCGGCGGCATCACCGACGAGAACGCCCGCGAGTTCGCTATCAAGCTCGACTTCCTTCAACCCGGCAAAACCTACGACGCCATCATCTACACCGACGCTAAAGATGCCTCCGGCATCCCCGACGACAGCTACAACCCTTACGGCTACACTATCACCAAGAAAAAAGTCACCTCCAAGACCACACTCAAACTCCGCATGGTGCCCTGTGGCGGCTTCGCCGTCAGCCTGCGGGAAAGATAATAGGAGTCGGGGAGTGTGTTTACTGACAAGCTAATCAGTTTAACCAGCAAAATCTGTCAAGCGATTTCAGGAAGACACAAGGGTCCCCAACCATAAAAAAGGAGCTTTTCCCTAACTCGCCTTTGGGTGGAGCTTGCGGTAAATCTTCAGGTTGGTGATGATTGACCTGATGTCACCTTTGCGGAGGTAGTTCTCGGTGGTGTAGCCCGAATGTTCGAATGCGAAGCATAGCCTATGTCCACCCAAGAGCCGTTTCTGTACGGTGCAGGTCGAGGTGCTTGCGTCCATCAAGTCAGTACCTAAAGCCATCCGTGCGGTAAACACGCGCGAGGCACCTACTTCCTCGTCGAAGAATAGATATATTTCCTCCAACACAGCCTGCGCTTCATCAAGAGTGGCACCAAGATAGAGACAGACTTCGGTGAACATATCGAAAGTGATTAGTGAACCAGGAATGCGGTCGGGCGTGTCGAGCCCAAGAAAATAACCCTGCAGAGAGTCCGCTACACGATACTGGAAAACTTCGAAATGCTTGTCGTTGCGTTCCACTTCGACACATTCCAAACGCCATGCCTGAGCCATTGAAACCATGGAGCAAAGCACCATTGCCAAACAAATAATAATACGTTTCATTATTGAGATATTAAGAATTAATGTCGAGATAACGTCGATTGTCGTTTCATTATTGTGCTAACTATTCAAAAAAAAATGCAATGTCACTACTTTTTTTCGTACTTTTGCAGTCGCAATATAATAATCGAAACTATGGCTAGCAATGCTGATTTTGTGCAATATATAGTTGACCAATGCGGGGGTGCAGGGGAGATTGTGGCGCGTAAGATGTTTGGCGACTACGGTATTTATTGCAACGGAAAGATATTTGGGCTGGTGAGCGACAACGGTTTTTACATCAAGCCCACCGAGGCGGCACGCCCGCTGCTGAAAAGCGAGGTGATGCGCCCACCCTACGAGGGGGCAAAGCCCTACTTCTACATCGAGGAGGTGGACGACCACGAGTATCTTGCCAACTTGGTGAGAGCCACCTGTGCCGTGCTGCCCGAACCGAAGCCAAAAGTACCAAAAGGCAAAAAGAAATGATTTTTTGTGACTGTCTGCAATATTATTTCCATAAGGACGTTATCCAACCATACTTTTAAAGCGATGAAAACTGTTTCGCACATAATGATTGCCCTCTCCACGCTGATACTGTTGCTGTTTGGCAGCGGTGGTATTGGTTGGCAACGTTGTGCCTGCACAGGAAAGGTGAGTCTGGTGCTGCCTACTCAGCACGACTGTTGCAAAAGAGGCAGCAAATGTATGACGGTGACGATAACACACCTATCAACTGCCGACCTGCAACAAGAGACTTCAACACCCACAGCCCAAACGTCCGACTTGTTTGGAAATCTTTTTGCTATTCCCAATACTCAACACCCAACTCCTATCTCACAATTCTTTGCCCTACCTACAGGACACATTTATTGTTCCCCGCCTGGATGGACGGATAGTAGAAATATGGTGATGAGGGTTTGACACAATTCTGCAAATGCGTTAATTCGTTAACGTGTTAATTCGTTAGTCTAAAAGATTAACACATTAACATATTCCCACATTAACTCATTCAAAGAAACCAATTGTCAAACCTTATTTTCAATGAAACAAATCGTTAGCATTATTTTTTTACTTTGTGCCAGTATGGTACTACAGGCACAGAAAACCGATACACTCACACGCAAGACGCTCAATGAGGTGCAGGTGAAGAGCACCGCCGCAGGGGTTTCTCGCCTTGGAGG
>JAFWQP010000121.1 GCA_017509045.1 Bacteroidales bacterium
CAATTTTCATTTTTCAATTTTCAATTTTATTCGTATCTTTGCAGCGTGAAACAATATTGTCTTATCGGTAAGAAACTCTCCCACTCATGGTCGCAGAAGTGGTTTGAGGCGATGTTCCAGCGCGAGGGCATCGCCGATGCAAGATACTGTCTATATGAGATGGACGGCGTGAAAAACCTGCGACGCTGGGTTGTGGAGAATCATATCTGCGGCTTCAATGTCACCATACCCTACAAACAGGCGGTCATCCCCCACCTCGACCATCTAGACAGTGCCGCAGAGGAAATTGGGGCAGTCAACTGCGTGGAGATACACAACGGAGAGCTCATCGGCCACAATACCGATGCTCCCGCCTTCCTCGAAACCCTCCAACCACTCCTGCAACCTCACCACAACAAAGCCCTCATTCTCGGCACCGGCGGCGCAGCCAAAGCCGTGAGCTACGCCTTGCGACAACTAGGTATTGAATATCAAAAACTGTCGCGCACCCCCGAGCAGCACCCTAATGCCCTCTCCTACGCGGCTGCCGCCAACCTGGTCGCCAGCCACCACCTCGTCATCAACGCCACCCCCGTCGGCATGTTCCCCCTCACGGAGAGCACCCCCTGGCCCTACGGCAAACTGCTCACCGAGCAGCACCTCTGCTACGACCTTATCTACAACCCCGCTCCCACCCGTTTTCTCCAAGAGGCCGCCTCCGCTGGCGCCCACACCGTCGGTGGCCTAGCCATGCTAGAGCGGCAAGCCCAGCTCAGCTGGGGATTGTGGACCTCACCACACTAATTTCCCAGTTTTTTACACACACCTAATAATCAACAAATTGACGCAACCATACCTGCGTTGCAACATCCCCATTGGGTGTGTGAGCTAAGAATTAGGGCTACGGGATGATAAGAGTATGGTTCTCGGCATAGCCGTCGGAGGCGGCAATAATCAGCAGGTAGGTGCCAGTAGGCAGGTTGGAAATGTCGATATGAAAAGTGTTGGTGTGTGTTGGAAAGGGTTGGTCATAGAGTAGCTGGCCTCGGGTGTTGATTATCGACAGGTTGACCTGAGAGCCCTGCCGTAGGCGGGTCACCTTCACATGCTTGGTGGCGGGATTGGGCGCAATGGCGAACCTATCCTTGCTCGAAATGAGGTCGGCAATACCTACCTGCGAGGTGTCGGGATGGAGATAGGCATACAGATAGTCGGTGAGGTCGAGGCTGAGCAGCTGTGCGGGATAGGTGATGCCCATGCGGGAGAAATGTTCGTTGGTGAGGTAGTAGTGAAGACCATCGGTGGAGGCGATGGCCTCGATTTGGGTGCCGATATTGTTTGATAGGGGCAGACGAAGATGTTCGCCGCCGAAGAAGTCGGTGCCTTGAAAATCGTACAACAAATATACAAACGGCTGGCACAAAACACTATAGCATGTGAATACCAAGAGCCGCTGCTCGGGTAGGTAGCAGACTCCCGTCACCAAGCCGTACACCCCTGCCGAATCGCGGAATTGGGCAGTGTAGCGCCCTGGGGTGTTGGGGAGAGCATAGCAGGAGGTCCGCATCGTGGTCCACTGCTTGGTGAAGAGATAGAGGCTGTCGGCGGTGGCAATCATCGCCTCGCAATCGAAATCGGTAGTGGGCAGCCCATCGTGTCCGGGCAGCGAGGGGTCGTAGTCTTCGTAGGTGAAGAAGATGGTGTCGAAACGGAAGTTGCCCGCCAGCAGGTCGTCCTTTGCAAGGCGCAATATGCGCAGGTCGTCGCGCAGACGTTCATGGTTGTTGCCAAAGTCGCCGAAGTAGAAATAGCGGTCGTCCTGCGCCGTCTCCTCCATGTCGGAGAAAGGGGGAAGCGTGTCGGCACCGGGCAGTTGGCTCACAATGTCGGCGGTAAGGGTGTCGAGTGCGTAGAGGCGCAAGCCACCGTGGTCGTTGATGGTCCACAGACGGTGCTGCCAAAAGAAAAGCGACGAGGTGTTGTTGAGCACCGTCGGCAACGTGTCGACAATCACCGCCGCAGGGGTTGGCTTGGCTCCTCCACCGTTCTGCGAAAAAGCAATCAACGGACACAGAGTCAATAAAATAATAAGCACAATAACCTTTCTTCCCATGTTGCAAAATTACAAATTAAAATCAATAAATAAGAATTTATTATTATCTTTGCAATTTGTATGGATTGCCCAACTGACGAACAAAACTCTAGTCTACAAGATTTTAAAGAAACCATCAAGGCTTTTGTCGAACACGAAATGTTCGACATGCTTGCCGTGCGCCTCTTTCCTGACACCCCAAAGGAGGAATTGAAGGGGCGGCTGATGGGTATGGAAAGCGTCGACCAGTTTCAGTCCATGTTTATGTATCGTGGCTGCCAGTGGGTCATCAAAAACACGATGAGCCAATTCACCTATAGCGGCACCGAGCATCTCGACAGCACACCCCGCCTGTTTATCTCCAACCATCGCGACATAGTGCTGGACGCCATGATGCTGCAATACATACTGGTGGAGCAGGGGTTGAAGACTTCGCACGTGGTGATAGGTGCCAACTTGTTTGAGGTGCCCATCATGCCGATACTGGCACGACTGAACAAGATGTACAGCATAGGGCGCGGGGGCAACCGTATGGAGTTCTACCGATGCCTGATGGCGATGTCGCAGCAACTACGCCAATGGGTGGTGGAACAGGGCGAGAGTGTGTGGATAGCCCAGCGCAACGGCCGCACCAAGGACGGCATCGACCGCACCGACCCCGCGTTGGTGAAGATGATAGCCTCGAGCCGAAAGGAGAAAGACCCCGTCGGCGCATTGGCAGCTATGCACATCACGCCGGTGAGCGTATCGTATGAGTGGGAGCCCTGCGCCGCACTGAAGGCGAGAGAGATGTGCCTGAGCCAACAGGGCAGCTATACCAAAGTCCCAGGCGAAGATACACAGAGCGTGATGAGCGGCATCGTGGACTTCAAGGGACATGTGCATTTCACTATCTGCCAGCCTCTCAGCTATGATGAACTGGCCGAGGTGGGAGGCGAATATCACGCTGTGGCGAACTTGATTGACCGCCGCATTGCCGAAGGCTACCACCTGACGGCAAACAACCGTATAGCCAAGCAGTTGTTGGAAGGGATAAACCCTGAGGACACCCCCGAGCTACATTCCTTTCAAACCTATCTGGAGGAAACCTGCCGACAATACCCCTTAGGCGACGATTTCCGACAAAGATTGCTGGGAATCTATGGGGAATTGAAAATTGAAAATTGAAAGGGCTTTCGCACAACGTATCAACAATCAACATTAAACATAAACATTAAACCACATAATGCTAGACAAATTAGAAGCCATTTATGCCCGCTACCAAGAGATTGAGCAGCAGATGAACGACCCACAGGTGACTGCCGACCTGAAACGCTACGTGAAACTGAGCAAGGACTACAAGGATATGCAGCCTGTGGTGAAGGCTTATCACGACTATAAGAACCTGCTCGACACCATTGCCGAATGCAAGGAATTGCTCAGCACCGAGAAGGACGAGGAGTTGCGCGAGATGGCAAAAATGGAACTGACCGAAGCCAACGAGAAACGCGACAAAATGGAGGAGGAAATCCGCATACTGCTGATCCCCGAAGACCCCACCGACAGCAAGAACGCCGTAGTGGAGATTCGCGGCGGCACGGGCGGCGACGAGGCCTGTATCTTTGCTGGCGACCTTTTCCGCATGTACAGCCGCTATTGCGAAAAGAAGCATTGGAAAATCGACATCGTGGACTTTAACGAAGGCACTGCGGGAGGATATAAGGACATCACTTTCAACGTCACGGGCGAGAAGGTTTACGGCATGCTCAAGTACGAGAGTGGCGTGCACCGTGTGCAGCGTGTGCCTGCCACCGAAACACAGGGGCGTGTGCACACTTCCGCCGCCGGCGTGGTGGTGCTGCCCGAAGCTGAGGAGCTGGACGTTGAGCTGAACATGGCAGATGTGAAGAAGGAGACATTCTGCGCCTCAGGTCCCGGAGGACAGTGCGTGAACACTACCTATTCCGCTGTGCGCCTTACCCATATTCCTACCGGCATCGTGGTGTCGATGCAGGACCAGAAGTCGCAAATCAAGAACATGGAGAAGGCTATCGCCATCCTGCGCACACGACTCTACGAGCGTGAGTATAACAAATACATGGAGGAGCTGTCGAGCAAGCGCAAGACTATGGTTGCCACCGGCGACCGCAGCGAGAAAGTGCGCACATACAACTACCCCCAGAGCCGCGTGACCGACCACCGCATCGGCTACACCATGTACAACCTGCCCGCCTTTATGGACGGCGACATCGAGGACCTGATTGATGCCCTGCAGTTGGCCGAGAACGCCGAGAAGATGAAGGAGTCGCTAGGCTGATGAAGCGCGGAGCACGATACAGATATATCTTGGCCGCCTACTTTGTGGGCATCGTGGTGTTCACGCTGTTTCGGCTGCTGAACACGTGGGTGTATTGCCACAACTCGGCAACAGTGCCCGACTTCGAAGGACAATATTTCCAAGCATTGGTGATGGGCTGGCGGTTCGACACAGTGGTCAGCTGCTACCTGCTCACGCTGCCCCTGCTGATGATGATTGTGGGCGAGCTGGCACATATCAAAGCCAGAGGATACTATCGAACGGCACACATCATATTGGTGACGCTCTACGTTGTCGCCTTCTTTGCCTGCGCTGTCGACGTGCCTTTCTTCAGCTATTTCTTCACCCGACTGAATGCGGTGGCGGCAAACGAGATTGACTCGTTTGGCCTTATCGCCAACATGATATTGAGCGAACCCGTTTACCTGCTGGGCTTGCTGGCGTTTGTGCTGCTGGCGGTGGGATATGCTTTTTTGATGAGATGGATTTTTCGAAGGCTGTTTCCTAATTGGGGTACGCATAAGGGCGTACACGGGGGTACGCATGAGGGCGTACACGGGGGTACGCCCCTACATGTGGGTTGGGCAATAGCGTTGGCGGTGGTGCTGGTGTTTGGCACCTTCGTGGGTATGCGTGGCCGACTGAGCAAGAAGAGTCCCATCCGTGTGGGCACCGCCTACTTCTGCGGCAACGCTTTCCTAAACCAGCTGGGACTGAATCCCGTGTTCACCTTTGTCAAAAGCATCGAAGAAATGAACAAAAACGCCAACCAACCTTTGACACTTATGGACGCGGAAGAAGCAAGGTTGGTGTATGAAGAAGAGCGGGCAACGCCTGTGGACAGCAATTCTCAATTCTCAATTCTCAATTCTCAACTTAACAATTCCCAACTCCCCGAAGGCACTAACGTGGTGCTGGTCATCATGGAGTCGATGACGGTGGACAAAACAGGTCTTTTCAATCCACAGCATTCCCACACCCCCTGTCTCGACAGCCTTATGCGCCGAGGATTGGTGTTTACCCAATGTTATTCGGCAGGCATACACACCTACAACGGCATCTACTCCACTCTCTATTCCCACCCAGGCCTCATGGCACGCCACACATTAAAGCATACTTTCATCCCTTCCATGTGCGGATTGCCCCACCAACTACAGGCCAACGGCTACCAAACCACCTATATGATGACCCACGACGAGGACTACGACAACATGCGCGGATTCCTCCACGCCAACGGCTTCGACTCCGTCATAGGGCAGCATAGCTTCCCCGCCAACGAGTCGGTCGGCACCTGGGGATTGCCCGACCACCGACTGTTTGAACACGCTGTGGAGCATTGCACCAAGGTGTCGCAAAGCGGTCCCTTCCTCACCACCATCATGACTTGCAGCGACCATGTGCCCTACATCCTGCCCGACGGCATCCCCTTCACCCCCCGCAGCAAGGCTATGGCAGATAAGATGACCGAATACGCCGACTGGTCTATCGGTCACTTCATGCAGCTGGCGGCTCAACAACCTTGGTTCGACAGCACCCTCTTCGTCTTCATTGCCGACCACGGAGCAGCATCCTCTAGCCTCTACGACATTGCCCTCTCCTATCACCATGTGCCCATGCTCTTCTACTGTCCTAAACATATCTCTCCCCAGCGGTGCGACCGACTGGCACTGCAGCTCGACCTCTTCCCCACCCTCATGGGCATGCTACCCTACGATTACTGCAACAACACCTTCGGGCTCGACCTCTTGCACCAACACCGCCAATACGCCTACTTCGGCAGCGACGACAAACTTTGCGTCCTCGACACCGCCTACCTCTACGTCTGCCAGGTGGCAGAAAACATCGAGCACCTCTTCCACTACAGCGACTCCACCCCTGGCGACCAGTCCGCCCAGCATCCCGACATCGTCGCTGCCATGCACCGAAAAGTGTTCGGCATGGTGCAACACTCCTACAACATGCTCGAAAACCGCACCACAGGATGCAGACAATTGAAGTAAGAAGTAAGAGCTAAGAGCTAAGAAGGAAGGCGGCAGCCAAATTTTCAATTTTCGATTTTCAATTTTCAATTCTACAAAGTGCATCTCTTCCTCTCCGACGACACCCAAGGGCCCTACGCCCAACTATCACCTGACGAATCGCGCCACTGTGTGCGAGTATTGCGCATGAGCGTTGGCGACGAGCTGTGGGTCACCTCTGGCGACGGCACCCTTTGCCGCGCCCGCCTAGTCACCCCCGACCCCGACAGCTGCGAAGTAGAGATTGTCGAGCGGCTCACCAACTACCAGCCCCGTCCCTTCCGCCTACACATCGCCGTCGCCCCCACCAAGAACAACGCCCGCCTCGAATGGTTCGTCGAAAAAGCCGTCGAGATAGGCATCGACCGCATCACCCCCATCATCTGCGACCACTCCGAGCGTCCCTCCCTCAAGACCGACCGCCTCGATAAGCTGGCCCTCAGTGCCATGAAGCAGTCACTCCGTGCCCTCCGCCCCGGTATCGACACACCTGTAAGGCTAGTCGACTTCCTCCGCCAGCAAGGCGATGCCGACCCCAGCACCCAACGCTTTGTATGCTATTGCTCTGGCGACGACCGCCACACCCTGCGCCAACTCTACACCCCTGGCACCGACGCCCTCGTGCTCATCGGTCCCGAAGGCGACTTCAGCGACCGCGAAATCACCACCGCCCTCCAGCTAGGCTTCCAACCTGTCACCCTAGGCGACAGCCGCCTACGCACCGAAACCGCCGCCCTCTACGCCACCACAGTGCTTAACTTTATGAATTAACGTAGGGGCGTACCCCCGTGTACGTCCTTATGCGTACCCCCGTGTACGCCCACAGAAATAACATCCATGAAAAAAAACCTTCTCTTCTTAGTTCTTAGTTCTTACTTCTTACTTCCAATGCACGCCCAAACCCCCATCGCCTTGCTCAAATACGGTGGCGGCGGCGACTGGTATGCCAACCCCACCTCGCTCACCAACCTCATAGCCTTCTGCAACGCTGATGCCCAGATGAACCTCGCCACCCAGTACGCCGTTGTCGACGTGGGCAGTGCCGAACTGTTCAACTACCCCTTTGTCCACATGACCGGACACGGCAACGTGGTCTTCACCCCCCAAGAGGCGCAAAACCTCCGCAACTACCTCGTCGGCGGCGGTTTCCTGCATATCGACGACAACTACGGCCTCCGCCAGTTCGTCATCCCAGCCATGAAACAGGTCTTTCCCGAGCTCGACTTCGTGGAACTTCCCTTCTCCCACCCCATCTACCACCAGCGCTACCACTTCCCCAACGGGCTACCCAAGATACACGAGCACGACAACCTTCCCCCACGCGGCTACGGCCTCATTTGGGAAGGACGCCTCGTCTGCTTCTTCACTTGGGAGTGCGACCTCGGCGACGGCTGGGAAGACCCCGACGTGCACAACGACAGCCAAGCCACCCGCCAAAAAGCCTTCCGCATGGGCGAAAACATCCTCCAATATGTCTTTACAAATTGAATGCTTGAATGTGTAAATGTGTGAATTCTTGAATGTGTTAACGTGTGAATGTGTGAATGTGTAAATCGATTAACGAATTAACACGTTTACGAATTAACGAATTCATTTGATTAACGAAGAAACACATTAACGAATTGACGTATTAAAATGCTCATTCTCGACTTCGACGGCACCCTTGCCGACACCCGACGCAACATCGTCATGACCCTACAGCAGGTGATGCGCCAGATGGGCCATCCTGTGGCGGACAACGATGCCTGTGCCGCCACCATCGGCATACCCCTCCGCGACGCCTTCCTGCGCCTCATCCCCCAAGCCACCGAAGCAGAAGCCGATGCCTGCACCACCACCTACCGACAACTCTTTGAAGCCAACCGCCGACAACTCGTCCCGCAGCTCTTCCCCCACGTCCACGAAACCCTCGACCGCTTAAAACAGCGTGGCATCCTCATGGCCATCGCCTCCTCACGCACCTCAACCTCCCTTTGGGCATTCCTCCACGATATGGGCATAGCCCACTACTTCGAGCTAGTCGTAGGTTCCGAAGATGTCAGCCAACCCAAGCCCTCGCCTATGCCCGTGCTCCACATCCTCGACCAGATGCACATCACCCCCGACCAAGCCCTAGTGGTAGGCGACATGCCCGTCGACATCCTCATGGGGCGCAATGCCGGCACCCGCACCTGCGGTGTCACCTACGGCAACGGCACCCCCGCCGACCTCATCTCCGCCGGTGCCGACCACCTCATCGACGACTTCGCCGACCTCCTTCCCCTAATTGAAGGGTGAAAAGTAATTGTTTCATCCGATAAACTGACAAGTGATGCCGAGTGCTGTTTCCTCCCATTTTGGATACACTTTGACTCCATCTTGACTCCACCTTGACTCCAATCTTAGGAGTGGAGCCAGAGCGAAGGCAGAGCGAAGGCAGAGCGAACCCAGAGCGAACCCAGAGCGAACCCAAAGTGTGTCCGCCGTTTGTTATAATTATACCAAAAAAGCCTAAAATTAGGGTGCCACTTTTGAGAAAAAAAAGTGGCACAAGTGGCACCCGATGACAATAACAATAACAATAGGGATGGGACCACCGTTCCATCCCAATTCACACCCCAGTTCACAGTTTATAAGGCAAACACAATGACCGACAGCCACATACGTTCAAGTGTGAACTGTGAACTGTGAATTGCAATGAATTTTGGTTTTTTGAGGGGTATATAATATAGTATTATTAATATAATTAATTAATAATTAATAATATATATAATAAATTGCCTATATTGTGGAAAAAAACATACGCAATTCACAGTTCACACTTCTAATGCTGAATAATTAACTATTATACCATAACAAACTATTTATCAGGCATAAAAGCCGATACATGTATGCCATGCTTTCAGGTAGGGGATGCTTGGTGCGCTACAGTGCTACAGTGCTACAGTTAGTATTTGAGATGTCCATTTTTCAAAAAGCATCTACAAAATAGCTAATTCTCAAATACTTGATTAATAAAGACCCTGAAAGAATGATTCGAGACTTTGATAAGGGTGAAAACGAACTGTAGCACTGTAGCGCTGTAGCAGATTCAGTGTTGCCAATCCACATGTTTGAATTGAAAAGCATACAAGTTATTATGTATCAATCTAAAAAGCATATATTCCCTCACAGAAATGTGAAAGAAGTCACACGACACCTTTTACACCCAAATCAACCTAATCGACTAGAAACAAACACATTGCAGAGAAGTCACAAAAGTCACATGTCACATGCAATGTGTTTTTATGCGAAATAGTCTATTATACTATAATTAATTATTAATCATTATATTATTATAATATATAACCATTCCTATAACCAAAAACATACGCATGTGACTTGTGACATGTGACTTTCGCCGCCCCTCTTGCAGCGTTCACTGTTCATTGCATTGTGTTTTTCTTACAGCAAAATGGGAGCAATACTATTTATCTCTCCGCAACAGCCGAAACCACCATCACTATCAAGAACGGTTGCAGCCACTCAACCTATGAGAGTATTAGGCAATTAGCGATAAAATGAGATAATTGTTATTCTATACTTTAAGATCCCGCCCTCCGGGCACCCTTCTAAAGAGGATTAAGGGGGTGTCCTGTAGACATCAGTCCTGCCGCACCTTCCGCTATTTATTAATCAATATTTTCTCTATCCAATCTAGCTGGGGCTATGCCTTGGATGCTGACGTCGGAAAGAATGAACATGCCAACAAAGCCGAGGCTATCAATATAACATTAGTAACTTTACCCCAATATATTACAGAGATTGCTCTCCCGAGAGAGCAAAAAATGCAAAATTTGCTCTCCCAAGAGAGCAATGATTATTGTATCTTGATATGAATACTGTGGATTAAATAATTATGGGCGCGCTAATACCGCAATTTAAACGTCGAATAACTGACACCTCGTTAGAATTGGTTGGAGATTGCTTTCTTTATTGAAGTGGCGAGGTATGTAAACTTTTTTTTCAATTCGCAATCTGCCCGGTGGCGACGACGAGGTGGGCGTCGTAATGGAAAAAATGTTCTGCCACACAATAATTCTACTTTAAGGACGTTTATAGAGAAAAATTGATTATGGAATCTACAATAGCATCTACTATTGGCAAATCAAGCAAAGTTTCTACCGTTGATGCTCTTTGGTCGTTGATAGCCGGACAGAACAAAAGCACACGCCGGGAATTGACCGAGAGGCTTTTGTCCGACGACATCGAGCTGGCCGAGCAACTATTATTAAAGGCCAGCATAGAGCGTGGATGGCAACAAGTGAAGGCCATGGAAGCTGATGGCAGCACGGGTGGCACGCTTCAAGACTTGATTGACGAGCTGAAAAAGGCTTGACCTATGCCGAAAGTCTGTATTTTTCCTTCCGACGAGTTCCGCCGCCAAGTCAAG
>JAFWQP010000122.1 GCA_017509045.1 Bacteroidales bacterium
AGGTAGGCAATCACCACATCCGACTGTTTCTCTGTACTACAACAAAATATATATACCGTGCGGGAAAGATAGGATACACCCAAATAGCATGAATTGTTTTGGTCGATGTGTTCATCGACTACGGGGGCGGGCTTGGTGGGGTCTTGACGGCTGCGCTGGGTGAACATCGTCACGTCCCAGCCTGCCTCCATCTGCTGCTCCTGCTCTTTTGTAGGGGTGGCAAGCCCGAATGTAGAGCAGAGCCACTGCCAGCTCTGGTCATCGATTGCCTCCAGCAGCGTCACATCGGCTGTGATGCCTGTATCAAGAGTAAAGTTGGTGACACTAGCCACACGCACGTCTGTACGTCCCGAATAGCGATTGTACAGGTCGGTCTGTGCCACAACACTGGTGGCACAGCCTAATAGCAAGAAAAAAAGTATTTTCTTCATAACGAAACAAGTGTCAATTGTTAGGTGCGAAGAAATTTCCAGATGTCGTTAATAACTGAGTCAGGTGAGCACTGTGTGTTGCATGCCACTATTGGATCTTCTGAAACAATAGGGGGCTCCAACTGTTCCACATCCACCTCTTCAATGACAGCCTGCTCTACTGGCGCAACAGAAACCAACTTTGGCTTGGGTTGCAAAATAGCCGTGTCGTGTTGACGCATCCTCGTCTCTATCGAGGTCATCTGTTGTGTCGGCTCCACTTGCTTTGACACAACGGGCATACCCGACTCCTCTTCACTCAACGTAGGCACATCTGCCTGAGCCATTATAGGTGTTTCTGCCAACTGATTGTCAACTGAAGGACGGGCAAAGAAGAATACACCAGTCACCAAAAGCACTACAGCAACACCTGCCACAGCTGAATAACGACGGCGTTTTATAGCTCTAACTCGCATGTTGGCAGCCTGCAGTACCTGGTCGCGATGAGTCAGCCGATTCAGTTCGTCCAACTCTTCGGCATTTAGGTCGCCTTCATTATAGCGACGAAGAAGTGTTTCTAGATTCTTCATGGCTTAAATATATCTTTATCGTTTATTTCCATTTCTATCAATTGCTCTCTCAACTTGTTCTGTCCTCTGTCAAATAGTTTTTTCACCATTGTTTCGGACAGCCCTTTCTTTCTGGCTATCTCTGCCTTGGTATACCCTTGCTCATAGTAGAGATAGAGTATCTCTTTAATACGCTTTGGCAGCAAATCCATCAATTCCCCCAATCTCTGCAATCGTTTGTTATTGACATCCGCCTCGGGAGCAGGGATATCCAACATATTGTCCAATAGCACCTCGCGATTTTTCACTTTCATCTTCAAACAGATATTTCGCAACACAGCCACACAATATTTGTATGGATCCCCCCACAGTTGGCGTGTCATCGTTACCACCAAAGCTTCCTGCACAGCATCTTCCGAATCCGTCTCGTTCTGCAGAATCGCGAATGCCATCCGGTATAGATCCAGATAGTGGTCGGCTAGCATCTGTTTGTCTGCTTCTCGCATAGGCGGATTTTTTCATGTTTTGCTATATACTGTCAAATATGCCAAAATCGTCACCTTTTGAGGGCGATATTTAACTTTTTTTATGATAGTTTGGCAATTTTGGTATCATTTCGACCTTTTTTTCTGCAAAAACGACCCTACAGCATACCTGTCCCACCCCATTCGTCAGACATAGGTAAGGGACCTGCAACACCAGGTTGTAGCGACACGCCTGGTCGAGCACCTTCTGTGTGAGTGCCACCGACTCGTTCTTGCATTCCACGATAATCAACGGCCTCACCTCTTCGTCAAACACCACAATGTCGCACCGCCGCGTCATACCGTTGAGTGTTATGGCTCCTTCCACCTGCATCAGCTCTAACGGATAGCCCAACTCTTCGTGCAGATAATGTATGACATGTTGCCGTACCCATTCTTCGGGCGTCAGCGCCACAAAGCGGTTGCGAACAATATCGAAGACCTCCCTACGGCCTTCCGAATCACGCAGTTTAATATTCGTTGTCCGACGACTCTTCATCTTCGTTCATCGTAGGCTTCTGTTTGAGACCGTTGTTAATCTTATACGAGAACCCCACCGATATCGTAGGCGAGATACGGCGTGCCCGCACCAATCGGTCTAATTGTTCGGTATGTGTCTCATGTCCCCATCCGCCAGTGGCAAACACATCACCCACGCGAAGGTTCACCGTGCCGCGTTTCTGCAACACATCCTTCTTCACGGCCAAATCGCACCAATAAGAGGGGAACATCGTCGTCTGCAAGTCGAGCCACGGAGCAAAATACTGTCCCGAGAACTGCACCGTCCAATCGTGCGGCAAAGTCATAAAGGACGAGAACTTTCCACTAGCCTGCACAGCCTCCTGCCGCTTGTTGTCCAACAGAGCCGTTCCCTCTATCACACTCTTGTACAGATTGACACTCACATTCAGTTTCCACCATTTCAATATCTGCCAGTCCACTATCAGTTCCAAGCCATAGTTATAGCCTTTGTCCAAATTCTGCCATGTGCTTGCCCAATAGCCGTCGTACTGTGGGTTGTAGGGCATCCACCACGAATAACGCTGTTGCGACACCGAGTCCCACACATAGCCATATCGCGTCATCATATTGTTAGTCTGACGGTAATAGGCACAGGTATAGATATTCCACTTGTCAAGACTGAGGTTATACGACAGCTCAAAGGCATTGGTAAACTCAGGGTCGAGGTTGGGATTGCCAAAACCCAGTTCTTGTCCCTCGCGCACATCCAAATAGGGATTCAAGTCCCACATGTGTGGACGACGTACACGCCGACTATAACTCGCCTGCATGCTGTTGCTCTTGTTTATCTCATACGACACATGCATCGTTGGATACAGCTTCCAATAATCCTTATGCACCGCTTCAGTAGCAGGGTGGTTGATATCGTGCCCATACAGATACGAGTATTCCTCCCTCAACCCTGCCTGCGCCGACAGTTGCTCGGTCAGTTTTCCTCCCAGTGTAACATATACTGCATGGGTCTGCTGCGTATAGTCGAAATGGGTAGACGAAACAGTATCATGGTATTTATACAATTCGTGCGTCAAAGGGTCGTACTCGGTACGATAGTATACCGCATTCTGGTTTGGCCAATCCAACCGACCTTCATACCCCGTCTCTAGTTTCCAATTCTCACCAAAGGGATGCACATAGTTCACCTTAGCGTTAAGTGCCTGATGGTGGTTCTCGCTCTCCGTCTCACGCAGGTAATAGTGGTCCCATACAGCCAACGGATTGTCGTACACCTGTTCTTGGAATCCGCTGCCCTGCACATGTCGCATCGAGAAGGTGACATCGGCGGTCAACTCGCGGTCTTTCTCCTCAAACTTTTTGATATAACTCAGGTTGAACGTATGGTTTACATTGGCATTGTTGTTTGTGTCCGCCTGCATATAGTCGAGCAAATGGTTCTCGTTGAGCAAGTCGGTCGAAAATATCTGGCTCATCCTATTGCGCGCCCCGCCCCTCAGTTGGTAAGAGAACAACAGGCTGTTCTTATCATTAAAATAATACTCGCCACCCACCTTCATGCTGCCCATATAATTGCGACGTATGCTATACTGGTCTATCGTGTCGTGACTCCAAGCCACACCGTTGCGAATACGGCGAATATTCGAGTGCGACACACTTCCCCTGCTGCGCATACCACCATCAAGGGTGAAGAAAAGATTGTACTTCTCGGTTGTATAGTTCAGGCTGATACTTCCCATCGTGGTGGGTATCACCTGTGGCAGCACATCAGGAATCAAAAAAGGCAATGGCGTCCCCACATTCACGTTCACCACACCGTTCAACCCCAAAGCACCCGATGTCTTCTCTTTCAGTTTCAAGTTAATGATACCGCTCATCCCTTCAGGATCGTACTTTGCCGAAGGATTGGTAATCACCTCCACGCTTTCCACCGAACTGGCTGGTACCTGTTCCAGCAGTGTCTCTAGGTCGTTGCCCATCAACTCGTAAGGACGGCCATTGATAAGCACCTTCACATTCGACGAACCGCGCAACGACACATTGCCGTCGTTATCCACCGACACACTCGGCACCTGCTCCAACACATCGGTAGCCGTGCCGCCGCTCGACACCAAGTTCTTGTCCACATTCACCACGCGTTTGTCCAATTGGTATTCCACAAGCGTCCGCTCCGCCGTTACCGTCACCTCATCCATCATCATTGCCGAAGGTGCTATCTGTATCTTACCCAAGCTCGACGACTGGTGTTTCTCACTCAGCACCACCGTTTGGGGATAGAAATAGGTCTCATATCCCATAAACGACACCCGCACCAGGTAGCGCCCATACGCCGCCTTTACTGAAAAGGAGCCGTTGCTCTCTGTCACCGTACCGGTCACCAAACTCGAATCTTTGGCATTAAGCACCGCTACCGTTGCGTATTCTACATGCGCACCCGTTTTACTATCATACACCCTGCCCGTTATCTTGCCTTGGGCAAGCATTTGGGTTGCAATAACCATCAGAGCCAACAAAGTGGCCAATTGTCTATGTTTCATCAATACAAATATTTTTTTGTCTATTCTATTCTCTAACCCCTCACATAATGAGGCATATCGAAGGGTATCGGCAACGATATCTCTATCAACCCGCCAAATTCACCATTCTCATACCAGGGCACCTGGTAAATCAGTTTCTTCACACCCTTTTTCTCAATCGTATAGGCGTTCAGCTTCTCATTCTCCAGCAGGTCTTTCAAGATAGCAGCTGCATGTGGGGGATGGCAATCAAACAAATTGTTGCCGATAATCTTCTGCCCATGACTGTTCACCACCGCCGAAGTGGTATTCATATCCAATATGTTGCCTTCCTTGTCACACACGGTGATGGCAACACCTTTCAATTCTTCAAAATACTTGTCCATAACACAAAAAAAGGGCTCGCCTTCCCTTTGACGGCGAGCCCCGATTAATGATAATTATTTGCACTGCAAAGCAGCCAGTGCAATGCTGTACAGTTTAGTCTTGGCACTGTCGCCACGGCTGGTGAGGACGCAAGGTACGCGTGCACCCATCACCATGCAAGCCAGTTCGGCATGAGCAAACTTGGTGCAAGCCTTGTAGAAGATGTTACCGCTCTCGATGTTGGGGAACAACAGGCAGTCGGCATCGCCAGCCACCTCGGAAGTGAGCTTCTTGGTCTGTGCGCTCTCCTTGTCGATGGCGCAGTCGAGGCTCAGAGGTCCGTCAACCACAGCACCGGGAATCTGGCCGCGGAGACTCTGCATACCAAGCCATGCGGCTTCGGCGCAAGCGGGCATTCCGATGGAGACCTGCTCGGTAGCAGCAAGGACAGCCACCTTGGGTTTGGGGTTCTGCAGGCTCTTCGAGACCTGGATGAGGAAGTTCATGATAGCGGTCTTCTGCTTAAAGTCGGGAGCCGGGATGATGGCCATATCGGAGCAGACAAGCAGCTTGTGATAAGCGGGAACCTCCATGACAGCCATGTGGGTCAGCATATCGTTCTTCTTGCCGGGCATAAGACCAGTCTCTTTGTTCAGGATAGCACGCATATACTTGTCGGTTGAAAGCAGACCCTTCATCAGGAAATCGCCCTTGCCTTCGTTGATGAGCTTCACAGCAAGTGCGCCAGCCTTGTTGTCGTTGGCCTCCTGCACAAGTTCAAACTTATCGGGGTTGATACCCTCTTCGGCACAAATCTTCTTGATGGTTTCGATATCACCAACAAGAGTGGCGTTGACAATACCCTTGTCGACAGCGGCACTAACTGCACCAATGGTATGGGAATCGTTGGCGTAAGCTGCAACCAAATTCTTCTTTTCCTTGCTCTTTACGAGTTCCAGAAGGTCATCTAATTTTGTAATCATCTTAATATAAGTTTTTAAGTGTTAATATATACAAAAAATATTGGCTGCAAATATACAAAATAATTTGGACTTAACCCTAACAACAGACAAAAAATATTTTGTACACCCCATTTCATTACCCGTTTTTGCCTATGAAATAATACACAAACTCGGCCACTTAGCTAATGCACTAGCGCATCGCTTTGCTCCTATACTTTATCGGCTACCACGTGCATTGCTTGAGCATAAGTGCCAACCACAGAGAATTTCAATACACACTCCCCTGCAGGAATCCACAATCGTATTTTCAGTACTTCACCTTGACCTCCACACCCTCAATCTTCATTTCTTGCATATCGGGATAATCTATTTCGCTGCCATGATAGATATTCATTGTTTCCACACCTCTACGATTTGATATTATTGTGTCGGAAGGCAGAGATGAATTGTCATGATAAATTATCAACATCCCTTTTGCAGCCGTATCGCTAATGGGGGCATCCTTAGTCGTAGGTTCTGCGCTACTATGAAACATGGCATTGACTTCTTTTGCCCTTTGATTCAACAGTTCCTCATGGAACGAAGCCTTCCATCTGTTTTCTTTCTCATCATATACGAAGCGTCCGTCTGGGATATATCCCAAATCACCACCGCAGTGGGCTATTATCTCCATCCTTCTTCCCTCAAACGAAACATCCCATACCACCAAATTCACATCTATCATTATCGTGTTGGAATCTGGCACAATCAATTGTACCTTGTAGATACGCTCCTTGGTCAGCACACGGTTCTTCCGTTTGTGCAACAGTTTTTCGTTCGCTAAGACTTTAATAGGCAAACCAACGACCGTATCAGGCAACAGCTTGGCATCAATGTCCGTTATCAAGGTAATAGTGTGTTTCGGTATTGAATTTGGATATATCTTCCCCCAATATGAAAAAAAATCCTCAACTGTTAGTCTAACAAATCGAGCCTTCAGCGTGTCGCCTATAAACACCACGCTCTGCGCCCTAACAGCAGAGGCAAAGGCAAACATTGCCACGAATATCAACAGTAGCTTCCTCATCGCCTGTTAGTATTACTTGCTCATACCATATAAAGAACGTGCGATGTGCGTTTTTATTGTCCTTGGTAAGACAGTTTGGCGACTGAGTTTACCGTATATCAGGAAAAAAACGTATCTTTGCAATCGCTATGCCATTTGTGGAGGATATACGTAACTATCGGAGCCTGTCGATTGTAGGGCTCGAGAAGAATACCGGCAAGACGGTCTGTCTGAACTATCTGTTGGGTCGTTTGGACGAGTTGGGCATCTCCACAGCCGTCACTTCTATCGGGGTGGACGGGGAGCAGGTTGACTCGGTATATGCTACTGCGAAGCCGGAAATACGGCTGTATGAAGGGATGCAGTTTATCACTTCCGAACGGCACTACGCCCAGCGTCGGCTGGTTTCCGACATACTAAGTGTGGGAGAACTACGCACCGCGTTAGGCCGACTGGTAACGGCACGAGTGCTGTGTGCCGGCAAAGTGTTGCTGTCGGGAGCTGCCACCACAGGCTTGCTGCGAAAGCAGATAGGACAGTTTAAGCAGCAGGGGGTGCAACTGACTGTGGTGGACGGAGCATTGTCGCGCCTTAGTTTGGCATCGCCCACAGTCACAGATGCAATGATTTTGGCCACGGGTGCCGCCGTGTCGCCCAACCTGCAACAACTGATTTCGCGCACACGCTTTGTCTATCGGCTTATCAACCTTCCCGAAGTGTCGGAGATGTTGCAAAGAAAGCTTGCCAACATTCCAACAGGGATTTGGGGCATTGATGGCGACGGGGAGATACACGACCTCGGCATTGCATCAGTATTTCTGCTGGGCAAGGGCGAAGACAACCTATTTCAGTATGGCAGCACACTTTTTGCCGCCGGTGCAGTGAGCGACAGATTGCTGAAATATCTTGCCGCACAACCGTGCATACGGGACACTGTTCTTATAGTGCGCGACTTTACCAAGCTATTTATCACCCCAGAGGTGTACGCCGAATACACCCGACGGGGCGGCACATTGGTGGTGTTGCAGCGTTCGCGACTGGTGGCGGTATGCCTCAACCCAACCTCTCCGCAAGGCTATACGCTGAACTCTGCCGAAGCATGCCAACAACTATCGGAGGCGTTGGAATGCCCTGTCTACGATGTGATGAAGTGCTAGCGGCCCGATTCCTAAGGAAAATAATGTGAACTGTGAATTGCAAATGTTTTTTCCGCAATACAGGTGACTTTTTATGCAAGTTATTAATTATCAATCAACCGTATTGATAATACCATATTACACTCTCAAAAAACCAAAATTCATTGCATTTAACATTTAACATTTAACATCTGAACGTATATAACTATCAGCCATTATGTTTGCCTTGCAATTTGTGAAATGAGTGGAAACAGTGTTTCATCCCTATTGTTATTGTTATTGTCATCGGGTGCCACTTTGTGCCACTTTTTTTTCTCAAAAGTGGCACCCTAATTTTTGGTTTTTTTTGGTATAATATAATAATAGACGCTCTGTCTCCACTCTGCCTCCACTCTGCCTTCGCTCTGCCTTCGCTCTGCCTTCGCTCTGGCTCCACTCTAGAAGTGGAGCCAGAGAGTATCCAAAATGGGATGAAATAGGCCTCATCATCACCCATCCATTTGCCAGATGAGCCAAAAAATAAAAAAATAATATTAAATTCATATAAATGCTTTGTTAGTATGCAAAAAAAACGTATATTTGCAGTACGGAATAATAACTAAATAATATAACTATGACTAAGTGTACCAAACATTTAAGAATTCTTTTGGCACTTTTGGCATTGCCCGTTTTCTTGTTTACGAGCTGCCTTAAGGAGGGCGAGGACACCATAGTCCTACCTTTGCCATACGGGAAAATCCCATACGATGTCATTCCCGAGCACATTCAGGATTCGCTGACAGCTCATGGGTTTGTCATCTATGAAGGAGTAACTCCTCCCCATATCGAAGGCAAATATGTGGCTTCTCCGATGGATATGCAATATGCCTCCGACAATTACTTCAATCCTAATTTCCGCTATTTGTATATGGCTTTTTCGGGGCAGCACCGCCGCGGCAAAATCAACTATAGCCAGGTGCAGCACGATACCATCTTCCTCAACGAGCAACAGTTTTTAGATGCTGTTGGCGATGCTTCGCGCGCCCATGTGATAGGCGAAGGTGACAATTTTACAATGTATTGCATCCAGCGAATCACCCCACCCGATTCAAGCTGGTCGTGCGAGACAGCCTCCGTTGTTTCGGGCACTTCCACCAAGGCCGGCATCAAAAACTGCCAGTATGCTCAGTACCTTATTAAAGCCGAGGGCGACCTTGAACGTATTCCAGAGATTGGCACCTACCGCATCTGGAACGACGGTGACAACCTTGCTATAGTTTTTCATCAAAACCCAACAGCCCGCTAGCCTATGAAACGCATTGTATTCTCTTTATTACTGGTGGCATTTGCCACCCATGTGGTGATGGCGCAGGAGCCGGATACCACACAGAAAAGTGTTGCCACGTCTGACGACACGATTGTCTTCCCCCGCAACCTTGTGGGCGTGCGTGGAGGTGTGAATATTTCGGATATGGCGTATTCGCACGACCCTCTTAATACGTATTACGACCACTTTATGCAACCGCAGGGAATGGTGGGTGTATTTGGTCATTTCCACGTGGGAACCACCAATTTCGCCGTCCGTCCTGAAATCACCTTTGTGGGACGCGCCGACAGCTTGGAATGGTTGGATGTGCGCTATCGGTTGAAAGCCCACTATGTGGACTTACGTTTACCCGTCACATACAATTTCCGTATTCCAAACCATCGTTTCTCTCCCTACCTGATGGTGGCACCTGAGGTGAACATGGCCTACGGCGGAAAGGTGTCTTTCTTCGCCGACGAATACCCCAATGGCACCTCTGCCGACATTACCCGTGCCGACCTCAAGAGCTGCGACCTCAGCCTGCTGATGGGTGCTGGTGTCGACTTTCTTATCCCCACGAAAGGCATGCCTGTGTTGTTTTCGATAGAAGCGGGGTACAACTTGGGACTTCTGAACAATTTCTCCCAGCGTGAGATTATGGACAACCCCCGCATCTCAGACGGCAATCAATCCCACATTGCCAACTGGCTGTCGTACGACAAATTGTACCAAGAATCGCGCAAGAACCGCGGAATTGAGATAGCCCTGCGTGTTGCCCTGCCCATCGACGACAGCTGGAAGAATGCTCCCAAGAAGCCTTTGGAGCCGCAGATGATTACGAACACTGACACCGTATACATTCCTGTTCCCGATACCGTTTATCTGGTACACCACGACACTACTATCCACAGACATACCGACACCGTCTATATCATACAGCCCCAGACGGAGAGTAACGACAGTTTGGAGTATGTGCGCAAGGACTGCTACTCGTTTGGCGAGATGTATGCCTTTATTAAGCTGGGCGTAGATATCAGCGATAAGCGTATCTGCCTGTTTAATATCAACTTTGACTTCGACTCTTATCGCCTACGCCGAGAGTCGTACCCACATCTTGACGAGGTGGCGATGATGATGAACGCTTTCCCCGAGATGCGCATCAAGATTATCGGCCACACCGATAGCGTGGGCTCTGACAGTTACAACCAGAAGCTGTCGTTCAACCGCGCCAAGTCGGTGATACGCTACCTGCAGAGCAAGGGCATAGCCAAAGACCGCATGGTTCCCGAAGGTTTCGGCGAGAAATACCCCATCGACACCAACTCGACTCCCGAAGGCCGTTTCCACAACCGCCGAGTGGAAATAGAAGTGATGAATGTGGGTATACGCAACACCGACGGCAACGCTGGTCACAACGAAGGAGAATAATTCCAATACTAATGAGTAACAAAAAGAATATGAATATGCACAGAACAACACTAACCCGATTCACAGCCATCGTGCTACTAGCACTACTGTGCTGGGGTGGCGGCCTGCAAGCGCAACAAGCCATCACCAGCTTTGGCGGCGACGCTACCAGTGTGACTGGCTCGCTGAGCTACAGCGGAGGTGAGATAGCGGTAAAGACCGCATACGCCCCTGCTATCACTGTGGTGAACGTCACCGAGTCCTTCTCCGAAGGTGTGCAGCAGCCCATTACTGCCCGCGACATGCAGTTCCAAGGCATCGACGCACTCACCGTCGGCGTGGCTATCTACCCCAACCCCACTGCCGACAATATCATCCTCGAGTGCGACCAGCCCACGCAGCTGTCCTACACACTCTACAACGCCAATGGACAGACCCTGTCGCAAGGCAACTATAACGGAGGACAACAGACTATCAACCTCCAACAACTAGCTGCCGGCACCTATATGCTCCACGTGGCAACACCCGACCAAACAAAAAAGAATATTTATAAAATTATTAAGGCCAAATAGTCATGAAGAAAGTACTTACTACGCTTTTAGCAATCGTCACCTTTGCAACTCTCTATGCACAGGCACCCAAAGGTTTTAATTACCAAGCCACCGTCCGTAACGCTGCCGGACAATTGATGACCAACCGCAACGTTGGTGTACGCATCAGCATTCTCCAAGGTTCCGAACTTGGCACCATTATCTATCAACAAGAGGAGGCCGTAAACACCAACGCAAATGGTCTTTTCACCCTCATTGTGGGCGATAACTCCACCGACTTTGCCAACATCAACTGGGCTAACGGTCCTTATTTCATCAAAAGCGAAGTGGACCTTGCAGGTGGAATCAACTACACTTTGTCGACCACACAGAAAATCCTCGCCGTTCCATACGCTCTATATTCCAACATAGCGGGTAGGGCTGAGAGCGTCAGCGAAGACTGGGTATACAATGAGCGCGACCCCTATTTCCGCAATTGGGGCTTTCTGTACGACAGCCTACGCAACGCTCCCACCAACCTCAGCCAGTTTAACAATGATGTACATTACCTCACCGCTGGCGACCTACTGCTTACCCTTCACGGCGACACTCTGTTCATCAATGGCGGTAGCTACGTGATTCTTCCGTTCCACAATCGTGGCACTGTGGAGTGGGACAGCGTGCTGAACCATCCGACCAGACTCAGCGACTTTATCAACGACCTTGGATTCATCACAGGTGAGACCCAAGGGCTGAACGACGTGGTGGCCATCAACAACAACGCATACGGCCAGATTAAGAACGTATATGCCCCCACCGACCCGCTAGATGCTGTGAACAAGGCATATCTTGATTCTGCCCTTGCAGCAGAGGTGGCGGCTCTCAATGCCCGTATCGACAGCTTGACCAACCTTTACGAGAGCTACTTCGACAGTGTCAACAACCGTATCTACCAACTTGAACACCCCCATATCAACGGTACTCTTCCCGGTATCTTCAGCGTGGGTGCCAACACCAAGGTCAATTTCTCGCAAGGCAACCTCCAGTATCGTCCCCGTATCAAGACTTGGCGTTTTGCCGTCAACCAGTACGACGTGGCTGGTAGCGCTAACAACAATGTCTACATGCAGGCTTACTGCTCCGACTGGATTGACCTCTTCGGCTATGGCACCAGCGGCTGGGACGGTGGCGCAGGCCGTTTCATGCCCTACGAAACCACGACGAACAACACCGAGTACACCGAGGACCCGAACGGTAACGACCTAACCGAGTTCTACGCCAACGCCGACTGGGGCTACTACAACCCCATCATCAATGGTGGCAACCAGATGGCTCTGTGGCGCACGCTCACCTCTACCGAGTGGACCTACCTGCTCACTCAGCGTCCCAACGCCAGCCAGCTGAAAGGTATGGCCACCGTTGAGAACACCCCGGGCTACGTTATCCTCCCCGACGATTGGACTTGCCCCGCTGGACTTACCTTTGTGAACTCCAACAGCAGCTATACTGCCAATGTATACAATGCCTCCAACTGGGCTGTGATGGAAGCTGCGGGTGCTGTGTTCCTGCCTGCCGCCGGACAACGTACCAGCAGCAACACCACCAACGTGGGAACCGCAGGTAACTATTGGACAACTAGCCACGTCAACGGCACCACTGGCTACACCTTCCACATTGGTCCCAACGCCAATCAGATGCAGAATTCCGTGACTTACTCCACTGGCTGCTCTGTACGACTTGTTAGGGAATACTAATCAACCATTATATGCCTAACCAATAGAGGGTGCTCTGAATGGAGCACCTTCTATTGTTTGATTGATTGTGTCATACCTCATTGGGTTGTGGCAGTGTAATTGTTTTCATCATTTTCTTCAATTATTGAAAAAAATGCGTATATTTGCAACGCAAAAACATGGAATAAGAACAGCTATGATAACTATACAGGACAAGATAAAAGAGGTACCCGGACTGGCCTATGTGGTGGAGAACATGGAATTGATGTCGTCTGCTGGACGGAGGAGGATGTTGGAGCAACCTTTTCTATCCTCACCCCAAGACCTAGAACACGAGCAAACGACTGTGGCAACACTGCGCGAGCGTCTTGCCGAAACTTCCTACACACAGCCGCTCATTGTATTACGACACCAATTGATGCAGTTGCACGACCTACGTACTACACTGAACAGCTTGCGCTCTCATTTCATTTTGGATGAGGTGGAGCTATTCGAAATCAAGAACCTCGCATTTCTATGCGGACACAGCCGCAAGGCACTTGCAGATATGCATATCGACAATCTGTTTAATCTGCCAGATTTGACTGAGGTTTTCCACCTGCTTGACCCCGACAACACAGGCATACCCAACTTTTATATTTACGACAGCTACGATGCCCGTCTGGCTCCCCTGCGCCAACAAATGAAACAAGCCGATGACAAATTGATGGCCGAACTGCTTGCTGACCAAAACGACATACAACAAGAGGTAATTGCACGATTGTGCGACCAACTACATGACTTTGCCGACAGACTATCAGACGCATTGGAACAGATGGCATACATTGACTTTGCCCTAGCTCGTGCCACACTGTCTCAGCAATGGGGTTTGCATAAACCTGATATTACTATCGAAGAACACCCAAGCCTACTTGGGCTTTTCAACCCCCGCCTTAAGCAACATAATGAGAACGTCGGCCTGCGTTATCAACCTATCGACATTGAACTCGCCCAAGGAGTAACACTAGTCACTGGTGCCAACATGGCGGGTAAAACGGTATTGCTAAAAAGTGTTGGCGTAGCTCAACTGATGTACCAGTTCGGCTTTCCTGTCCCAGCCACAGAAGCTTGTCTGAAACCCGTTGATGATGTGGTGTTCTGCATTGGCGACGAACAGAACGAGATGAACGGCCTCAGCAGCTATGCCGCCGAAATTACGCGCATCAGCGATGTGATGAAACGTAGTGAGAATGAGCACCTGCTTGTGCTGATTGACGAACCGGCCCGTACCACCAACCCCATCGAGGGTAAGGCTTTGGTTCAGGCCATCGCTACCATTATGCACCAGAGAGACTCCATCACCATGATAACCACACACTACAGCCAGCTCGGTGTAGATTGTCGACGCCTACGGGTGAAAGGATTCGTTGAGGAACTGGCAGACATGCCGCTAACGGCACAGACCATCAATCGATTTATAGACTACTCATTGGTCGCCGACACCAGCGACGAAGTGCCCCAAGAGGCGCTACGCATTGCCGAACTATTGGACTGCCATCCCGAACTAATAAGCCGAGCAAAACACTTTCTATCACACTAAAGACAGGTTCTCATGAGATTTCTGCATACTGCCGATCTGCATCTGGGGCAGGTGATGTATCAAAACTATGGTCGCGAAGAAGAACACAAGCACTTCTTTGAACAACTAGACCATTGGTGCAATGAATATCATCCTGACGCGCTGCTTGTGAGTGGCGATATTTTTGATATTCAGCAACCCAGTGCCGCCACCAAACAAGCCTTTAACGATTACTTTGTCCAACTGCACAGCCGCTACCCAAACATACGAATCGTTATCACCGCCGGCAACCACGACTCAGCCTCGCGTATTCAAGCTGACAATGTGGTGTGGCGACTAGGCAATGTAACACTCATCGGACGTCCGCCAGCTAGCGACTGCACTGCCCAACCCGACGGCTGGCAAGAGGAATATCTTGTCAGACTCAAAGGTATCGGATACATCATTGCGCTTCCTTACATGGTTGGTGCAAAAAAAGAGACCATTCAGGCATTGTTGGACTATGTGAAGAACGAGAACAAGGAGGGTCTTCCCATAGTGATGATGGGACACACGGCCGTCTCTGGTATGGACTTCACTGGCCACAATTTCGACATCGGCCATTTACAGGCACTCGACCCCGTAGACTTAGGCAGTGGGTACGACTATCTTGCCCTAGGTCATATCCATCGGCCTCAAACGATTGGCCACCTCAATGATGAACATGAAAAAACCAGCCACTACCCTGCTGGGGTCATACGCTATTCGGGCAGCGCACTGCATGTAAGTTGCGACGAGAAATATCCTCACTCTGTAAGTCTCGTAGATATCGACCGACATGGCGGGGAAGTTCAACTCACGCGACTTCGAATTGACGAACTATGGCATTTCTACGAACTCCCTCCCGACCATGCTGCCCAAAGCCATGATGGCGCCATCGAGGCAGTAAAATCATTCGCACAAGAAGGTGGACAAGGCTACATCCGCTTCAAAATGGATTATAACACCGACCTACCCTCAGATTTCAACCAGCAGATTTACGACCTACTAGAATCTTACGACAACGAGATACGCTACAACCCCAAGATTATCTGGACTAATACCCCCGACAAAAAGGAGACTACCGAAAAACCCGTCTTCGAGGTGGCCGACCTCCAACAGATGACAGACCCCATACAGTTTATCGAACAGACTATCGACCGCTACAACGGACTCACCCTTGACGAAATCAGAAGTGCCTTTGAGGAGATTGAAATAGAGCGTCAGCGTATACAGGAAGAAGGGAGGACAAAATGAGAATCAAAGAGCTACACCTACGAAACATAGCCTCTATCGAACGTGCCGACATCGACTTTGAGCATGACCTAACCGACCCGACAACAGGCCTCCAATCTAATATCTTTCTTATCTCTGGCGACACCGGTGTGGGAAAGACGGTTCTGCTCGACGGCATTACAATGGCACTGTACAAGACCACCCCACGCCTCACTGACGTAGAAAATCAAAAAGGTAACAAATATGAGAACCTTCTGGGCGAAATGGTCAGCATCGACAGCCTAAACCAATACACACGACTAGGCATTTCTTCGAAAGACGACTGCTACAGCGAGGTGTTGTTCGAAGGCAACGACGGCATCGATTACCTAGCTAGACTCGAGTTAGGCTACACCCGCAACGGCACCTACCGCGAGCCTCGTTGGACCGTAAAGGCAGGCGAAGCCGATTGGGAACGGGTGAACTATCGCGACAGCCAGATCGAACATGCCATAGGACTCTCCTTCCAGCAGTTCAACCGCATGGCGATGCTGGCTCAGGGGCAGTTTGCCGCCTTCCTTTGTGGTGATAAAAAAGAACGTGAGGTAATATTAGAACAACTCACCAACACCGAAATCTTTTCTACCTACGGCATAGCCATCAAGAACCTCTATGACCGCTCCAACGTGAACAAGCGTATTGCTGAAAACACCTACCAAACAGAGTCGGCACACATTCTCGCTCCCGAAGTCGTCACCGAACTATCGCAACAAATCGAAACCAAAAGTCAGTCTGTAGACAATCTACAACAGCAGATAATACTTCTCGAAGCTCAAATCGAGAAAGTTTCTCACATAGTCGACAACGAGAAGAAAGCCGAAATTGCCCAACAACGCATTACCGCAGCCCAAAACGACCAAGCTAGCCAGAAATATCTCACATATAAGCAATTATCCACCGACTGGCTTGCCACCGAACAGGAACGCCACCAACTTCAACAACTACGGAATGCCTTACACGAACAACTCTCCGTACAACAACAACTCAAAACCTGCCAAGACACCTTCGGCATCCTTTCCTCCGACCTCAATTGGCGCAAAGAACAGATAACCCACGACACCAACCTGCTGGCACAGCAGTCACAATGGCTGCAAGAACGTGCCGACCGCGAAACACTTTACGCACAAGCCGACGAGACTCTAGTCCATCTCTCTTCCTACGACAGACAACAGAAGAAAATCCAACAACTGACAAACGACCTAACTCAAACCCAGAACGCCAGTGCCCCATTGCAGACCCGACTATCACAAGCCACCACAGCATTCCAGTTGGCCGACGAAACCGTCAGAAGCAAAGAACAATCCATTCTGCATATTCAGCAACAAAGAGATGCCCTCCACCCCGACAATATTAACCAACAACTAACCCTCCTGTCAGAACGAAAGAAACATTTTGAATCTTGGATTCAACAGCATCAGCAACTGACCAACCAGCAGCAAGCCATAGCCGATGCCCTTAAGGATGTTGCCGACGCCCTCCAGACACTGCAAAAGCTCAATGAGGCATACCTTACCGCCAAGCAGGCAACCGAGCAGGCAAAGACACGTTCCGACGAAGCCATGAAACGCTACTCTACTATGAGTAGCAGCGTCGACGACTCACTCAAAAGTCTCCGCGCCCGCATGGCAGAGATTCATGCTGATACATGCCCACTTTGTGGACAACACATCGCCCAGATGCCCGTCGAAGATGATTTACTCCAAATTCTTGCCCCTCTGAAAGAGGAACAGCAACTACGATCATACGAATACAACCAAGCCCTCGAACGGCAAAACAAAGCCCAACAAGAACACGACAACCTTGCCGGACAGATTACCGCTAAGGAGAAAGCCATCGCCACCCAGCAACTCTCTTTGCAACAAACAGAGAATACCCTGCGCCAACAAATCGAAAAAGAGCACTGCACCTACGATTCTACCTTCGCCGAGCGAGCCCGCGCAATACTACTGGAAACCGAGCAACTCATCTGCACATACGAACAACAGCGCCAACAGGTAGAAATATACCAACGCCAATGGCAGCAACTACTAGATGAAAAAAAACCGCTCGACACAGCCCTCAGAACCGCCCAGCAAGAACTCTCCAACGCCACACATGCTCTCGACACCAACATCGAAAACATCAACTCTCTCAATCGCCAAATCGCCTCAGAAAAAGAGGCTCTGCTCAACCTAATCTCCATCTTGTCCGAGCGCCTCTCTCCTTTCTACCCCAACTGGAACCTGGCTATACCCGACACCCTCCGCAATCTAAAGACAGCTACCATAGAATACCGCCAAAGAAAGACCGAGCACGACTCCTTTGCCCAAAAACTCGATAACAACCGCAATCACTACAACCAGATGGAAGAACTCCGCTGCGCCCTGCTCACCAGCCATCCTCAATGGAACCTCTCCTATATACCTCAGCAACACCTCTCCTCCAACATCCTGTCCGAATGGGCTGACCTCTCCACTTCCGTCACCTCCATACACAGCCGGCTCAACATGCTCGACGACACCATCACCCAATGCCGCACCACGCTCGATAACTGGTACCAGCAAACCCATCGCACCGAGCAAGACCTCGACAACCTCATCCGCCAAGCCCAACTACTACCCACAGCCCAACTCTTCGTCAAGCAAACCGACGAGACGCTGCGTTCTGCCACCGATGCCCTTGCCGAAGCCAACAGAAGCATCGCCGAAGCCCGTGAGCAAATGGGACTACAAGCCACCGACACCGTTCCCGACATCAACCTGCTCAGAACCCAAAAGTCCCAACTCATCGAACTAAAAGAGCAGGAAAACGCCGCCATCGCCACCGCCAAGTCCCAACTCGACACAAATGCCACTATCCAAAAAAGAGCAGACGAAGCCAAACTGGCAATGGAAGCCAGCCAACAAACCTTTGCCCGTTGGGAGAAGCTAAACCGCTACTTCGGCGGCACACGCTTCCGTACACTTGTGCAAACCTATATCCTCCGCCCGCTACTCATCAATGCCAACATCTACCTAGGGCAGATCACCGACCGCTATTCCCTCACCTGTAGCGAGGAAAACGACAAACTCACCGTTCTAGTCCTCGACCGTTACAACAAAAACGAAGTGCGCAGTGTCACCGTGCTCTCTGGCGGCGAACGCTTCATGGTATCGCTTGCCCTGTCGCTCGCCCTCTCCTCACTCAACCGTCCCAACCTCAATGTCAATATTCTCTTCATCGACGAAGGCTTCGGCACCCTCGACCAAAAGTCCCTCGACAGTGTTATGGCCACACTCGAGAAACTGCAAGACATTGCCGGACAAGGCAACCGCCGCGTAGGTATCATCTCCCACCGCGAAGAACTCTACGAACGCATCCACACCCAAATACGGGTCAGCCCTCACGGCGAAGGCCGCAGCCGCGTAGAGATTGTCAAAGAATAACCCAAATTACAAAGCCGCCCCAATTCGGAGCGGCTTTGATTTATCAGAAAAAGCTATTCGTTTACTTGTTGTCAGCCGTGATGTGCTCGAGCCATTTGAGCATACCCAGCATCACGCCCATCGAGATGAGGCAGAAGATGGCAAATACGGCCCAGGTCATCCACTGGTGCGGGAAGGCGTTGAGCATCTTGACACCGAGGAAGATGAACAGGTTGCCAATGGCTGTTGCCGCGAGCCACAGACCTTGGCAGATACCTTGCAGATGCTTCGGCGCAATCTTCGACACAAACGAAAGTCCCAGCGGCGAGATGAACAACTCGGCTACTGTCAGGAAGAAGTAGGTGAGTATCAGAATTGACGGGCTTGACTTCATGGCCATCTTGGTCGCCTCCGGCAGGGCTTTGAAAGCTTCGCCAGAGGGGTAGTTGTTGGCAACTGCGACGCAGATGAGGAAGATGTAGGCGCAGGCGGCGATGAACATACCGATGGCTATCTTGCGCGGGGTGGAGACTTCCTTGCCTTTGCGTACCAGAGAGGCGAATATCCACATGACGATGGGGGTAAGAATGATGACAAAGAAGGGGTTGATACACTGCAGAATCTCGGGCGGAATGGCGCTGGTATCGACAAAGTCGCGGGCAAAGATGGAGAGCGACTGGGCATTCTGGTGGAATGAGAACCAGAAAAAGACGGCTACGCCGAGCACGGCATAGAGGGCATACATGCGCTGCTTGATTTCCTTGGCATTGGCCTGGCGCTCTTCGGGGGTGTAGTCTTCAGTCTTGGTCTTGGCTTTTTTGATGGGATTGGGCAGGCGGTTTTTAACACCGAGGAAGATAAGGAGCGAGATGAGCATGGCCAGCACTGAGGCGATGAAGGCGAAATGGACACCCGTGTTATAGACTTGTAGGTAGTCGTTGCAGAATCGGCCCATGTCGGCGGCTGCATCGGGGAACTGCTGAGTGAGGTTGGTGAGGTTTTCCATGTCGTTGCCCTCAGTGGTGCCTTGGACAAACTTGTGGCAGAGGCGGGGCAGGTCGGCATTGTAAACTAGGTTCTTGGTCTGGAGCCACCAGTTGCGGATAAGCGGAGCGATGAAGGGGGCGATAACACCACCGATGTTGATGAAGACGTAAAAAATTTGGAATCCGCTATCGCGCTTCTCCTTGGCTTGTGCCAGCGCCTCGGGGCCTTTCTTGGCGGCCTCGGCCTCGAAGTCATCGTACAACTGGCCCACGATGGCCTGCAGGTTGCCCTTGAACAAGCCGTTACCACAGGCAATCAGCACGAGGGCAAGCATGGTGATGACCAACACCCACGAGAATCCACCGTGGTCGCTGAACACGGGGATAGAGAGGATGGCATAACCCAACGCCATTACAATGATACCCCATATGATGGTGCTCTTGTAGTTCTGTGTGCGGTCGGCAATGATACCGCCAGGCAAGGCGAGCACATAGATGAGGAAGTAGAACACCGCGAACATGATGCCCGACACCTCGTCCGAAATACCGAACTTGGAGCAGATAAACAACACAAGCACGGCATTCATGATGTAATAGCCGAAACGCTCGCCCATGTTGCTCAGTGCGGCAGCGATCAAGCCCTTGGGGTGCTCCTTTCTAGCCTTGCGCAGGTAGAATAGCAAAAACGGGAGAACAACAATCAAAACGCCTATCAAAACACACAACGGGCGATTTGTCTCCCAAAGATTAAGGATACTGTTCATAGTTTGATTTTTTTGATTATTAATATGTTAAATTTGTCAAATCTTACTATTGCCAATATTTCTAACATGCAAAGATACGAATATTTCTGAATAAATCGTATCTTTGCACCAAAATTTAACGTTTTTCCACCCCACAAAACCCATAATAAAACAACGTTCAAACGAAACGAACTCTCAATTCTCAACTCTCAATTCTCAATTAATAAAATGCCCCTCGATTCTCAATTCTCTATTCTCAACTCTCAATTCTCAATACTCCCCGCCTTGCGCCAAGGGCTCACCCTCCTCTACCCCACCGACACCATCTGGGGAATCGGTTGCGATGCCGCCAACGCTGATGCCGTAGAACGCATCTATGCCATCAAACAGCGCGACCACAGCAAATCCATGCTCATCCTCGCCAACCAACAGATGCTCTCGCCCCACACACCCTCCGAAGCCCTCCAGCTACTGCTCCACAGCTCCCGCCCCACCACCGTCATCCTGCCCGCCACTATGCTCGCCGCCCCCATCGCCCACAACCTCCCCGCCGCGGACGGCACCGTCGGCGTACGCATACCCCAATTCGACTTCTGCCAACAACTACTTAACCACCTCGGCTGCCCCCTAGTCAGCACCTCAGCCAACCTCTCTGGCCACCCCTCCCCAGCCACCTACGACGACATCGACCCCATCTTAAAGCAGCGCATCGACTGCTGCCTCCCCGACCACCCCTCGTTCCACCATCCAGCCACAGCCCCCAGCCGCATCGTACGCCTTCTTCCCGACGGCACCCTCTCCACCCTCCGCGGCTGAACAGCAACCCACCCATCACCTGTCGGACATATACAAAAGAGGGATATTTCATCCCGTTTTGTCTCCATTTTGCCTCCACCTTGCCTCCACTCTTAGGAGTGGAGCCAGAGCGAACCCAGAGCGAAGGCAGAACGAAGGCAGAGTGTGTCCGCCGTCGGTTATAATTATACCAAAAAAGTCAAAAATTAGGGTGCCACTTTTGAGAAAAAAAAGTGGCACTAAGCGGCACCCGATGACAATAACAATAACAATAGATATGAGACCACTATTCACACTCAGTTCACAGTTTGCAAGGCAAACACAATGACCGACAGCTACATACGCCCAACTGTGAAATGTGAAATGTGAAATGCAATGATTTTTGGTTTTTTTGAGAGGTATATAATATAGTATTATTAATATAATTAATTAATAATTAATAATATATATAATAAATTACCTGTATTGTGGAAAAAACATACGCAGTTCACAGTTCACACTTATCATGTTGAATATTTCATCTTTTTACCATAACAAATTATCCCAAATCGGTCATTAGGTTTTATGCCAGAGTGGTATTTGTTTCGAGAAGATTGTCGGCGAAACCATTGAAGGCGTAGCGGGCTACGGCGAAATGTTTTCGTTGGCAAGATTCTGAACGTTACCCAAGGCGAGAGCAGAGCAAGCTTGCTTGCTATGCCGAGCCTAAGTAACGTCATGGAACATAAAGAAATGCCACTATGGCATAAAAAGGACAAAACAAAATGATTTCTGAGTGCTTTCCGTCCTAATGACCGATTTGGGATTATTTATCAGTCATCAAAACCAAGGTATGCATGCCCTGATTTCAGGTATGGGTGCTTGATGCGCTACAGTGCTACAGTGCTACAGTTCGTATTTGAGATGTCCATTTCTCAATAAGCATCTACAAAATCACTAATACTCAAATTTTTGATAAGCACCCCCCCCAAAAAATGATTGGAGGCTTTGATAAGTCTAAAAACGGACTGTAGCACTGTAGCGCTGTAGCAAAATGACCTTCAATATTGCGCAACTACGTGTTGGGGTTGAAATACACACAAGCCATTATATATCAATCCAAAACGCACTTTTTCTCGACAAAAATGTAAAAAAAGTCACACGACACCTTTTGCACCTGAATCAACCTAATCGACTAATTACAAATACATTGCAAAGATGTCACAAAAGTCACATGTCACATGCAATGTGTTTTTTATGCGAGATAGTCTATTATACTATAATTAATTATTAATCATTATATTATCATAATTACTCTCCCTATAACCCAAAAACATACGCATGTGACTTGTGACATGTGACTTTCACCTCTCCCCCTCTGTAATCACTACAGCGTTCACTGTTCACTGTTCATTGCATAGTGTTTTTCTCTCTGCAATCTGGGGTTATACTAACCTGTTCTATGCAGAATCATACTATTTTCATGAATCAGGATGCTTTTTTCATAATCTTCCAATAAAAACCAAACACAAACAATCATCTGAAATTTACTTTTTCTACTTACTTCGGCTTCCTCTCGGCATAATCAACAACTAATCCGACTGCTTTGCAGAATAATATTTTGCCAATCAAGAAAAAATGAGTACTTTTGCAAATTATTTAATCTGCTTATGGCTCCAGAAGGCAAAGATATGACCCCAGAAGAAAAAGCGAGAATCAAGATTGACCAGATGTTTGATGATGCTGGCTGGAAGGTGGTTGACAGGGATTTTTATTCGCCAACCCTCACCGCTGCCGCTATCCGGGAAGGTCTCTTGAACTGCAATAGAGAAGCCGACTATTTCTTGTTTATCAATGGTATGGCCGTTGGGGTTCTGGAAGCAAAACGAAAAGAAAAGGATGTAACCGATAGCGAGGTATGTGAACAGGCCGAGATGTATGCCCGAAGCGTTCCCAATTATTATAAAGCTTATTCCCGTCCGTTGCCTATCATCTATCAATCCAATGGCGAAGAAACCTATTACCGTGACTTCCGCGATGAAGAGGGCGAACTTATCAAGATCAATCGCATCCATACCCCTAAAGAAATTGTGAAGATGCTGGGCATCGACGACCCCTACGCGGGATTGCCAACCTTGAAGAAGAAGGGTTTGCGCGATTGCCAGTATGAGGCCATCACAGAACTTGAAGGCAGTTTCCGCGCGGGACAAAAACGTGCCTTGATAGTATTGGCTACCGGTGCTGGTAAAACATACACTGCCTGTTTGGCCTCCTATCGCTTCTTGGCATTCACACCGATGAAACGCATCCTCTTCCTGGTTGACCGAAACAATCTTGGCAAACAGGCAGAAGTCGAGTTCGGGATGTTCCGTCTGACGGAGAATGGCGACCCGTTCAACACCATTTATACGGTGAATCGCCTAAAATCAGCCAAAGTGCCGTCCGATAGCAACGTGGTCATCTCCACCATCCAGCGTCTTTTCTCTCTCCTCACAGGGAAAGATATTGTCGATAATGATGATGACGATGAAGACACCGCCACAGGAGAAGTACAGCTGCCCGGAAATATCACCCTTCCTCCTGACTTCTTCGACCTGATTATCATCGACGAATGCCACCGTTCCATCTATGGCAACTGGAAGAAAGTGTTGGATTATTTCCACACAGCCAAGATGATAGGACTGACGGCGACCCCTGTTGATGAATCGATAGCATTCTTCAACAAAAACATCGTGGTCAATTACACGTTGGAGCAATCCATCGTGGACGGCGTGAATGTGGACGCCCGTGTTTACCGCATCAAGACGGAGACCACAGAGAACGGTGGCGCCATCTTGAAAGGCGACAAACTGAGACGGATGACACGATACACGGGCAAGGTGGAAACCATCCGCAATGAGGAGTCGAAGAACTACACAAAAGAGGAGCTGAACCGTAGCATCATCAATCCGGCGCAAATCAAGCTCGTGCTGGAAACCTATCGCGATGCTGTCTATACTGAGATGTTCACCGACCCTCAGCGTGAACAGAATATGGATTATCTGCCCAAGACGCTCATTTTCGCGCTGAACGAAATCCACGCCAACAATATCGTGACTATTGCAAAGGAAGTGTTTGGCCGGACAGACGAAAAGTTTGTACAGAAGATTACCTACTCCTCGGGCGACAGCAACGAGTTGATACGTCAGTTCCGCAACGACAAGGAATTCCGTATAGCGGTCACCTGCACACTGGTGGCAACGGGTACGGATGTGAAACCGCTTGAAGTGTTGATATTCATGCGCGATGTGGCATCCGACACACTCTACAAGCAGATGAAAGGGCGCGGTGTGCGCACCATTGGCGACGACCAGCTGCGCAACGTCACGCCCAATGCCTTCAGCAAGGATTGCTTCTTCCTCGTAGATGCGGTAGGCGTGACTGAGAGCCAAAAGACGGTGACAAGTCCAAGCAACGATGAAACAGAGCAAAATATCACACTGAAACGACTGCTAGAACTGTTGACTCACGGCAACGTGAACGACGACTATTTGCGCTTGATTGCCGCTAAACTCGCACGTATTTATAACAAGTGCAATGACAAACAGCGAGAAGAGTTTGAAAGGATGGCCCACAGCGGTATGCAGGGAATTTCGACTGCCATCTTCGATGCTTTGGAGAAAAACACATTGCCTCCATACGAAAGCATTGATGAGCCGAATCTTGAGCGTAAAGGGTTAGTGGCTCCGCTGACACATCACCCCGAGGCGCGTCAATATCTACTTATCCTTGCGGCTGGTTTTGTGGAAACGCTTATGCCTGGCGAAGACCAGCTGATCTCCAAAGGATTCTCGCAAGAGGAAGCAACAGAACTTACTTCGGCTTTTGAGAGCTACTGCGAGAAACATCAGGACGAGATAGAGGCACTTCGTATGATATACAACAACGAGGGCGAGCCTCTAACCTACGATATTCTGAAAGACTTGGAGAACAAGCTGAAGATGGCCAACAACCGCTTCCAGACGTCCCGCATCTGGAACTCGTATGCCATTGTGAACCCCAGTTCCGTCAAGAAGCATACTACCAAAGAGGAAAAAGAGGCACTCACCAATATCATACAGCTTGTACGTTTCGCCAACCATCAGATAGAGAAGCTGGAAAGCCTATACCCATTGGCACAGCAGCGCTTTAACCTGTGGTATGGCCAGATGCAGCGCACGGTGACAGAGTCTCAGATAGCCATCATCCGGCAGGTGGTGGATTATATCGCTTCCAACGGAGCCTGCACCATCAAGGACATCATCGACGACGACAAGACGCGTGCTGCCCAGCTTATCAAGGCTTTTGGTGGGAAGCAGCAGGCCGACGAAGCCCTTACTTCACTCTCGAAATTCTTACTTTACAGAAAAACAGCATAACATTCTATGGCAACCACTAAAGAGACATCACTAACCAAGAAAGTCTGGACGCTGGCCACAACCCTTGCCGGACAGGGAATAGGCTTTACCGACTATATTACCCAGCTCACTTACCTCCTCTTCCTTAAGATGGACGATGAGAACGTGAAAACCTTCGGCGAAAACTCTGCCATTCCAGAGGGCTATCGCTGGAATGACCTTGTGGGGCTGGATGGACTCGACCTAATCAAACAATACGAGAAAACGCTGGAAACGCTGAGCAAGGAGGAAAACCTTATAGGTACCATCTTTGTAAAGGCCCAGAACAAAATCGACAAGCCTGTCTATCTTCGCAAGGTGATTACATTGATTGACGGAGAGGATTGGCTGGTGATGGATGGCGATGTGAAAGGCGCTATCTATGAGAGCATCCTTGAAAAGAACGGACAGGACAAGAAGAGCGGAGCCGGACAGTATTTCACACCGCGTTCGCTTATCTCGGCTATGGTCGATGTCACCCGCCCGATAATCGGCGAGACGGTTTGCGACCCTGCTTGCGGTACAGGTGGCTTCTTGCTGGCTGCTTACGACTATATGAAAGACCAGTCGCCGGACAAGACCAAGCGCGATTTTCTGCGCGAAAAGGCACTCACGGGCTATGACAACACGGCTCTTGTAGTGACATTGGCCTCGATGAACCTCTATCTGCACGGCATCGGCACCAACCGCAGCCCTGTCCTGTGTGAAGACTCGTTGGAGAAACAACCACAGCAGTTGGTGAATGTCATTCTGGCTAATCCTCCTTTCGGCACCCGTCCGGCAGGCAGCGTGGATATCGACCGCCCTGATTTCTATGTAGAGACCAAGAACAACCAGCTGAACTTCCTCCAGCATATCATGGTGATGCTGAAGAACACAGGTCGCGCCGCTGTGGTGCTGCCAGACAATGTGCTGTTTGAGGGGGGTGCCGGTGAGACCATCCGCAAGGAACTGCTCAAGAACTTCAACCTGCACACCATCCTCCGTCTGCCCACGGGCATCTTCTATGCCCAAGGCGTAAAGGCCAATGTGCTTTTCTTCAAGAAAGGTGAGCCGACCAAAGAGGTGTGGTTCTACGACTACCGCACAGGTGTCAAGCACACGCTGGCCACCAAACCCATGTTGCGCCACCACCTCAACGACTTTGTGGCTTGCTACAACGCCGACAACCTCTCCGCAAGAGAGGAAACCTACAATGCCGAAACCAACCCCAATGGCCGTTGGCGTAAATACAACGTCAAAGAATTGTTGCAGCGCGACAAGACCAGCCTTGATATCACTTGGATTAAGCAGACAGACGACGATAACGATATGACATTGGCCGAGTTGATGGCCACCATTCAGCAAAAGAGCGACAACATCAGCAAGGCTGTGACCGAATTACAAAAGTTGTTGAAGAATATCGAAGAATGAGAAATCATGATAACGAAAGACGAAATACAAGAGCTGCTGCATAGCACAGAGACATACCGTGTAGAGCGGACTGTCTCAACGGGCGATATGGATAAGTTTCAGGAAGCGATTTGTGCTTTTTCAAACGACCTGCCCAACTCGCGTAAAAAAGGTTACCTCATCATAGGCGCCCACGATAATGGTCAATTATCTGGGTTGAAGGTCACGGATGACTTGTTGAAGAAGATTGCAGCCATCCGTAGCAATGGCAACATTCTGCCAATACCCGTGATGAATGTTGACAGGTACGAATTTCCTGAAGGCGACTTGTTGGTTGCGGAAGTATGTCCTTCGGATTTACCCCCTGTACGTTATCGTGGTCGTACTTTCATTCGAATCGGCCCTCGCCGTGATATAGCAACGGAGGCTGAAGAACGCATCCTGGCGGAACGAAGGATGTCGTTTATGGCCACCTTCGACACCACACCTTGCTTTGCAGCCAAACTCAGCGATATCAACACCGATTTGCTGCATGACAAATATCTGGTGCCGCTTTTGGGTAAGGACATAGTGGATTCGGACTCTCGCCCAATAGAGGAACAAATGGCAGCTGTCGGCATGTACGATACAGAGCACTGTTGTCCCACTTATGCTGCACTCGTGTTGTTTGGACACAAGCCCCGTCGCTTTATGCCTGGCCTCTATGTCCAGTATGTCAATTTCCGAGGAAAGGATGTGACCAGCGAAGTGATTAACGAGATGCAGCTGGAGGGTAACTACTGCGAGGTGTTGCCTCGCCTGGAGTCGCTTTTGGAGATGTCTGTCATCAAGAAGAAACCTGTGTTTGTATCAATCTTGCGCGAGGAGATGGTGAACAACTATCCCTATAATGCTATTCGCGAACTGTTGCTGAATGCCTGTATGCATCGTGACTTGCAGAGTAACACACCGCTTCGGTTCTATGAGTATGCCGACCATCTGGAAATATTGAATCCAGGAGGTTTGTATGGCAATGCACGTCCAGAGAATTTCCCCAGCGTGAACGACTATCGCAACCCACTCGTGGCAAGTGCCATGAAGACTATGGGCTATGTGAATATGTTCAATCGTGGCGTGGGGCAGGTGCAGATAGATTTGAAAGAGAACAAGAATAAACCCGCACTGTTTGATGTCAGTCTGATAACGGCTTTCAAGGTAAACGTGCTCTCTACATTTGAGGATACTCAAAGTGATACTCAAGGTGTCCCTCAAGATGTCCCTCAAGATGTCCCTCAAGAAAACGAGCTTGATATTTGGATAGAGAGTCGGATAAGAAAGAATCCCAAAGTGACAACTGATGAATTGGCAAAACTATGTGGCAAGAGTCCAAAAACCATCCAACGCCATATTTCTAAACTTTCTCATATAACATACGTTGGCAGTGGCTATAGCGGCCATTGGGAAATCGATCATTCCAAAGAAAAATAATGGACACAAAGAAACTACGCCAGAAGATACTCGACCTCGCCATTCGTGGCAAGCTCGTCCCCCAAGACCCCAACGACGAGCCTGCCTCCCTGTTGCTGGAACGCATCCGTGCCGAGAAAGAACGCCTCATCAAAGAAGGAAAGATAAAGCGGAGCAAGAAGACAGCCGATAATGCGCGTTTTAACAATATCAATTTTGTGATTCCCCCCAATTGGGCTCTATCCACTTTGGCTGAGGTGTTCTATATGCACGCAGGGAAGTCCATATCTGCATCCCAAATTTCATCAAAAAAAGTTGATAAATTTAGTTATCAATGTATTGGTGGGAATGGAACAAGAGGTTATGTGAAAACTTATAATACACAAGGGATACATCCTATTATCGGAAGACAGGGGGCTCTTTGTGGAAATATTAATTACGCTTCAGGGCATTTCTATGCAACAGAACATGCTGTCGTTGTAGATACATTCTGTAACACAAGTGAAAGGTGGGTATACTATATTCTTATTAATCTAAACCTAAATCAATATGCAACAGCAACAGCACAGCCAGGTTTATCAGTAAATACTATTGGTGATGTTCAAATCCCTATTCCACCTATTAATGAGCAAAAACGTATAGTCGAAGCCATTGAACGTTGGTTCACCCTAATTGATGAATTGGAGAACAATGAGGATGATTTGTTGAAGGCTATCGATAAAGCAAAGTCCAAAATCCTCGACCTCGCCATTCACGGTAAACTTGTACCCCAAAACCCCAACGACGAACCCGCCATTGGACTCTTAAAGCGCATCAACCCCAAGTTTGAACCTTGCGATAACGAGGATTATCCGACCATACCAAGTCATTGGCAGCTATGTAGTGTAAAGGATGTGTTTCTAATCAATCCAAAAACAAATGCGTCCGATAATCTTGATGCAGCATTTATTCCCATGTCGAGTATTGAAGACCAATACAATAACAAGTTTGAATTTGAGTCAAGAAAGTGGGGAGAAATAAAACGAGGATATACCCATTTCCAAGATGGAGATATTGCTGTGGCAAAAATATCTCCTTGCCTTGAAAATAGAAAATCTGTAGTATTGAAGGATTTGCCTAATGGTATTGGGGCAGGGACAACAGAATTAAACGTATTCCGATCTGAGATAGTCAATCCGATATATGGACTAATCTTCTTTAAGTCGAATTATTTTATATCAAAATGTGTAGGAACATTTAATGGAGTTGTTGGACAGCAACGGGTTGCAACAAAGTTGATTGAAGATATTGACTTCCCTCTTCCCCCTCTTGCTGAGCAGGAACGTATAGTGGCGAAGATAGAAGAAATATTTAAGGCATTAGACGCATTATCCTGATACCGGGATTGTCGCCAAAGGTATCCTCTAGAATGGCCTTTACGAAGCCTTCAGCATCAATGGTGATTTTACGTTGTTGGTCTTCTGTCTCGTAAGTGTATTTGATTTCGAGTATTTTTACAAGACCCCAATAAGCGGATTTCACATAGGCATCATCGAATGGGAACACATAAGGAAAATCATCTGTGGGATGGTCGGGAATCTGTTGTTCCAACAAATCCAATGTGGTGATTTCTTTGCCCTCGGCATCGCGGATAACCCTATCGGCTAGTTCTAATGGAATATGGGTGGCATTGCTCCATTTGTGTTCGTCCGTAAAGCTTATCATATCCATCCTGTGCTTGTATTCTGGAATATCAATGTTGTGTTCTTTTGCCCATTGTTCGTCAACTGCAAAAAGAGTACTTCGTTTTTCTACATGGAAATTGAGTGCCATATTTCCAATAATGGTTTCTTCTCCTTCGGGTTCACGCAATTCTTTGAGTGAAATTCCATACGCTTTCGCATACTGTATTGCGCCACTCTGAAACCCTTTCTTGGATACCATTATGCCCTCAACGCCATCCAAATCTGCTAATACCCCTTGGAAAGCACACACCTTCTCTTTTGGCACGTGTTTGCTGTAATTTTTACATTCTATAGCCACCCGATGTTTTACCCCATTCTTTTCGTACTCCCAATAAACATCAATCTGGTGTTTGCAACCCGACCGGCCTTCCAACTTAATATTGTGCTGGACATTTGCAATATTAAGGTGGCGACAGTTCAGCAATTGCTGGTAAATCTCCTGCGTAAAACGCTCGTATTCTGTGTTGGGATTCATAGCTGTAGTAATCATAAAACCAAATCGGTCATTAGGCCGACTTCTCAAACTTTTTCTTTTTTTTAGGTCAGTTTATGGCAATGAGGTCTATTTCATCGGCATCATGATGCCAGTAATTGCTGATACCTAATAAGGTATCTATGGAGTTGAGCGATGGCAATAGTGATGTAGAAATTCAATTATCAGTAATACAGAAATATATTTTAGTAAGTTAAGCCAAATGCCCAAAGAGGAATGGTGTTTTTGTGAGCGTACTCGATATCGTCTTTCACTAGATAGCCATTCTCAACGTCTGCTATCTGCCGTTGACCTTTTTTCTTGCCTCCAACTTCGAATGTATAATCGCCTATCTTGAAGTCTGACACCTCCGAACCTGTCACTGTGTTGCGTACTCTCATTTGATTGAAGAAGAATGTCTCTCGAAGGTTGCCTGTGTCGACTTGTTTGCCTCCTAGCGCATACATCAGATTGGGATTGTCTAGATATATCTTTTCCACCTTTGCTATCAAGCTCAGCCCTCTATCTGGAGCGACAAGACACTGTATTAGGCCAGATTTTTCGAGATAGTATAGATAATCTTTTAGGTCGTTTCGATTGACGGTCAAATCGCGGGCCAAATCGCTGTAGTTGGGCTTGAAGGGCGCTATTTGGGAGATGATTTGCATCAGTTGCTTCAGTTTGCGCATCACACCCACACTTAAGCCAGCGAATTGAGGTATGTCGGTTTCGATGCTTTGGTCTACCACAGCGTTAAGACGCTCGAGATAGTCTGTCTCTCGGCAAAAAGGGTAGTAGCCACGCATGAGATACTCTTTGAAAAGTGGCAATGGGCGGTGTTGGTCGTAGGGAAAAGTGATTTCACCGGCAATGATTTGCTCCAAGGTGAGTTCTGGTATGATTATGCCTTTGATCATGTACAACCACTCGCGAAAGGACATACCATACATGTAGTTTTTCAGCTGCCGACGTGACAGGTCTGCTCCTCCTTTTTCAAGGTCGAGTATGGACGAACCTGTATAAACTATATTAAGCCCAGGAATCTGGTCGTAGATATTCTTGATTTCGGTAGACCAATTGGCATATTTATGGACTTCGTCAATATATAGATATTTGCCTCCATCCTTATAAAAAGCTTCTGCCAAATCGAGCAATGTGTGATGAGCGAAATAGATATCGTCGGCAAATACAACGAGTGAGCTATTGCGTTGGTTAGAAATTATAATGTGCTGAAATAACAAAGTAGTTTTCCCGACGCCTCTTGCTCCAAGTATTGCATTTAGGCGGGAATCCCACTTGATAGTATTTTGTGGATAACGAACAAAATCAATTTTTGTGTTATCAATCTGATTATAGTATCGTTGCAGCAGTTTATCCATATTACTAATACTTTATTTCACACTGCAAAGATACAAAATTGTATGAAATAAGGTACAATTTATTTAAAAAATTGAACCTTTTTTATATCAATTTTCGCATAAAAATGAACCTTGCAAGGAGCAAATACCCTTGTTTGGCCGTATTGGGGAGGGAGATATAGAGCTGCTGCCTATTAGTCTGCGACTTCTTCTAGCAGGCCGGTCTCGCTGTCGATGATGAAGCCTCGGACGATGATGTCGGTGGGGACCAAAGGGTGGGTGCGGATGGTTTCGACGGTGCGACGGACGGACTCATGGGTGTCTTTGAAGCCTTCGAGCCAGTGGCTAAGGTCGATGCCACACTTGCGGATTGTGTCGAGAGTTTGGTCGGTGATGCCACGGGCAAGCATTTGCTCATGGAAATGGTCGTAGCTCATGTGGCAGGCACCACAATGAGAGTGCGCGACGACCATGATGTTGGTTACACCTAACTCGTAGATGGCAACGATAAGACTGCGCATGGCGGAGTCGAATGCTGAGATGACAAGTCCGCCAGCGTTTTTGATGATCTTAGCATCGCCGTTTTTGAGGCCTAGGGCTGCCGGGAGGAGCTCGGTAAGGCGGGTGTCCATGCAGGAGAGAACGGCCAGCTTCTTGTCGGGATATTTGTCGGTTAGGTACTGCTCGTAGTCCTTGTTGGCAACGAACGATTTATTGTATTCGATAATTTGGTCGATCATGTTGAAATTGAATATTTGATTTTTTACATACCCCGTCGCTGTAGCGACACCCCTCTGAAGAGGGGACGGCTGACGCGGTCGCTTGCTTCATTTTTCTGTTTGATTTTACATACCCCGTCGCTGTCGCGACACCCCTCTGAAGAGGGGACAACGGCTGACGCAGCGGCTTAGTTGATTAATAAAGAAAAGCCGTGGCGGTTACTGCCACGGCTTTTTATGAGTAAGCAAGCCGGCTTAGGCCTTGCCCAAAATGTCGTATGGGACGGTATCGGCATTACCGGGAACGCTAGGTTCGACGATGGTGCCGAAGTTTTGCTCATACTTCTGGATGTTGTCGGCAAGGGCATTCAGCAGACGCTTGGCATGAATGGGATTCATGATGACGCGTGAGCGAACAGTTGCATTGGGTGAGCCCGGCAGCATCTGAGCGAAGTCGAGAATAATCTCGCTTGGGCTGTGAGAGATGATAGCCAGATTGCTATAGGTACCCTTTGCCACATCGGGAGCGATGTCGAGCTTGAGGTCTTTCACGGGGCCGTTGTTGTGATTGTTGTTTGCCATAGTGTTAGGTTAACCAATTTGGGGTTCAACAGTTATTTGTTGGCGGCTTCCATCTCGTCGATGTTGCCCACAATGAGGTTCTCGTATTCGCGAAGACCTGTACCAGCGGGGATGAGGTGACCGACAATGACGTTCTCCTTCATGCCCTCGAGGAAGTCGCGCTTGGCGTTGATGGCAGCCTCGGTGAGCACCTTGGTGGTCTCCTGGAAGGAGGCTGCGGAGATGAAGCTCTTGGTCTGCAACGAGGCGCGAGTGATACCCTGGAGAATCTGCTTGGCGGTAGCGGGCTTAGCATCGCGAGCGGTGATGAGGGTCTTGTCCTGACGGCGCAAGATGGAGTTCTCATCGCGGAGGCGGCGGGCAGTGATAATCTGGCCGTTCTCGATATTCTCGCTATCGCCCTTGTCCTCGACAACCTTCATACCGAAGATTTCGTCGTTGGTCTCGTGGAAATCGATCTTATTGACCAGCTCGCCCTCGAGATAACGGGTGTCGCCCGGGTCTTCAATCTCGACTTTGCGCATCATCTGACGCACAATGACCTCGAAGTGCTTATCGTTGATTTTCACACCCTGCAGACGGTACACTTCCTGAACCTCGTTGACGATGTATTCCTGCACCTTCATTGGGCCCTTGATGGCGAGGATATCGGCAGGAGTGATGGCACCGTCGGAAAGCGGAGTACCGGCCTTCACATAGTCGCTGTCCTGAGCAAGAATCTGCTTGGAGGTGGGGATGAGATAGGTGATGCGTTCGCCCGTCTTGCTGGTGATGGTGATCTGACGGTTGTTACGTTTGAGCTTCTTGTCGATGCTGACGATACCGTCGATTTCTGCCACCACAGCAGGGTCGGAGGGGTTACGAGCCTCGAACAGCTCGGTGACACGAGGCAGACCGCCCGTGATATCGCCAGCCTTACCGAAGCTACGCGGAATCTTGACCATGATGTCACCAGCCATAAGTTTCTGACCCTTGTCGACACCGATGTGGGCACCCACAGGAAGGTCGTAGACCTTGAGGACGTTGCCCTCGTCGTCGACGATGTTGAGGGTAGGATTCTTGGTACGCTGACGCGACTCGATGACCACCTTGTCCTGAAGACCGGTCTGGGCATCGCTCTCGACACGGTAGGTGACGTTCTCGATGACGTTCTCGAAGGCTACGCGACCAGCTACATCGGAGATGATGACGGCATTGTAAGGATCCCATTCGGCGATGAAGTCGTTCTTTGCCAGATGGTCGCCAGACATCTTATACAGCTTGGCACCATAGGGCAGGAGAGCTGAGAAGAGGGTAACGTTGGTGTTCTCATCGACGATACGCATCTCGGCAGAACGACCCATGACAACATGGTAGCTGTTGCCGTCGGCATCAGTATAGGGGATGGCGCGGAGCTCGTCGATTTCGAGACGACCTTCGTGTTTAGCCACGAGGCTGGAGTTGGTACCGATGTTGCCACCGGCCACACCACCAACGTGGAAGGTACGGAGGGTAAGCTGGGTACCGGGCTCACCGATAGCCTGTGCGGCGATGACGCCGACAGACTCACCTTTCTGTACCATCTTGCCGGTAGCAAGGTTGCGTCCGTAGCACTTGGCACAGACACCATGCTTGGCCTCGCAGGTGAGCACAGAACGGATTTCGACCTCCTCGATAGGAGATTCTTCGATAATCTTGCAGATATCCTCAGTGAGTTCTTCGCCAGCACGGACGATGACTTCACCGGTGTGAGGATGGATAATGTCGTGCACCGAGGTACGACCTAAGATTTTCTCACTCAGAGAGACGACGACATCCTCACCTTTCTTCAAGGCAGTGGTGGGCAGACCACGCAGGGTACCACAGTCTTCCATGTTGATGATGACATCGTGTGCCACATCAACCAGACGACGGGTAAGATAACCAGCGTCAGCGGTTTTCAGAGCGGTATCGGCCAAACCCTTACGGGCACCGTGGGTGGAGATAAAGTACTCAAGCACGGACAGACCTTCCTTGAAGTTGGAGATGATAGGATTCTCAATAATCTCGTTGCCAGCGGCACCGGCTTTCTGAGGCTTAGCCATCAGACCACGCATACCCGAGAGCTGACGAATCTGCTCCTTACTACCACGAGCACCCGAATCATACATCATGTAGATGGGGTTGAAGCCCTGGTTGTCAGCCTTAAGCTGGCGCATAAGGGTCTCGGTAAGTTTATTGTTGGTGTTGGTCCAAATATCGATGACGTGGTTGTAACGCTCATTGTTGGTGATAAGACCCATAGAGTACTGACCCAACACTTCTTCGACCTCCTCGTTGGCCTTCTCGATAAGTTCTTCCTTTTCGTTGGGGATGATAACGTCGCCAAGGTTGAAGGAGAGACCGCCGCGGAATGCCTGACGATAACCCATGTTTTTGATGTCATCAAGGAAGTTGGCCGTTACGGCATTGCCACAAGCAGTGAACAGGTCACCGATGATGTCGCGCAGAGACTTCTTGCCAAGCACCTGATTGACATAACCGTATTCTTTAGGCACCACCTCGTTGAAGATAACACGGCCCACCGTGGTACGGATGCGGTCGGTCTTAATGAAGTGACCCTTGGCATCGAGGACGGGGTTGCCCTCGTTGTCGCGACGAATTTCATATTCTGTGCGGCTGCGCTCGGCAATTTCTGCAGGATTGCTGCAGTCGATGTCGGTGAGCAGGTTGCCATCCTTGTCCTTGATGACTTCGGTAAAGGTGTTGTCGGTCTTGACAAACTGGAACTCGTCACGACCACCAGCATCAATCTTAACACTGATGCAGGCATTCAGAGAGACACGCTTCTCGTTGTAAGCGATGATAACCTCTTCGGCAGAGTAGAAACGGTAACCTTCACCCTTGACCACTTCCTTTTCAGTGGTGCGACGGGGCTTGGTCATGTAGTAAAGACCCAAGACCATGTCCTGCGAAGGAACGGTGATAGGCGCACCATTTGCGGGGTTGAGGATGTTGTGGGTAGAGAGCATCAACAACTGGGCTTCGAGGATGGCAGCATTTCCAAGAGGAACGTGGACAGCCATCTGGTCACCATCGAAGTCAGCATTGAAACCTGTACATACGAGGGGGTGCAGACGAATAGCTTTACCTTCGACCAACTTGGGCTGGAATGCCTGAATACCCAAACGGTGCAGCGTAGGAGCACGGTTGAGCAGGATGGGATGACCCTTAAGGATGTTCTCGAGGATTTCCCACACGACGGGATCCTTGCGGTCGACAACACGCTTAGCGGACTTGACAGTCTTGACCAAACCACGCTCAAGCAGTTTGCGAATGATAAAGGGTTTGAACAATTCGCTTGCCATATCCTTAGGAAGACCACATTCGTGCATCTTCAGTTCGGGACCCACGACAATGACGGAACGACCGGAATAGTCGACACGCTTACCAAGGAGGTTCTGACGGAAACGACCCTGCTTACCCTTCAACGAGTCGGAGAGGGACTTGAGGGAACGATTGCTGTCAGACTTAACGCTAGAGACCTTGCGGCTATTGTCGAACAAGGAATCCACCGCCTCTTGAAGCATACGCTTCTCATTGCGCATAATGACTTCAGGAGCCTTGATTTCGAAAAGACGTTTCAGACGGTTGTTGCGGATAATGACACGGCGATAGAGCTCATTGATGTCGGAAGTAGCAAAACGGCCACCATCCAGCGGCACCAAAGGACGCAGTTCGGGAGGAATGACGGGAATAATCGTCATAATCATCCACTCAGGACGATTGTCCAGACCACGGGCCTGCATGCGTTTGCGGCTTTCGCGGAACGACTCAATCACATTCAGACGCTTCAATGCGTCTTGCTTGCGCTGATTGGAAGATTCTTTGGAAGCACGGTCACGCAACTCATAGCTGATACGGTCAAGGTCAAGTTCGCAAAGCAGCTTGTACAGAGCTTCAGAACCCATTCCGACAATAAACTTATTGGGGTCGCTATCGTCGAGTTGATCGTTACCTTCAGGTAAATGCTCAAGAACGGAATAATAATCTTCCTCCGTCAAGAGGTCGAGTTTTTTAACAGGAACCTCGTTGAGCATAGCCTTACCCGGCTGAAGGACGATGTATTTTTCGTAGTAAATCACCTGCTCGAGCTTCTTGCTAGGAACATCGAGCAAGGTGCCTATTTTATTGGGCAAAGAACGGAAAAACCAGATGTGGGCGACGGGAACGGTGAGTTCGATATGTCCCATACGTTCACGACGCACTTTCTTCTCTGTAACTTCGACGCCGCAACGGTCGCAAGTGATACCCTTATAACGAATACGCTTGTACTTACCGCAATGACACTCCCAGTCGCGAGTAGGGCCGAAAATCTTCTCGCAGAAAAGACCATCACGTTCAGGCTTATATGTACGATAATTGATTGTTTCAGGCTTGGTCACCTCACCATACGAGCGCTTTTTAATCGACTCGGGCGAAGCCAAACTAACGGTTATCGAATTGAAATCGTTCTTTAACTGTGATTCTTGTTTAAATGCCATCTTTATATAATCTAAGAATTAAGAATTAAGAATTTAAGAAGAATTGTTTTTTATCTAAAGACTTAATCCTAAATTAATCAAATGTTACCTCCAAGCCTAGGCCGCGCAACTCATGCACCAAGACATTGAACGACTCGGGGATGCCAGGCACGGGCATATTGTCACCCTTGACAATGGCCTCATAAGCTTTGGCACGACCCACCACATCGTCAGACTTGACCGTAAGCACTTCTTGAAGCACGTGGGAAGCACCGAAGGCTTCGAGTGCCCACACCTCCATCTCACCAAAACGCTGACCACCGAAATTGGCCTTACCGCCAAGGGGCTGCTGGGTGATGAGAGAATACGGACCGATACTACGGGCATGCATCTTATCATCAATCATGTGATGGAGCTTGAGCATGTAGATATAGCCTACCGTTGCCGGCTGGTCAAAACGGTCGCCTGTTTCGCCGTCGTAAAGGTAGGTACGACCATTCTCTGGCAGACCTGCCTCGCGCATATAGCCGTTAATCTGCTCAAGGGTGGCACCATCGAAAATGGGGGTCTTGAAACGCTTGTTAAGCTTCTTACCAGCCCAACCAAGAACAGTTTCATATATCTGACCCAGATTCATTCGCGAAGGCACACCCAGAGGATTCAACACAATATCAACTGGCGTACCATCTGCGAGGAACGGCATATCTTCGGCACGGACAATCTTCGAAACAATACCCTTGTTACCGTGACGACCAGCCATCTTATCACCGATGCGGAGTTTACGCTTCATCGCAATATAGACCTTGGCCATCTGGACAATTCCGCTGGGAAGGTCGTCACCCACCGTAAGAGCAAACTTATTACGTGTGAAACGTCCGTTAATCTCGCGATACTTGATATTATAGTTGTTCAACAGATCCTTAATCAGGTTGTTGGTCTCCTTATCCGAAGTCCACTTGTTGGGGCTGACCTCGGTATAGTCTATCGCCTTAAGAGCCTTCGAGGTGAACTTGACCTTCTTGGGTATGAGCTCTTCCTTGTGGTTGGAATAGACACCATTAGAGGTCTTTCCAGCAAGGATAATCAACAGACGGTCGACCAGTTTCTCTTTCAGTTCGGCAATCTCGTTGTTGAACTCCTCTTCGGGCTTGGCAAGCAGCTCTTTTTCCTTAGCACGCTGTTTACGGTCGCGAACGATACGGGCAAAGAGTTTCTTATCGATGACCACACCACGCACCGATGGGGGCACCTTCAACGAGGCATCCTTCACATCGCCAGCCTTGTCGCCAAAGATGGCACGCAGCAGCTTCTCTTCCGGCGTCGGGTCTGACTCACCCTTGGGGGTAATCTTACCAATCAGAATGTCGCCTTCCTTCACCTCGGCACCGATGCGGATAATACCGTTCTCATCGAGGTCTTTGGTGGCGTCATTGCTGACATTAGGAATATCGCGGGTGAGCTCCTCAAGACCACGCTTGGTCTCACGAACCTCCAAAGTATACTCCTCAACATGGACTGAAGTGAAGATATCTTCTCTGACGACGCGCTCTGAAATCACCACAGCATCCTCAAAGTTGTATCCCTTCCAAGGCATGAATGCCACCATCATGTTGCGTCCGAGGGCAAGTTCACCGCCCTGGGTAGCATAACCTTCACACAGCACCTGTCCCTTCTTCACCTTGTCGCCTTTCTTGACAATCGGGCGCAGGTTAATCGAAGTGGAGTGGTTGGTACGCTGATAACGAGTCAGCTTATATTCGCGGATATCGTCATCAAACGAGACCAAACGTTCCTTTTCTGTGCGGTTGTGGCGGATGACAATCTTAGTCGAGTCAACATACTCAACCACGCCATCGCCCAAAGCATTCAACAGAACACGGCTGTCTTCGGCCACAGACTTCTCAATGCCCGTTCCCACGATAGGAATCTCAGGATTGAGCAGGGGCACAGCCTGACGCATCATGTTCGAACCCATCAAGGCACGGTTAGCATCGTCGTGCTCCAAGAACGGGATGAGCGATGCTGCAATAGATGCAATCTGGTTGGAGCCCATATCAATCAGGTCGATCTCCTCAGGAGTAACAATGGGGAAGTCCGCCTGACGACGAGCTTTGACACGCTGTGCCAAGATATTACCATTCTCGTCCTGCGGAGTGGTAGCCTGTGCAACGGTCTTATTCTCCTCCAGTTCGGCAGTATAGTAGGTAGGAGCCTCATCCAGAACCACTCGGCCATTCTCGACACGACGATACGGAGTCTCAATAAAGCCAAGATTATTAATCTTAGCATACACACACAGCGACGAAATCAGACCGATATTAGGACCTTCAGGGGTCTCAATAGTACACAGACGACCATAGTGAGTATAGTGAACGTCACGAACCTCGAAACCTGCACGCTCGCGCGACAGACCACCAGGACCCAGAGCCGAAATACGACGCTTATGCGTCACCTCAGCCAAAGGATTGGTTTGGTCCATAAACTGCGACAACTGGTTGGTACCAAAGAACGAGTTGATGACCGACGACAGTGTCTTAGCATTAATCAAGTCCGTAGGAGTGAAAACCTCGTTGTCACGTACGTTCATACGCTCACGGATAGTGCGCGACATACGTGCCAAACCAACACCAAACTGGTTGTACAACTGCTCGCCAGAAGTACGCACACGACGGTTCGACAAGTGGTCGATATCGTCCACGTCAGCCTTCTGGTTAATCAGCTGGATAAGGTATTTGATAATTGACGTTATGTCAGTTTGGGTCAGCACTCTGGTCGTATCGGGAATATCCAGATTCAACTTCGTGTTGATACGATAACGACCCACCTCGCCCAAGTCATAACGCTTGTCCGAGAAAAACAGTTTCTCGATAATGCCACGTGCAGTCTCTTCGTCTGGTGGCTCAGCATTACGCAGCTGACGATAGATATACTCAACGGCCTCCTTAGAATTGTTGGTAGTATCTTTCTTCAGTGTATTATAGATAACGGAATAGTCGATGCCGTCGCGATCCTCAACCTTAACAAGAATCGTCTTGACATCCAGCTCCATTATTTTCTCAATATCCTCTTCAGTAATCTCCTTGTCACGCTCGATGACCACCTCGGTACGCTCCATCGACACAACCTCGCCGGTATCCTCATCGACAAAGTCCTCAGTCCAAGTATCCACCACACGGGCAGCCAGCTGCTTTCCAACAACCTTTTTCAGACTGGCCTTAGAGACCTTCACCTCTTCTGCCAAGGAGAAAATGTCCAGTATGTCCTTATCCGTCTCATAGCCGATAGCCCTCAACAACGTCGTGATAGGCAGCTTTTTCTTTCGGTCGATGTAGGCATACATGACATTATTAATATCGGTAGTGAACTCCATCCACGAACCTTTGAACGGAATGATACGAGCCGAATACAGCTGGGTACCATTTGAGTGGAATTGCGTACCGAAGAAAACGCCCGGCGAACGATGCAGCTGCGACACTACAACGCGCTCAGCACCATTGATAACAAACGTGCCCTTTGGCGTCATATAGGGTATCATACCCAAATACACAGGCTGCTCTATAGCCTGGAAATCCTCATTCTCTGGATCATTACACGACAATTTCAACTTGGCCTTAAGTGGAACACTATAGGTCAAGCCTCTTTCGATACACTCCTCAATAGTATAGCGGGGAGGGTCTATAAAATAGTCGAGAAATTCTAACGTGAAATTGTTACGTGCATCCGAAATAGGAAAATTCTCTTTGAAAACCTTGAACAGACCTTCGTCAAGACGGTTGTCAGGATTCGTCTCTATCTGGAAGAAATCCTGAAACGACTTGAGCTGTATATCAAGAAAGTCTGGGTATTCATATTTGCGTACAGATGCAAAATTTACTACTTCAATAGGTTGATTTTTAGCCAAGGGACTTAATTTTAATATCGTATAAGAATGTAAAATTCAGAATTAAAAGTGCTACTGCTCACTACGGAGAGAAAAGAAGAATTCATAACTCACTCATCGGCAGATAGATGCCTATTCAACCGATTTTCATAGCAAAGAGGAATAGGCACTCCGGACTACACCGGAGGCCCTATTCCTCGTAGAAATCCAATAGTATTTACTATTTGACCTCAACTTCGGCACCAGCCTCTTCAAGAGCCTTCTTCAAGGATTCAGCCTCGTCCTTGCTCACGCCTTCCTTAACGGGCTTAGGAGCGTTGTCAACGAGTTCCTTGGACTCCTTCAGACCCAAGCTAGCCATATCCTTAACGGCCTTCACAACACCGAGTTTCTTGGTGGCATCAGGAACACCCTTCAGGATAACGTCGAAAGAGGTCTTCTCCTCTGCGGCGGCGGCGGCACCGGCAACGGGACCAGCGGCAACTGCAACGGCTGCAGCAGCGGGTTCAATACCATACTCGTCTTTCAGAATGTCAGCGAGTTCTTTTACTTCTTTAACGGTTAAGTTAACTAATTCTTCAGCAATAGCTTTGATGTCTGCCATGACTTTATTGATTTAATTTGTTTTACGAATAAATTGATTTGTTTGTGTTTTTTGGTGGACTTTTAGCGGGGTCCCTCCCGGTTTGCCTTATTCGGCTTTCTCTTCCAATGTTTTCAAAACACCAGTGATGGTGTTGGCACCCGACTGGAGCTGCGAAACAACATTCTTGATAGGCGACTGCAGCAGTGCGACCACATCGGCGATAAGTTCGTTCTTGGACTTGATATTGACAAGTGCATCAAGATTCTCTGCACCGATATAGAAACTCTCTTCTACATAAGCACCCTTCAAAATGGGTTTCTGAGCACCCTTCTCCTTCTCACGAAACTCTTTGATGAGCTTGGCAGGAGCATTGTTGGTGTTCGAAAGCATTATGGCAGTCTCGCCCTTTATCACGGGGAACAGCTCCGAATAATCCATTCCGGTGCGTTCCATAGCCTTGATCAAAAGAGCGTTCTTTACGACTTCCAACTTGACCTCTTTGCGGAAAGCGGCTCTACGCAGCTTGCTGGTGAGCACAGAGTTCAGACCTCCAATATCGGCAATATAGATAAGCGGATAGGCCTTAATCTCTTCGCACAACTGGTCAATCAGCTGGTCTTTTTGTTCTTTTCTCATAATGACCTTTCAATAATTAATTGTTACAGAGTGGCGGCTTTAGTATCGACCTTGACACCAGGGCTCATCGTACTGCTGATGCAGATACTCTTCACATAGGTGCCCTTTGCAGCGGCGGGTTTCAGCTTGATGATAGCCTGAAGCACCTCGCGGGCATTGTCGACAATCTTGTTGCTGTCGAACGAAATCTTAGCAACGGCAGTGTGGATGATACCAAACTTGTCGACCTTAAAGTCAATCTTACCGGCCTTGGCTTCCTGGACAGCCTTGCCAACTTCCATAGTGACGGTACCGGTCTTGGGGTTCGGCATCAGGCCACGAGGACCTAAGATACGACCCAGGGCACCAATCTTGGGCATACAGCTCGGCATGGTAATGATAACGTCTACATCCGTCCAACCGCCTTTAATCTTGGTGATGTACTCATCAAGACCGTAATAATCAGCTCCGGCTGCCTTAGCCTCTTCCTCCTTGTCGGGGGTGCAAAGAACAAGCACGCGGACAGTCTTACCTGTACCGTGGGGCAGCGTCACGCTACCACGCACCATCTGGTTGGCCTTACGAGGGTCAACACCCAAACGCACGTCGATATCCACCGATGCGTCAAACTTGGTGTAAGTAATGTTCTTCACCACCTCAACGGCCTCCTCCAGCGAGTAGACCTGAGTCTTGTCGAATTTGGCTAAAGCTTCTTTCTGTTTCTTCGTTAATTTTGCCATGATTCTTCATTTTTGTGGTCACCGCACCGCTCCTTACGGCGATGCTACCACTGTTAATACTCTTTAATTACTTTGCAAGGGGGTTCTCGCCTTTCACGGTGATACCCATGCTGCGTGCAGTGCCGGCCACCATGCTCATAGCTGATTCGATAGTGAAGCAGTTAAGGTCAGGCATCTTGGCTTCTGCAATCTGTCGCACCTGCTCCCAAGTCACTGAGGCCACCTTGACGCGGTTGGGCTCTGCCGAACCCTTCGCAGCCTTGGACATCTCCTTCAGCTGAACGGCAACAGGGGGAGTCTTAACCACAAAGTCAAAGGACTTGTCGGCATACACAGTGATGATGACAGGCACAATCTTACCGGCCTGGTCCTGTGTACGGGCATTGAACTGCTTGCAGAACTCCATAATGTTCACACCCTTGGCACCCAGTGCGGGTCCCACGGGAGGAGCAGGGTTCGCTGCACCGCCTTTGATTTGCAATTTAATCAATCCTGCAACTTCTTTTGCCATTGATCTAAATTTTTAATAGTTTGATTAGTTCGTTCTACTATTCCTTCTCCACCTGGTTATAGCTCAGTTCCAGAGGTGTCTTACGCCCGAAAATCTTGACCGTAACTTTCAATTTCTTCTTCTCGTCGTTCACCTCCTCGACAATTCCCGCAAAACTGCTGAACGGCCCGTCGATCACCTTGACCGACTCGCCCACCATATAAGCGTCAGAATTGCCGTCAATGGCATCCAGCTGGTCGTCAATCTTACCCAGAATGCGGTTGACCTCATACTGGCGCATCGGTATCGGCTTGCCGCCCGACTCACGCAGGAAGTCCAACACATTAGGGAGATTCTGAATCACTGGAATAATCTCATCGCGCAAGTCGGCCTCAATCAACACATAGCCCGGAAAGTAGTTGCGATCCTTCACAACCTTCTTTCCATTGCGTATCGTGTAGACCTTCTCAGTGGGAACAAGCACCTGGGGTACATCTTCGCTCCAGCCACGTTTGGCCATCTCGCTCTCGATATACTCCTTCGCCTTCTTCTCCTTACCGCTTATCGCTCTGACAACATACCATTTTTTAGACTGCTGCTCCATGTCGTTTCAAAAAGAATAGTGATTTATACTCATTCTCCTACGGCCACTGCCGGTGGAAAAGTGCCTCTCTTGGTTATTAACACGACAACTAACTAGTCTCAAAAGATTTTGGGAAGCAAGACCAGCCGTCCGTCAGCCTTCTATCCAATCAAAGCATAAAAGTATCCTAGCAATCCCTTCCATCCCATGCTCTGCACACCGAACACAACGTCCATGCAGAACACTACAAGGGCCAATATCAGAGCTGCCACAGCCACAACCACTGCGCTGCTCTGCAACTCCTTGAACGTCGGCCACGACACCTTGTGCACCAATTCGTCGTAGCTCTCTTTTACGTAATTACCGAATTTCGACATTTGATATCAATATTTTTTAGCAGGGGCAGAGAGAATCGAACTCCCAACTGCGGTTTTGGAGACCGTCATTATGCCATTTAACTATGCCCCTGTGTCAGGCGCGGCACTGCTGCCGCGCCTTAAGGGTAGAATCTTATTCAATGATCTTGGTCACCTGACCCGAACCAACGGTGCGGCCACCCTCGCGGATAGCGAAGCGCAGGTTCTCGTTCAGAGCGATATCCGAAATCAGGTCAACAGTAATCGTCAGGTTATCACCAGGCATAACCATCTCACGACCCTCGGGGAGGCTGATCTCACCGGTCACGTCAGTGGTGCGGAAATAGAACTGGGGACGATACTTGTTGTGGAACGGAGTGTGACGACCACCCTCTTCCTTCTTCAGGATATACACGGTAGCCTCAAACTTGTGGTGGGGGTGAATAGAGCCGGGGGCAGCGATAACCATACCACGACGGATCTCGTTCTTGTCGATACCGCGGAGCAGCAGACCCACGTTATCACCAGCCTCACCTTCGTCAAGAATCTTACGGAACATCTCAACACCGGTAACAACGCTCTTCAGCTTCTCGGCACCCATACCGATGATGTCGACGGCGTCGCCAGTGTGGATAACACCAGTCTCAATACGGCCGGTACCCACAGTACCACGACCGGTGATCGAGAACACATCCTCAACAGGCATCAAGAAGGGCTTATCAACTGCGCGGGTGGGCAGAGGAATCCAAGTGTCCACAGCGTCCATCAGAGCGTTCACGGCGCTAACACCCATACCGTTGGGATCCTCACCGTTCAGAGCGGCAAGAGCGGAACCACGGATCACGGGGATATTGTCACCGTCAAACTCGTAAGAGCTCAGAAGCTCACGAATCTCCATCTCAACGAGGTCGAGCAGCTCGGGGTCGTCAACCAGGTCGCACTTGTTCATGAAAACAACCAGCTGGGGAACACCCACCTGACGGGCGAGCAGGATGTGCTCACGGGTCTGGGGCATGGGACCGTCGGTAGCGGCAACAACCAGGATGGCACCGTCCATCTGGGCAGCACCGGTAACCATGTTCTTCACATAGTCGGCGTGACCCGGGCAGTCAACGTGAGCATAGTGGCGAGTAGCCGTCTGATACTCAACGTGGGCGGTGTTAATAGTAATACCGCGCTCCTTCTCTTCGGGAGCGGAGTCGATAGAGTCAAACGACTTAATCTCAGCGAGGGTGGGGTCCTTCTCGGCCAGCACCTTGGTGATGGCGGCGGTCAGGGTGGTCTTACCGTGGTCCACGTGGCCAATCGTACCGATGTTCACGTGCGGTTTTGAACGATCAAATTTTTCTTTTGCCATTTTTAATACGTATTAATGTTAACAATTTGTTTTCTATATTTTACGAGGGCGGAATTACTTTCGTCCTCGCATTTTTGCATAAAAAAAGAGCTACAGACCGGATTTGAACCGGTGACCTCATCCTTACCAAGGATGCGCTCTACCAGCTGAGCTACTGCAGCTTTCTACCATCGAAGCGCCGGCATATCGTTCTGCCCCTCTCTCCGCTTCGGTTTGAGCGGAAGACGGGGCTCGAACCCGCCACCTATAGCTTGGAAGGCTATCGCTCTGCCAAATGAGCTACTTCCGCTTCTCTGTAGGGTGTGGGGAAGAGTGGACTCGAACCACTGAACTCCGAAGAGGACAGATTTACAGTCTGTTGCAATTGCCACTATGCGACTTCCCC
>JAFWQP010000123.1 GCA_017509045.1 Bacteroidales bacterium
ACGACAGCACCGCCACCATTGAGATGGAACACAAGCGTCCCGCCGACCTCAACATTCTGACCTATCACAGCCATAGCGGCACACCCATGTTGGCAGTCTTTAGTGAGATATATTACGCACCCGACTGGAAGGCGTATATCGACGGACAGCCTGCCGAATATATCCGTGCCAACTACCTGTTGCGTGCCATGCTTATCCCCGAAGGCGACCATGTGATAGAGTTCCGCAACGAAGCTCCCACCATGCATCGGTTGGACAACATCACCCTCATCTGCTCCATCGTCACCCTCATAGTCATCGGTGGAGTGCTGCTTGTCTATTACCGCAAACGGAAACAAACCCCTACCAAACAATGAACCCTAACCAAAACACCGACGGGGATGCGCCACTGATGTCCGTCATCCTCTGCACATACAATCGCGACAAGTATATCTACAATGTGTTGCGCAGTGTGGCTGAAAACGACTACCCGCACGACAAATATGAGATAGTGCTGGTGAATAACAATAGCAGCGACAACACCGAGAACGAATGCCAACGTTTTCGGGCGGACTATCCCGACATCAAGTTTCTCTATTGTGTGGAAACCAACCAAGGGCTGTCGTATGCCCGCAACCGAGGCATACAAGAGTCGCACGGCGACCTCCTAGCCTATGTGGACGATGATGCCACCGTGAACAAAGAATACCTGCGCACCTATGCCGACTTCTTCGACAAAACACCTGAAGCGGTGGCAGCAGGCGGTCCCATACTGCCTGTATACGAAACCGAGGAGCCCTCGTGGATGTCGCACTACACCCGCCAGCTAGTCACAGGCCGACTTTATTTGGGCGACCACCAGCGTCCCTTTGCCCACGGAGCTTATCCCGGTGGCGGCAACTCATGTTACCGTCGCAGCGTATTCGATGCCGTCGGGCTGTTCAACGTGGAATTGGGTCGCAAAGGTAGCAGCCTTATCGGTGCCGAAGAAAAAGACCTCTACGACAAGATGACCACCCTGGGCATGAAGTTCTACTACCTTCCTACCGCCATTCTCTACCACATCATCCCTGCCAGCAAACTCACACAGGACTATTTCGACCGTCTCACCCACGGCATCGGCGTCAGCGAACGCTACCGCACCCTTCAGATTTCGAAGAAGAAATACATCAGCCGCCTATTCAAAGAAGCCGTCAAATGGGGAGGCACACTAGCTCTTTGGTGCCGATTTGCCCTCTGCGCCGACACCGCCAAAGGCAACAAACTTGTCGCCTTCCGTCGCAACGTCACCCGAGGACTGCTCGGGAAGTGAAAATTGTGATTAAACAAATGATTGCGACAGCGCCCTCCCTTCAGAGGAGTAGACGAAAGCTGGGGGTATGTTCAAAGAGGGGTGCCACGAAGTGGCGAGGTATGTCATTCCATTTTCAATTCTCAATCAGCCTTTCCAACACAGCGATGATTCGCTGCGAAGGCAGCAGCCCGTCATGATTGGCGAGGTAGGTATCATAAAAACGTCGGCGCGAATCGCCCATAGGGTCGATGCCCTTCAGCACCACCTCGTCCAAGAAACGGCGCACATCCTCCTCGTTGCGTCCCACATAGTGCTGGTCGAACGCCAACGCGCCAAACTCGTTAAACTGCTTCCTAGGGCGTTCGTCCTTCACCAGATACATCACCGGCTTCTGCAAATACAGATACTCCGTCGTAAACCCCCCGCTGTCGTGCATCATCGCATCCGACCCATAGAAGAGGTCCACATACCCCGCCTCCTCCAGCTGCGTGTTAGGCATCTCCGCCCACTGTCGGTAGTACCGTTCCGTGCGCTCCACCCCCCACAGCTTCTGCAGTTTGAACCTAAGTGTCGGATGAGGCTTAAAGGCGAACTGTATGCGGTCGGCATACTCCCTTGCTAGGTCCACCATCAAGTCGCAATTCTCCATAAAGGTCGAAATCGAAAACACATCGCTCACACTGTGGTGCGGAGCCCATATCACCCTTTTCTTCGGGGTAGGCTGCTGCCGCCACACCTCCCGAGGCCTATAGTCCGACACCTGGTACACCTCGCAACCCGGACAGCCCACCACCTCGAAATTGTCGCCATGCGAATGGCTATACCTTCGGGCAAACCCCAGATGCATCTCCGTCTCCGTGAATACACACCCGTAACTATTGATCGAGATAATGTCGTAATTGGCCTTATACACATTCATCGACGTGAAGGCGTAAGGGATATAGCAGGTGAGGCGGTCGCGGAAATGATACACAAAATACTTCCTCTCCATATCCTTATAAGGCAGCGAGTAAAACACAATGTCGGGATTCTCCTTCCTCCTAATGTCGCGCCAGCGGCCTGTCGCCTCGTCGTAGGGGATGACATATTCGAACCCATTCTCCTTCACAAACGCCTCAGTCCGCCGCAGCGTCCGCCACATCTCCTCCTTGTCAAAATTCTTAAACACCGTGTAAGGTATCAGCACCACATACGGGTGAAAGCGGGCATCTTCCGCCATACGGCGAAACAGATAGTCCGCCTTCCACATACCCGGCATCGACAGGAAGAAAGCCACCTCTATCACCTCCTTCCCCTTCAGCCTTGTGGCAGCCCTGCGCGACGCGGCGATATTGCCCCGCAGAAACCTACGGTAAACAAAAGGAATCCTTGTGCGTAACACATCGTGATATTCCCACACCAGCCGCAAGTTATACACCAGCGGTGATGTCATATACCTTTCGCGAAACCAACTCCTTAAACCCATATTCGGTAGCCTTGAAAGTTGAAAATTGAAAATTATAACGAGCCCATTTAACCTTAAAACCCTTTAACCTTTAGACCCTTAAACCTTTAAAAACCTCAAGCAATCAGACAATTAAGCAATCACCTTTTTTAACTCCCTCTTTAACTCCCATTTTAACTCCCATTCTTGGTTCATACCTCCTACCTCTCAAAAAACACCGTCATTATCCCTAAGCTTCAGCAGCACCTGGTTAATCAGCGTGCTCGAGGTGCCTTTGGTATAGGGGAAATAGACCAGTTCCACACCCACCGAGCGCATCTCATCCTCTATCCGGTTCCATTTCTCGGTCCCCTTCCAGTCGTCACCCACAAACATACGGTTGAAATGGTATTTCTCCCATGCCTCCATCTTATTCATGTTCACCTGAGGCACAGCCTCATCCACATACTTGATGCTTCTAACAATCTCGATACGTTCCTCAAACGGAATAACGGCATGCTTGTTTTTGTACAGCACCAGCTCATCCACCGTAACCCCCACAATAAGATAGTCGCACTGAGCTTTGGCTCGGCGTAAGAGGTTAAGATGACCTATATGAAAAAGGTCGAAAACGCCTGTAGTATATCCTATAATCATTTTGAAGATATGTTGATACGACCTGTGAAACGAATATGTTCTCGTCTTGTCACCGGTCACAAAATTTCACTTTTCACTTTAATAATATTCCAAGCCTCAGGCAGAAGAAAGTCCTTATATCGGGAAGGGCTGCCGAAGAAATCATCCTGCAACACACCCTCCACATACACCTTAAACTGGTCGAGACCAAGTGCATACTTATCAATAAAGAAATTCAAATACTTAATCTTTCTTGGGTCAAACCCCATATATCGAACTGCCACTATGTCGGTATACAGCAGGTCGAAACCGCCTATCAACGTATTGGCATGTTTGGAAGTAGGGCAAAAAGGACCATGTCCTTCGCCCGCCATGATACCGTCAACAATGGTGAAATAACGTCTTTCTTTGGTCAGCAGACTTTGGTACAAGTCTGCCACCATGCGCCATATAGTGTCGTTGCAAGGATGCGCACCCCGATGGGTCACCTTAGCATGCTGAGCGGCCTCATAACTCTTGCGGTCGGGATACTCGTCTCCACCAGTTTCCGGTGTTCCTATCCTCCAATGTACCAACTGGTTCTTTTGGGTAATAGACCCCACAAGTCCTTTGAGGTTAAGGGTGGCACCCACTTTCTGATGAGTCTTCAACTTAGGAATGGAAATATACACATCTGCATCGTAAAGGCTTCGGGCAAAGGTGTAAAGCTGAGTGTCGCCCGTATGGGCCGCAACTGTTTCCTCCCTCTCGTTGAAAACTCCGCGAAACAGCTTGGAGTCCACCTGATAGAGGAGGCTCTCCCTACCCAAATTCACCTGCACTTCACCCAATGGGTCGCCCGACTGACGGGTCATCTTGTCACGCTGCCCATAGTCTTTCAAATCTTTGCACACCAAGGGACGAAGGTCGTATATTTTGCAAGGTACACTATACTTGTCCTGCAACCTTCTGATGCCAGTAAACTGCATCAGCTCCTCGAAGTCGGCATCAATCGACGGATTGTCGGCAATGATTATTTCACCCTTACCCTGCAGGGCTTTGGCAACTCGATCCGCCACTGCTTCGATAACGGCGGGGTGGGTAATTACGCAATAGAGGTCGTCGCGATGCGGACACGACTCGCGCCAACGAGAGGCAACCCAATTGGGCTTGATAAAGACACGCATGCCGGGCTGGACAATTCCCTTGAAGGGGTTCTCGGGGTCGAGACCTAGCGAGGTCATAATCACATCTAGCGCAGCATTTACCTGCTGAGGACGATAGCTGTCGGCCGTGGCGATGGCCACAAGTGGTGAAAGCACAGTTTTCATATCTCTATAGCATTCAAGAAACGTTCTAGAATAAAAATCATCCACCGCTGATCTCCTTTTAGGGCATCGGCACAGTGGGGAATAAACTCGGGTCGGACAGGACCCTGCCAGCTGGCGAGCCACTGGCTTACAGCTCGGGGCATAGGAACCTTCACCGGCTGTCCCATCTGGGGATAGAGTTTGTTGAAGATCTCGCGCAGTATATACTTCGTGTCGCCTCTGCGTATACGGTCATAATCGAGGGTAAAGGTGAGGCGCATGTGGTTGAAGGGTGTACAATACTTCACTCCTGCCGTGGAGCAGGCATTGTCGTACGAGTTATTGGCTTCGTAGTAGAAATAGTGGCGAATAAAGCTATAAAAATCTATTTTGTCACCCTGACGGAACCGCTCAAACGGTTCCATAATCCATCGTCCATTCTTTAGCACCTTTGTTGGGTCGAGATAGGCGTAGCGTTTGACAAAAGCGTCAAAGTCCCAATCCTGCGATAGCAGCCCATCCATCCCTCCAAACACAATGTCGGCATTTTCGCCGAAAAGGAGGTGTGTGACACCATCAGCGCGAGCCTGCAGTGCTGCGGCATAGATTTGAGCTTCGATACTATGGATTGGAGCCCCTTTGTGGCGCATAAGCACATCGGCATTGTTCAGCACATCGTCCCAAGTGATGTCGATAACCTTATTGTTCAAGCCGCACTCTTCGGCATAGCGACGAGCCTGTGCCGTTTCATCTAAGGCACCTGGAGCGACACAGTGGAAGGTGTAAGTAGGCGTGTCAGCTGGCACATACTTCGCTAAGATTGCCGAATCAATACCACCCGAGAGAGCCAATCCCAAGCGTCCACCCGAAGCAACAATTGTATTGATATAGTCACGGATGGCGTTTTCTGTATCTTCAAGGCTCGCTATGGGATACTCATGCATCGGTGCCTTGAAAAAATAAGGGTTGATGTCGGCACGAAATGTCCGGTTCTCGTCTGCTATGTACCTATATATTAGAAAAGCCTCACTACAATATTGTTTGTCTTCTATCATTGGTAAGTTGATACTTTTATTTGTGACCTCTGACCTGTGAAACGAGTGCGTTTGTATCACAGGTCGCTATTCACTAATCACATTTTTCACTTTAAACGCATATCTTCTTTGAAAGTTATCTTTCGGTTCTGCTCTTCGCCTTCGACTATGTGTATTTTGACTAAAGGGAGGTAGCGGCGCACCACTCCACAATCGTCGGTGGCGCGGAACTGGGGGTCTTGCAGGGCACATTGGTAGGCATCGCGTATCAAGGGTAGGCGGAAAGCCTGGGGTGTCTGTGCCCTCCACATAGTGCTACGCTCAGGGATGCGCACGATAAACTTCGACAATTGGGGGTCGAAGTCCTGACGCACCTCCCACACCGTGTCGGTCGAAGGAATTCCCACGCCCACCGCCTCATGCCATTTCAATGCCTCTATTACGCGGGCTATCACTGCCTGCGATACAAAGGGACGTGCGGCATCATGGAGTATCAGGTTGGTGTCGTCGGGGCAATCGATATAGGCAGCAATGGCATTGAGGCTCGACATATAGCGTTCTGCTCCTCCCTCGATCAACCTCTTCACCTTCGTCCAACTATTACTTGACATTACTCCGCGCATGTATTCCATCCACTCAGGATGCACCACCACCGCCACTTCGTCAATGCCTTCAGCCTGGTCGAATGCATCAATACTGCGTTCAATAACCTGACGTCCGTCGACCTCGAGAAACTGCTTGGGTTTTTCAGCTCCTACGCGTGCCCCCGTGCCTCCAGCCAAAATGACTGCTATATTCATGATAAAATATTAATAATTAAAAATTAAAAAGTTAAAAGGTCATACCCCCCGCCTTCGCCGTACTCCTCTAATGAGGATTAAGGAAGTCCTGTGGACTTACGTCGCGGCAGCCATTTCTCAATTTTCAATTCTCAATTTTCAATTCTATTCATACATTTCCTGCACCAGGCGCACAGAGAGACCCATATATTTGGCCGATGTGCTGGCTCGCGGCACGAATGTGTCCACCAACAGGCAGAGAGCCTCTACAGGCTTTTTGTCGTTGGAGGTAGCCGTCCAATAATGGCATACCGAAGCATTGCCAACAGCCTCGGTGCCCACACGGCGTGTCTCGCACGGCAGGAACACAGCACCCGCAGCCTCAAGCAGTGCCCATTTCTCAGTGGTGTACCAATTTATATAGTCCTCCTTAGGACCAGGTTTCACATACACCCCCTTGGGGCACTTCCAATTATCGGGCAGCAGCACCAATCCAAACACTTTATTGACGTAGGCCAACGCATACAGCCTGCGAGCACGGGGCCGTTTGGCCAGCAGGTATGTCCACTCATCCATGGTCAGTGTGCGCCATATCTTGCCCCCGTTAGTGGGCAGCCCGCAATAAAATCCCCAATCGGCAAAGTTGTATTCGTTGGGGTCTATCGAATAATTGGTGGGCTGCATCGCTGTGCCCCAGCCGAAGAGGTCAATCCAACCCTTGTAACGCTCATTGCCATAAAAGGGTTTCCAACCAATCACCTCAGTCTGTTCCGCCGCAAAACGGCAAAGACGAGTGCTTGGCTGGTACTGTAGGTTGCCAGGGGAGAATCGAACCTTCATAGTGGGGCTGACCGAGAAAAGACCGCCACACTTGCCTATGGCATTGGTGTCGGACACAGCCTCTTGTGCCGTCAACGATAGCGACACAAACATGACAAGGAAAAAGAGTATCGACTTTCGCATATCTTCTAGTTTTTAGTTTTCAGATTCAGCAATGCGGCAAAGGCGATAGCAGCAACCACAACCACCAGCAACTGCATCCACACCGGGGTGTTCACCAGCACAACAGGACTCAGCAATAATGCCTTGAGCAGATAATACACCACCTTGCCACAGAGCATAGCAACAAGCATAGCACCCAGCGTGCCGACAAAGCGGTCGCACCACGACTGCAAACGTCCGTAAACAAACACCACTGCAGAATATTCCGCCACCATGCAGAGAGCCTTGAGCGGCGTAGGCATGCCCACAGCCAACATCGATACCACAGGCAGCAACACCGCCAGCAGATAGGCATTGCGGCGATCGCTCACCAGCAACATGCCTGCCAAAAGCATTAGCAGCATGGGGTTGAGATAATAAAGAGGCAACGACAATAGGTGCGAAACGGCAGGCACCAGGCAAGCCACGGCCAGCAGTAGCACATCGATGGCGGCAACACGCCACAGCGACTGGGCTCTTACAGATGTAGTATTCATAGTAATGATTAAATATTAACTTTCAATTCTCAATTAAACACGTGTTCTTTTCAAATAAAATGCAAAGATACAAAAAAAAAGTCACATAACAAGAATAAATCTACAATCCCCACGCTAGCATCTCTCTTCCAATATTTTCCACAAAACAAACAAACAAAAAACTAGCTCAAAAAACCTAATGTATGGAGTGATACAGACAGGCCTTTGACCCCCTATCATAAACACACCCAACCATACCAAACCCAGAGGCTCGACATACATCAAACTCTCAATGCCCTACCACCTATTCGGGATTCCTTATAAGCCTATCGCCTTTGCAGGTTTTTACACCCTTGCCTGTGACAAAATCCTCTTTAAGAAACTTCTTTATCATCCACAATAAGTTGATTCAAAACATCATACAATCCTCACATTCTTACCCGAAATGACCATTTCTATTTGCCTCCTTACTTTTTCACTTATCCTATAGTTATACCTTAGTTATACTTTAGTTATACCTTAGTTATACTATTATATATAGAATAACTAAGGTATAACTAAAGTATAACTAAGGTATAACGATAGGATATATGCAACAAACGTAAATCCACCAGACTTCCTTAATCTGTTTAACTCCATATTGTACATTTTACAATAAAGAAGTACTCTTTTTTTTTATTTTTAATGTTTCATTTTTAATGTGTATCTTTGCAATTTGACTTATTGTGTGGACACTATGAAAAAGTTACTGAAAATCATTCTAGTAATATTGGAATGCCTGGCAGCGCTGGTGCTGCTGGCGATGCTGGTGGGCAGCCTCTTCGGCGGCTGCGCCACTAAAAACTATGTCAATAACCACTCCTACGACTTGATTGGCCGACAGGCGCATGTGGAGCATGTGGGGGTGAACCTGTTCACGGGCCGTGTCGCCATCCACGAGCTGAACGTGAAGGAGGACGACGGCGAGACGTGGTTTGCCAGCTTCGACACGCTGGATGTGTCGGTGTCGCTGCTGCGGCTGCTCGGGCAGCGGGTGCAGGTGCGCCACCTGACGTTGGTGGGGCTGGATGCCCATATCATTCAGGATAGCTCGTGGTTTAACTTTTCGAGCATCATCGACCGCTTCCGCGGCGACAGCCTGGAGGTGGAGGTGGACACAATGCCCAGCAACTGGGTGGTGAGCATGCACAGAATTAGGTTGGCTAAATGCCGCCTGCTGTATGAGGACCGTCCGCGACAGAGCCATATCGGCTTCCACAACCTGAATGTGCTGGTGCCCGACTTTACCATCGGCGGCGGCGAGCGCACGGGTGCCGACCTGACGGTGGACTTGGCAGAGGGCGGACAGCTGGTGGCAAAGGCGGAGCACAACGCCACCACGGGCGACTATACCGTGAAGCTGAATCTGGACGACCTGATGCTAAACCAGCTGAAACCCTACATGACCAACGTGGCGGGTGTGGAGACGATAGGCGGCCGACTGAGCCTCGACGCCACCGCACAGGGCAATACCGCCCACCTGATTGAGACCGCCCTAGCCGCCCGTGTGGGGCTGCGGGAGGTGGACTTGGTGGACAGCAGCCAGACTTCGGTGGCATCGCTCAAGCATCTGGAGGTGGTGCTGAACAAGATGGTTTTGAGCCAACGGCTGTTTGACTTTGGCAACATATCGCTGGATGGGCTGACGGCCAGGTATGAACTGTTTGCCGACAGCAGCAACACACTGAGCCGCCTGCTGGGGCAGACGAACGCCGCCGACTCGTCCGAAGTGTCCGACTCGTCCGACATGTCCAACGCCGCCGACACGCTGCCCACACCGCCGCTGCAACTGAGGGTGGAGCATCTAGCATTGAACAATATCAACTTCACATACGCCGACCATACGATGCCGACGGACTTTGTGTTTCCCGTGACGGACATCAGCGTGACGGCCGACAATGTGACCACCTCGGGCAACAACAACGCCCGCATCCGCGCCAGCCTGCCCAACGGGGGCAGCGTGAACGTGGACTGGCGGGGCAACATCGACAATTGGAAGCAGCACCAGCAGCTGACCCTCGCCATCAAGGGGGTGCGTCTGACGGACTTGAGCCCCTATATGGTGGCCTACTTCGGCATGCCGTTCAGCGACGGCATTTTCGGCTTCACGAGCGAGAATAGTATCTTGAACAGCAAGTTGGAGGGCAAGAACCACATAGACATCTACAAGCCCACCCTCGGCGAGAAGCAGGAGGGGGTGAAGCCGCGCCTGAAGCTGCCGGTGAAGGCCGCCCTGTATGTGCTGAAGGACAAGGACGGCAAGGTGCTGCTGGATGTGCCGGTGAAGGGCAATGTGGACAATCCCGAGTTTAACTATATGAAGCTGGTGTGGAAGACGCTGGGCAACCTGATAGTGAAGGTGGCCACCTCGCCGGCACGCCTGCTGAAAGGCATGAAGGACGGGGGTGAGGAACTGTTTGTGCCCATCGACTCGGACGAGGAGTTTACCTCGGAGCAGCTGTATCTGATAGACCAAGTGGCCGACCTTGCCAAGAACGACGAGAAGGTGGTGGTGGTGTTCGAGTTGCAGAGTCGCCCCACGAAGGATGGCAAGAGCTCTTTCTCGCCCGACCGCATCAACCGCACGCTTGCACAACACCTAAGCAAACTGGGACTGAAAAAGGGACAATACGACATCCACACCGCGCAACCCAGCGAGGATGTGGCAGTAGAGGGATACGCGGTGAAGTTGAAAGTTGAAAATTGAAAAGAATGTGTTAACGTGTGAATGTGTTAACGTGTTAGTCCTTGGCGAATCAATGATTAACGAATTTACGAATTAACGAATTTTGAATGTGTTAACGTGTTAATGTGTTAATGTGTGAATCGATTAACGAATTTACGAATTTATGAATTAATGAATTTATGAAACGTATTTTAGTTTTTAGCTTATACTTTTTAGTTTTCATGCTGGCGGTTTCGGCTCAGGGGCTGACACCGGAGCAGGTGCGCCGCAATGCACAGCAGTTTGCCGACGGCATTGTCGGCAAACAGCCCGCCGTGATTAAGGATGTGGCTCTGCCTTTTGGCCACCACATTGCAGCCTATAACATTGAGGGCGGTGGATTTGTGATAGCCAGCACCGACAGTCGCACACGCCCTGTGCTGGCCTACTCGCGGACAGGCAGCATCGCCCCCGCCGACCTGCCTGAGGGGATGCGCTATTGGCTGGAGGAGTACGACCACCAGATAGACCAGCTGGGCAGCACCACGCTGGAGGATCTGCAGGAGGCGTATGCCAGTGAGGCGGAGGAACGCGAATACGACTCGCCCGACACTGTGGCGCCGATGCTGGTGACGGAATGGACGCAGTATCGCTACGGATATAATAGCATGGCTCCCTACGACAGCGTGATGGCCGCCGACAGCACGATGGCACGTTTCGGAGGGCACCCCACGGTGGGGTGCGTGGCTTTGGCGATGGCACAGGTGATGCGCTACTGGCAGTTTCCCTCACACGGGGTGGGCAGCCACAGCTATACCCACGAGGGAGAATATGAGTGTTGGCGTTATGGCACTTTGAGCGCCGACTTTGCCAACACCACCTACGACTATGCCCACATGCCTTTTAAGCTGACCGACAGCAGCACCGCCGACGAGGTGACGGCGGTGGCCACGCTGGCATCGCACTGCGGCATAGGATGCAACATGAAGTACAACAGCGACTGCCAGGGGTCGTCGGGTGCGCAACTGAGCGCAGCATTGGCGGGGCTGCAACATTTCTTCCACTATAGTCCCAATGCCCATCAGGAAATGAAGAACTACTACGGCAATTCGACATGGACGGAGATGCTGAAACACGACCTTGCCAACGGTCGTCCCGTGCTGTACTGCGGACATTCGTATCGCAACGACGCCGACAGCACCGTGGAGGGCGGCCACGCCTTTGTGTTCGACGGCTACGACGCACGCAACTATTTCCACGTCAACTGGGGTTGGCACGGCTCGTGCGACGGATACTACTCGCTCGACGTGCTACGACCCTTGACGCAATATAATTTCACCAGCTACCAATACTGCATCTTAGGGCTGGAACCCTGCTACGACCCTATGCCTGTGCTGACGATGGCGGGCGACCTGGTACTCGACACCAACATCATTGACGCAAACGGGCCTCTGCGTGGCAGCTATAGCATGACCAACATCGGCGACACAGTGGGCAGCCTCTTCTTCGGGGTGAACATCTATGGCAGGGACGACCACAACTACTACGGCTGCGTGGACGGCAGGCGCATCACCCTGCAGCCCGGCGACACGGTGGTGTGCCACTTTGCCTACAACCTCCACCTGCCCGAGGGCAACTATTACGCACTGATGCAGTACAGCACCGACACTTTCTATGCCGGCATCACGGTGGACGAGACCTTCTACCACGCCGACCTCGAGTATGTATATCAGGTGGAATTCAGCACTGTGAATACCCTTCTTAGGGGATACACCAACCTCGCCCTCTTTGTGCGCTTTGCCGACGACCCCGACTTCACCCAATCCTATTCCGACATACAGAATCTATTCAACGAGGGCAGCCAGAGCGTAGCCGACTACTTCTCCGAGATGTCGTATGGCAACATACAATTCAACACCGTCTATGCCCACCAGCGACAGGGCAACCGCATTAGGCCCTATGTAGACTCCCACCCACGTGGCTACTACCAGCCCTACAGTGAGGACAACCCCATCGGCTACACCACACCCAACCCCGTCATCGGCATCTCGATGCGCGAGGCGGAATTGATTGAGCGCGTATGCCGCTATGTGGACAACGAAAGGCTGGTGGATTACGGCACCATACTCGACGGCAACAACGACGGCGACATCGACAACGTTTCCATCATCATCCAAGGCGACGTGGGGGGATGGGCCGAACTGCTGTGGCCACACATGGAGTTCTTCCCACACGACTCTATCGGTAGCACACTCACCATCAACGATAAGCGTGTCAATGCCTTCAACTTCGAGTTCGAGGGTAGTAGTTATTTCACCCTGCGAACTTTCGCACACGAGATGGGACACTCGCTAGGTCTGCCCGACCTTTACCACTATCACAACTATACCCAAGTCTACCCCGTGTTCTACGACATGATGGCCATCGGCAACGACCACCCATCCGCCATCTACAAGCATCGCTACCTAGGCATCACCGACACACCCACACAAATCACACAAGAAGGTACCTATACCATCAATAGCCTCACCACCAGCGCCACCAACAATCTATACTATATTAAGTCAGCCATCGACAGCAACCAGTGGTACACCATCGAGTACCGCACACCAGACCAGCACTACGAGGTGTCGCTAACCCAAAACGGGCTCATCATAGGCCGCTGGATGGACACTGCCACCCACAACATCTACCTCGGCGGCAATGCCTTCTTCGACTACCCCAACACACCTAACGTCTACTGGGTGTTCCGCCCCGATAGCGACAGCGACACCCTGCAGGGCGATGTGGCGAACTGCCACTTCACACAAGAGATGGGGCGCGAAGCCTTCGGGCCCTCTACCAATCCCCACCCCTATCTTGCCGACGGCACACCGGAACAGAGTTTCGAGATATACGACATCCACACCCAGGGCAGCATCTGCACCTTCTCAGTGCGATTCCTACACGAAGCAATAGCCAACAGCCCGACACAGGCGGTAGCCTCCGCCTTTCCCAACCCCACCTCTGGCAAAGTCTATCTGCGCGGCATCGCCGAAGGCACTCCAGTCAACCTCTACAATGCCTACGGTGCTTTGGTGCTAAGCACCACTTGGGGCGGCAACGCCATCAACCTTTCGCACCTCTCTGCGGGACTCTACATGCTTGCCACCCCCACCTATACCACCAAGATAATCGTGAATTAAGAATTATTTTTAAGAAGTTGGGCGGCAGCAAAATATTAACGCTCTAATATAACAAATGACTGATTTTTTGCCAACCTGTCTCAATGTCGCGTCCCTTCGAGACGCTAGGAGTGAGTTTATTCTGTCACCGCACTGCGCTACGCTTGTACGGTGTTATTGAAATTCAGCCTCTTCGAGGCTGTAAAAAAACAGTCATATATTAAATTAGAGCCAATTTTAATATTTAACTTTTAATTTTTAATTTTCGTAGTTTTCAATTTCCAAAGACATGGGCTTAACCAAATGGATATTCACAGGACTAGGATGGGTAATCGGATCCGGTCCCATCGGTGCCCTTTTGGGCTATATGCTAGGCAGCATCATTGAACGCAACCGAGAGGATGGCGACAGCACCCACACCTTTGAGGGGCATCACGGCCCTTATCGCAACACCGGCACACAAGAAGACATCAACATCGCCCTCATAGTCCTTATCGCCGCCGTCATCAAGGCTGACGGGAATGTCCGTCGTTCGGAGTTGGACTATGTCAAGCGTTTTCTACTGAAAAACTACGGTGAAGAGAAAGGCAAGCAATACCTTGCCCTGCTGCGCGACCTAGTGCGACCCGAGCGAGTCATCGACCTCCCCGCCATCTGCTACCAGATAAAGCAGAACACCGACTACACCACCCGCTACCACATGGTGGACTTTCTCTTTGGGCTTTCGGTAGCCGACAACACCTACAGCCAGTCGGAGAACACCGTTATGCGCGACATAGCCAACGGTCTCGGCATCAATATGCGCGACTATGTCAGCATGTACACTCGCCATATCGGCACCCGCTTTGGTGGTAGCAACAGTGGTGGCTACTCCAACGGGTCGAGCTATTCAGGCTCGTCATATTCCTCCTCCTATTCTCAACAACGCAATGACCCCTACAAGGTACTAGGCATCGACTCCACCGCCACCGACGAGGAGGTAAAAAAAGCCTACCGCCGTCTGGCAATGAAATACCATCCCGACAAGGTAGAGGGCATGGGCGAAGAGGTGAAAAAGAACGCCGAAGCCCAATTCCGCGAAATCAACGAAGCCTACGAGCAAATCAAGGCAGCAAGAGGCATGAAGTAGAAAATAGTGGTTAGTAAATTGACAGAACCACTCTTAACTCTTACCTCTGAACATATCCTTCAGTCCCCTGCCCAAATTGCGTTGGTCTGCTATCAATTCGCCTTTGTTTGCCTCAACCAGTGTCCAACCATCGGCTGTGAGGGCAAAGTCCCAACTGACGTACACTAGCTTGGGTAGCCTTCGTGCACAGTCGTAGGCAGCCTTTAACAATTCCTGCCAACAGGGCATCTGCTCCCCAAGAAATGTGATGCCGCTATTAGGGTGACGGTCGTACTTTTCTGGGCCTTTGCTTGTGGCAGGGGTGATAATGATACCTGTGGCAGGGTCGATATTGGCGCAAAAGCCTCCTTGCGCACAATTGTCGCAAAAGGCTCCTTGGCAGCCGCAGCGAATATTGGCAGTCAGCACACTGATACAGCCATTTCGATTAAGTGTGTTGATACGCACTGTGTTGACCGAACTCTCGTTCCACCGTGCCATTGAGGAATGTTGGATAATGCGTTGCTCCACAATGTAGCGCCGCCCTTGCTCCATAATCTGTTGGAAATGGCTACGCCATCCCTGTTCGTCGTCAGCGTGCAAAAGTTGTACACCCCGACCTGCACAGTCGTCGATAGGTTTTACCACCAGACACCCCTCATCCATGCCGAATCGCACAAAGTCGCCACACTGCTCATCACTTTCACACAGCATGAATTTGCGACGGTAATAGTCACTATACAACATCGCCGTGCGGTACTTGTCCATCACCACGGCCTGCTGCTTGGCATCATTGATACGGCGACATAGGCGATTGCGATAGGCATCGGTGACATAGGTACGCCGCTCTGCAGGGCTCTTGTGAGCGAAGTCGTAGCTGTCGTATTCTTCGTAATAGGTACCGTGAAGCAATGCCTCATGGCACTTGTCCACGTTACCTCCTGCACGTTGCAGATAACGGGCATAGCGTCGTGGCAGCAGCAAGCGATAGAGCCAGAGGTATATAAAGTTGAAAGTTGAAAGTTGAAAGTTGAAAGTTGCTGCCGCCATTTTTGAATGTGTTAACGTGTGAATGTGTGAATGTGTTAACGTGTGAATGTGTGAATCGATTAATGAATTAACACATTAACAAACTAACGAATTGATTAGTTTCCAAATGTTGCCACCGTACCCATTGGGTGTAGATTAGGTTGCATCACACGGTAGAGTTCGCGTTGTATATTAGTTCGGATGTTCATATCTGCCAATCGGTTAGGACTTACATTTGGACAAACACGGTTAGAGAGAAATATATAAATGAGTCTTTGTTCGGGATCCACCCACACCATTGTACCAGTGAAGCCTGTGTGTCCAAAGCTGCTTTTCGACACCTCGTCGCAGGCACTGCCACCGCTACCCGACAATAGAGGCTTATCGAAGCCCAACCCACGTCGGCAACCCTGGTCGGCAAAGTAACAGGTGTTGAACATATTGATGGTCTCTTCTTTGAGATAACGTTTCCCATCGTACGTACCACCATCGAGCAGCATCTGCAATATTCGGGCAAGGTCATCGGCGGTGCTAAACACTCCCGCATGTCCAGAAACGCCGCCCATGGCATAGGCATTCTCGTCGTGCACCACACCGCGTACCAGTCGGTTGCGATAGTGATGGTCGTCCTCGGTAGGTGCTATACGCAGGCTGTCGATGCCATGTTCTAATGGGTTGTAAAATGTGTTGCATAAACCCATGGGAGAATAGAAATGCCTATGCACGAATATGTCGAGTCGCTGTCCAGAGACATGTTGCACTAAGTCGCCCAAGAGTATAAAGCCCAAGTCGCTATAAACATAACCCCCTTGTGGCAGCAACGGTGTCGATACCACCTGCTGCATAATACTTTCGAATGGTTCGTCGCTATCCTTTGCCTGCTTCCAATAGGTATCGAAAGCCTTAAGTCGAGCCACATGGCTCATCGCCTGACGGATTGTGATATGTTGTTTGTCGGTATGCTTCAAGTAGGGAAGGTATCGGCTCAAAGGGTCGTCGAGTTTCACCTTGCTTGTCTCCACCAACTTCATCATTGCCAAAGTGGTGGAAACCATCTTGGTGACAGAGGCCAGGTCGTAGACCGTTTCCATATCCACCTCGGGCGAGTTCATATCGTAGGTCTGATGACCGTATGCCTTGCGGAACAGCAGTTTGCCATCCTGCATGGCCAACACCTGACAACCCGGATAAGCACGCTTGGCAATACCTTGGTTGACAATGCTGTCAATTCTCTGTTCAACCACCAACCGCAGGGGGCGAACAATTTCCTCGCAACGCAGACTGTCTTCGCTATTTGGCGCCCTCCAATTATCGGGCTGCAAACGAGCACAGCCGTGATCGTATTTAGCTCGCAGCACACGACGGCAACGCATTGTAATAAGTTTTTGCAAGTCCTCATCCACCTCAGCAGCACGACAGATGCGATCAATCGCTTTGTTTACATCGGGAGGTAACAACAGTATATCACTGCCTGCCAACAACGCTGCCAATTCGGCATCTCCATCCTTGTAGTATTTAGTCACTCCTTGCATATCCAATCCGTCGGTAATTACCATACCCTGAAACTTCAGCTGCTTGCGCAGCAATTGATTAACCAGCTTGTCCGATAGCGACGATGGTCTGTTTTTCTCCTTATCGTAGGCATTCACCTGTAGATGTGCAGTCATCACCCCTTGCACGCCAGCCTCTATCAGTCGACGGAAGGGATAGAGATCCACCGTGTCCATGTAGGCTTGGGTGTGATTGATGATTGGCAGGTCGAAGTGGCTGTCTGTTTCTGTGTCGCCATGACCCGGGAAATGCTTTGCCACAGCCATCACACCTTGACTCTGTAAGCCTTTCATATACTGTATGCCCAGTTCTGCCACCCTGCGTGGGTCATCGCTGAACGAGCGCACTCCAATAACCGGGTTGTTCGGATTGCTATTCACATCCACCACCGGAGCGAAATTAACATGTATACCCATATTGCGGCATTCACGTCCAATCTCTCGTCCCATGGCATATACCATCGTATCCATTTCTTTAGGTAGCATCCCCCACTCTGCATTCTTGGGGAATGCATAGCAATCTTTCAGTCTCATGCCAAGTCCCCACTCTGCATCGATACACACCAACAGAGGCACTCGACTCACATATTGAAAACGTTTGATAAGCGGCAATGTTTTTTTCGCAGTGCCTACAAAGAAACAGACACCGCCCACCTCGGTTTCACGTATCAACTGCTCGAACTCCCGCTGCGCTTTGCCCTCCAGGTCAAGCGGTACACGAATGCACATCAACTGAGCCACCTGCTGTCGAAGGTTCATATCACGCATAACCGAATCCACCCACTCTGTTGCAAGACGGCCTTTATACCGAGTGGCAGCCTGCTCTACAGCAGGTTTCATCTTCGACTGACGTTTCATTCCACGCACCTGCGCAAACCCTAGGTCACTTACCAATGTCAATAAAATTACCAGTATTAACGCTTTTCTCATTTTCTCAATTTTTTTTTCAATTATCTTAGCCAATGTCGCGGATTGAGCGCATCTCCACCGCACCACACTTGGAAACTGAACTCTGATGTCGCTTCATCTCCTTTATAAACCGTACCCAGTGTTTGTTTTGTGGCCACCTTGCTACCTTGACTCACCGACACAGTACCCAACCCAGCATACACCGTCATATAAGCTCCATGCCGCACAATCACCACCTTAGTACCTTGAAATGAGTCCACCTTGACCACCGTGCCTCCGAATACCGCACTCACCGTTGCCCCGGGTGCACAGTTGAGGTCGATACCATTATTCTTATTCTTTCCGCCCGAGGGATGGGTATAAATACCATACTCACGCGCCACTGATTTATAGTATACCGGCCACGGCAAACGACCTCTATTTTGAGCAAAATCCGACGATGCCGCATCGTTATAAGTCTTGTTACCACCCGACGTACTGCTAGAGTTCTTGGTTCCACTCGAAGCACTGCTACTACTTGCACCTCCTCCACTATTCTTTGCCACCTCAGCATTAATCAATTGCTGAATCTGCCGCTGCAACTCTCTCCGCTGCTTCTCTTTCTTACTAATCTGCTGCTGCAAACTCTTTTCATCCTGCTGACTCTTGTTGAGCTTTTTCTGTTGTTGTTGTTGCTCGCGGGAAAGAGCATCGCGCTGCTTGCGTTCCTGCGCTAGCAACGAGGTTTTCTCCTTGCGCTGACGCTGCAAATCGAGACTCATATCATTAAACAGCTGCTCGCGCCGACGAATTGTCGTTTCCTGATGTTTACGGTAGCGTGAATACTCCGCAAAATACTTCATCTTCAAATAGCTGTAGTTATACTGTTCATTATCGAATAGCAACCCAGTCGAGCTTATATTTTGCCGCAAGCCATATAATGTACGCACCACCTGGGCATATTCAGCCTTCATATTGTCTATCTGATTGCGCACCATACGCAGCGAATCCTCTGTACGTCCAATCTGACGATCCAGCAATGCCATCTGACTGTTGATATTATCTATCAACCTAGTACGCTCCTGTATACGCCCTTTGATTAGGGTTATCTGCTTGGTCGAGTTTTTCGAGTTCTTACGGGCTTTGGAGAGTTCGTCGTTCAGTCGCGCTATTTCCTTCTCTATTTTTACCTTGTCGCGCTCCAGCTGCTTCTTTGTCTGCCCTTGGGCAGGGTTGCCACAAAGTAGTAAGGCCAACAACAGAGGAAGTAGACGTAAATATTGGCGATACAGCAAATTGCATCTCATAACTATACACTATTTTAATATGCAAAGATACTACTTTTTTACATGCTCCGATTTCCTGCTTCCAAAAACTTATCCAACCTCTATTGTTGATATGTTGACACTAATTCATTTTTTTTGCGTATCTTTGCAACTTGGAATTATTATCAATAACACAACAAAGAAGATGAAAGAGATAAACTTTACGTTATCCTGCGGCGAGGGCGACTACATCCAGCTTATCCAACTGCTGAAGGCCACCAACTGTGTCGAGTCGGGTTCCGTCGCCCAAATGGCGGTATCGGAGGGACTAGTGAAACGCAATGGCGAAACCGAACTACGCAAGCGCGCCAAATGCGTGGCAGGCGACATTATAGAGTTCGACGGAAATCGAATAGTTGTGAAGGTGTGAACTTTCTAAATTGAAAGGTGAAAAATGAAAATGGAATGTGTTAACGTGTGAATATGTAAATCTTTGATTAACTAATTAACACATTCCATTTCCATTTCTTTACTCCTTCGGTGCTACGGTCGGTTTGTCATTCCCGTTCGTAGCATCCTGCGCGCTGCGCACGCCAAGATACAAGTCAGACGGGTCAGCGGTACCGCCTAGCTTATTCTGCTTTATTTTTGTGGTGGGGTCGACTTGGCTTATGCGTCCCTGCGGTTTGTCGTAGGGTGCACCGACGATGCCGTGCAGGTTGTTCAGCAGGTAGTTTTCGAGTACCTGCAGGTCGCTGACCGGCACGGTCGGTAATAGTTCTGCTTGGGCGAAGCGGATGGCATCGCCGCCTTTGAGCAGCACATAGTCGTTGCTGGCAATGGTGTAGTGCTTATTTACATCCAGCGGCTCGCCTCCTACCATCACATTACTCACCCGCCGACGACCTTCTACACGTTGGAAGGTGCCATTGCTGTCCAGCACCACGCCAGAGGGTATCACGGGGTCGAAGGTGAAGGTGAGGCCGCTAACCTGTGCAAAGCAGCCTTCGGCTTTGGGGTATTCGCGTACGGCGGTCTCCAACGCGTCGAGCAGTTCCTGCCCCGTGGTGCGTACTACACATATCTTGTTGTCGTAGGGGCTGACGGCAAAGAGCATGTTGTGTGTAATGGGTCCTACGGGGATGTTGGTACGGATGCTGCCGCTGTTCACCCACCCGATGTCGGCACCCATCAGTATGCGATAGGCATCGGATATTAGGTCGCCTAGGTTGGTCTCGCGCAAACGGCACACACGAATGTCGCCCTCCTCGGCAATAAGCGGCACGTTGGAGGTGGCGACAACACGGCTCCCCATAGCATCGAAGGTTTCCTTTATGACTCGCACTGTATCGGCAACCGGCTGGCTAATACAGCCTTTGCGTCCGAGGCTATCGGTGGAAAAGAGTTTGAACGAAATAGGCTGTTTGGCATCAGGATGGGACGAGATGGTCATCATGCCGAGTTTCTGGAAAAGATTGCCTGTGGAGGTTAGGGGAACGAGGCGACCCTTTAAGTCTGGCACCTTACGGCAGGGGATGATGTGGTGGTCGTGACCGTCGAAAACGGCATCCACCCCTGTCAGCTGCGAGACAACACGTACCGAGGTGGGCACCCCGTCGCTGTCGCCCAAATGCGAAAGCAGCACTACAAACTGAGCACCTGCAGCACGGGCAGCATCCACACTGCGCTGCACGGTGGCAGCCAACGTGGCGGGCGAGAAGTTGTAGATGTAGTTGCCCGCCTCATCTTTGAAACTAGCCGGATTGGAGGTATACATAGTGGTAGGGGTGGTGACACCCACAAATGCAACGGTCATCCCTCCCAAATTGCGCAACACAAAGGCCGTAAAAGGTACTTGGCTGCCAACTTGTGCATTAGAAACCAGATTACAACAGAGCATGGGGGCAGAAAGCATGTCCTCCATAGTCAGCAGTTGGTCAAAGCCAAAATCAAACTCGTGATTACCTAAACAGACCGCATCATAACCCACGGCATTCATCATCCGGATGACAAACTCACCCTTAGAGGCTGCACCGATGGAACCACCCGAGGAGAAGTCGCCCGCCGACACCACAGCCACATGGCAGCCCATACGCTGCAGGCTGTCGCGCAAGCCTGCTATCACAGGGTATCCGTCGATGGCGCAATGCACATCGTTTTCGTACAGTATGACTATATCGCCCGGACGCTGGGCGATAGCAACTAAAAGGCAAAGGGTAAAAAATAAAAGCGAAATGAGTTTTTTCATAGTAAAATTGAATATTTTAAAAAATGAGAACTGAAAATTGAGAATCATCTGAGTGCGGCAGCCAATTCTCAATTCTCAATTCTCAATTCTGAATCCTCAAGAACTACCAGTTGAGTATTTTCTTAAAGTCGTATTCCTCGGGGTTGGGGAGATACTTCTTCGCCGCCTCGTAGTCGTCGGGGGTGATATAATCCATGATGTCGTTGATATACGACTGCACCTTGTTGGTGTTGACATTCACCTGACGAGGAGGTATCTTGCCCGTTACGGGGTCTTGCAGGTCTTTCAGGTACAGGGGCGACACGTTGCCTTGGTGGTCGCTATAGACCATGCAGCCTGTGCAGCCCTGCTTGTAGAGGGTGTGCACGCCCATGCCCATCAGCGAGCAGTAGGTGAGGTCGAAGGCGATAGGAGTGTGGCAGCGAATCTCGTAGCCCACTTCCACAGGACGGCTCTTCACTTTCAGTCCGAGGGCTTTTACCTTACGTTCCAGCAGGTCGTTGAAGATGTGAGCCTTGGAGACCTTTCCCAGCTCGGGATGGCCGTGGTCGTCGTAGGTGAAATTGATGCCGCTGTTGCGTATCTCTTCGTCGCTGAGGCTATGGAAAACACCTTCGGAAATCATGGCGGCGCCATAGTTGATGCCCATAATTTTGCGCTTCACAATGCACGAAACAACCAAGTTGATAATCTTCTCAACGGTGATTTCGGTCTTGTTGAAGAACTCGGGGATGACCACCATCGGGTAGTGGCAGGCTCCAGCAATACCTAAAGCGAGATGGCCGGCAGAACGACCCATGGCCGACACCACAAACCAGTTCTCGGAGGTTCGGGCATCTTCCATCACAGCGGTGCAGATCACAGTGCCTTGTGCCTTGGCGCTGTTGTAGCCAAAGGTAGGCGAGCTGTTGGGCAACGGCAGGTCGTTGTCGATGGTCTTGGGCACATGGATGTTGGCAATAGGATAGTGCTTGCTTTCCAAGAACTTGGCAATACGGTTGGCGGTAGAGGCAGTGTCGTCGCCACCTACGGTAACGAGCAGTTTAATCTCATTATCCTTAAACAGGGGGAGATTAAAACGTTTCTCAAAGTCCTCGTCGGTGGGTTTGAAACGGCTCATCTTAAGGATGCTGCCGCCCTTATTGAAGATTTCGTCAGCGGTGAGAAAATCGATTTCCTGCATACGGGGCTTGTCAGTAAAAAGAGCGCTGTAGCCGCCATGCAGGCCAATAACGCGGAAACCGTCGCGTAAAAAAGTCTTGGCAACCGAAGCTACCACTGTGTTCATTCCAGGTGCGGGACCGCCGCCAGTCAGTATTGCAATGGATTTCATGGTAAAAAGTTTTTAATGATAAATAATTTGCAAAGATACTATTTTTTTTCCAATTATCGTAAATCCAAAACAAAATATTTGCGTGATGTCCATCTAAACTCGATATAATAATCGAAAAAAAATCGTTCTCCGTGCAAGAAAACAATTTACTCCGATACATAATAATACCAAAAAATTGGCTTTTTTTTATTGGTTTTGATTGCAGCAGGGTTCCGTTCTGGGGCCCTGCTTATTTTTCTATAGGCATACCTATGCGCTGACAAGATTGTCCGCAACTAAAACCCATGGATTACTTAACGGTTGTGTAAAGCATACTAAAGATGTCGCACAGCATCTGCCGCTCATTTTCAGGGATATGTTCAACGGTGGGAGGCTCATGGATGCTGGCACCTGTGAGTAATTGCTCGGCTTGGGCAATGACATCGGGGAATAGGCTGTCAGAAGCAATTGCAATAGAGCGGATAATGCCTGCCGCCTCGTCGACAGAGGCCGCAATCTCCACCCCACCCCACTCGAATTGAGCCGACTGCTGTGCCTCAAACTGTTGCCAGCGACCATATTTCCATTCTGGCGAGGCAAATTGCTCGGCTAATTCACGCACTGCTGAATTGCTGGCAAATTCGTCGAAATCGAGCTTTTGTACAGGAGTGCCATACACCTGCCCGAAAGCTTCCACAAGCGGGGTTACTATGTTCTGCGCCGTTATCTGAGGCACCAACTCGGAGAGGTTCACCACACGCGACTGCACCGATGCCACACCGTGCTTCTGTAGTTTGGCGGGCTTGACCTTCAGGTAGCGTTGCAACAATTCCACATCTGTGCGGATGAGTATCGTCCCATGATGCAACCGTTGCTGCCTGCCCTTGGCAAAGGCATTGCCTGAGAACTTACGTCCTTGACACAGCACATCATTGCGTCCGCTAATCTCAGTGTCGAGCCCATACGACTCTACCGCCCGTTGCAACACTGCAAACTGGCGCGTAGTATCATACATCTCATACGGGACGACAAACGAAAAGTTCAAATTCCCCAAGTCGTGAAACACGGCACCGCCACCCGTGCGTCGGCGCATCAGATAGCCGCCATCCTGTTCCAGTTGAGCTACATTGCACTCGGCGTATGGATTTTGGTTCTGCCCGATGACCACCGTGCGACTGTTTTGCCAAAGGTACATGGTAATATCGCCATCCGACGGTTGCGACAGCAAGTAGTTCTCAACGGCAATATTGAGATAGGGATTCGTCTGGTTTGATATAATCAGTTTCGGCACTACAGTCTGAAAGAGATATTAATATAATTGGCAGCCTGCGACAGATGATAACCGTTTCGCGAGAAGGCTAAGTCGAACTTTTTAGCATGGATGCCGAACCCTACCGAAAAGCCCGACAGATTGAAGGCATCGGCCGCCTTCATCTCCACCATCTGGCGATAGCTGTAGCCCAAACGTGCAAAGAAGCTCTGCTTGATGTTTAGCTCAATGCCCACATTCAGATGTCGAAACAGTTTGTCCGCGAAACGGGCAGCCGGCGTCGGCCCAGACACCTCGCCGGTAAAAGGGTCGGTGTGAGTGGTAGGATTCAACGGGTCTTCATAAGTCAAATCCCATGTCTGCAGTTCGGTCAAGGCAAACATCAGCCTAAATGGGGCATCGTGCAGCTTATAGGAACCCACCATCGACAGTTCAAAGGGTAGCCGCTCGCTAGTGCCTGCAAAGGTTGTCACCTGCGTGCCGATATTGCGCCCCATCAGCGTTGTCGAAAAAGCCTTGTCAAGCGACATGTACGTGGCGGCCAAATCGATACCAAAGGCAAAGGAAGAATAATGCTCGTAGTGAGACAATATAGGCGAGAAATTGACGCCGATGCTCACATGCTCGTCAATGGCTCGACCCCAACCAACGGTAAACACATAGTCGGCAGCATTAAAACTGCCTGTCGGGGTATCCGTCTCGTCATAGCCGTCAAAACGGCCCCAGTTGTCAAAACGGAGACCGAAAGTGAAAGCCCCCAGGTGCTCAAAATTGTGGCAGTATGCCACCGAGCCGAAGTTGGCTCCCGCAAAGATATTCATAAACCCTACCGCCATCCGTCCAGCCATGCGGTCCGACACAAGCGACGGATTACCAAGGGCAAGCGTCAGGTCGTCGTCGTAGAGCGACAGGAAGTCAAAGCCCACGCCTGCCGCACGTGCCGATGCGGGCATATCCAGAGCGGCATACGACGTGCCTCCCGCCACCTGAGCCTGTAAGGAATTGTGAATTGAGAATTGAAAATTGAGAATTATGGCGCATATTACTATACGCCATAATCCTCTGTTTTCTGTAAGAATCTTGTTCTTCAATGGTCTATTTCGATTGCTTGAATGCCTGATTGTGTCGAGGTTTGCGCAACAAAGACTCAAGCATTCAGACAATCAAGCAATAATTTAACGCTTCTTATTGCGCTCGTGACGCATCAGGTGGCTAGGCTCGAGCGACAGGCGTTCGGTCTCCAGCAACGATGCTACGCCCTCGTCCACACGACGTTTCGCCTCACAGGCTTCGCAATGGCACTCTTCGTGGTACTCGCGAGGCTCGGTATAAGTGGTGATAACGCCTTCGAAGTTGCGGAGCACAATCTTGTTGGGGCTCTGCGAGATGATATAGGTAGGCATCACGGGAGTCTTGCCGCCGCCACCGGGGGCATCCACCACAAAGGTGGGCACAGCATAGCCGCTGGTATGGCCGCGCAGGTTCTCGATAATCTCGATACCCTTGCTGACGGGCGTACGGAAATGCTCCAAGCCCATCGACAGGTCGCACTGATAGATATAGTACGGACGCACACGGTTGCGCACCAGTTCGTGCATCAGTTTCTTCATCACATGCACGCAATCGTTCACACCGCGCAGCAGCACTGTCTGGTTGCCCAGAGGAATACCAGCGTTGGCCAACTTAGCAAGGGCAGCCTCAGCCTCGGGAGTCATCTCGTTGGGGTGGTTGAAGTGGGTGTTGAGCCAAATGGGGTGGTATTTCTTCAGCATGTTCACCAAATCGTCGGTGATGCGCTGCGGGCACACCACGGGGGTACGGCTGCCAATACGCACTATCTCCACATGCGGAATGGCACGCAGACGCTGGATAATGTATTCCAGTTTCTTGTCGCTCACCATCAACGCGTCGCCACCACTCAGCAGCACGTCGCGCACCTCGGGAGTCTTCTCAATATATGCCAAGCACTTCTCAATGCGGTCCACAGGCGACTCATCGTCCTTCTGTCCGGCGAAACGACGGCGGGTGCAGTGGCGGCAGTACATCGAGCACATGTCGGTAATCAAGAACAGCACGCGGTCTGGATAGCGATGCGTCAGTCCCGGAGCGGGCGAATCCTCGTCCTCGTGCAGGGGGTCGTTCAAGTCGGCAGGAGCGATATTGCACTCAGCGCCCTGCGGAATGGCCTGACGGCGGATGGGGTCGTACGGGTCGTTGGGGTCGATAAGGCTGAGGTAATAAGGAGTGATGGCCATGCGGAATTTTGCCAATGCTTGCTTGATGCCTTCGGCTTCTTCGGGGGCAAAGGTGAAATACTGGCTCAGTTGCTCGTAGGTCTCAATGCGGTTTTTGACCTGCCAAGTCCAATCGTTCCACTGCTCGTCAGTGACGTTGGGGAAGAGTTCTTTTCTACGGTTAACTTTCATATCTTTATTTATTATTTGTCCTTGGAGCCTGCGGGAGGGTCTCCCCTACCCGCAGGCTAGATTGTTGGTCTGACCAGTCGGACTAGTCAGACTAGTCCGACATTATTAGGCGTAGAGCTCTTCGAAAATCTTGCGCAGCTCGGGGCTCTCGCGGAGCTCCTGCAGGGTGAACTCGGCGTGGCCCTTGGTGTAGCCGTTGCCCATAATCATGTTCACGTCGCTTCCAATACCTTCGGCGCCGAGGCTGGCCTTGGTGAAGCTGGTAGCCATCGAGAAGAAGTAGACGATACCGTCATCCTTGGTGCAGAGCACGGCGGTCATCTCCTGGTCGGGCACATTCACGCAGTTGATAGTGACGTCGGCCATCTTGCCGTCGGTCAGCTTCTCAACCAGCTCGTACACCTGCACGGGGGTCATGCCAGCGGCACTCTCCACGATGTCGCAGAAACCGAGGTCCTTGATTCTCTGGGTGCTCTTGGGGCTGTTGGCGATGCCGATGACCTTACCGGTCACACCCACGCGCTTCTTAGCCTCGTAGCAGCAGAGCATACCGCTCTTACCACCAGCGCCGAGGATTACAACGGTCTGGCCATACTGGCAGAGCTTGGCGGTCTGTGCAGGAGCACCAGCCACGTCGAGGGCGCTCAGAGCCAGCTTCTCAGGCATATCGGTAGGAATCTTGGCATAGATGCCGCTCTCGAAGAGGATGGCCTTACCCTTGATGTCCACCTGGTCCACATCGGGACGGATTTCCTTAATCTCGTCGATGCGCAGAGGAGTGAGGCTCAACGAAACAAGGGTAGCGATACGGTCGCCTTCCTTCAGGTCAATCTTACCCTTCAGAGCGTCACCGATTTTCTCCACCTTGCCAAGGAGCATACCGCCCGAACCGGTACGACGGTTGCGGTGCTTACCCTGCAGCTCAACGTTCAGGAACATCTCCTTCTTCACCTCTTCCATGATTTTCTCCTGGCTTGCGCCTTCACCGGCCTGCTGCTTAGCATAGTTGTGGATGTCGGTAAACGAAGCGGAGTCGATGTTGAGGGTCTGCACGTCGATGAGAATCTCATTGTCGTAGAGAACGTCCATGTTGTTGTCCAACTTGTTCGCGGGCTGGGGGAGAACGCCCTTAGGTTCAATGACACGGTGTGTGCCGTACTTGTTGCCTTTTGGTTGCATAATAGTAGTATTTATTTTATTGATAATTAATATTATGATTTAAAAATCGTCACTTTTAAAACGTACAAAGATACGCTTTTTTTTCGAAACGACAAGAAAAAAAGTACGTTTCGCACGACAACTTAACAAGTCCCCATTCCCATCCCCACACCGCAACAACCATTGAGCAGCCTCACTTTCAAGCCAGAACGATTCCTTCATTCCAATGATACTTCAACTCTATTTCGACACTTTTTTATGGTGTAGAACTGACATAAAAATAATGGTTCGTCCGAGAAACGGATAAGTGTTGTTGAAGTCTTTTTCATCCCATTTTGGATACTCTTTTCCTCCAATCCTAGGAGTGGAGCCAGAGCGAACCCAGAGCGAAGGCAGAGCGAACCCAGAGTGGAGGCAGAGTGGAGGCAAGCGTCTTTTATAATTATACCCAAAAGAACAAAAATCAGGGTGCCGCTTTTGAGAAAAAAAAGTGGCAGAAAGTGGCACATGATGACAATGACAATAACAATAGGTGTGAGACCACTGTTCACACCCTATTTCACACTCCATTTCACAAATTGCAATGCAAACGCGATGACCGACAGCCACATACATACTAATGTGAAATGTGAAATGTGAAATGCAATGATTTTTGGTTTTTTTGATAGGTATATAATATGGTATAATTAATTAATAATTAATAATTTATATAATAAATTACCCAAATTAAGGGAAAAACATACGCATTTCACAATTTCACATTTCACATTTTTATGTATATCGCTATAACCGAATGTATTGCAAAAATCAGAAAGTCAAATCCTATTTCACAACCATGAAAACACGGGCAAATACAGCTATCCAATACCTAATCTTCCGAACATGCATAAAGTCACACAAAGGTGCTATTCGGTCACCAAGGCCAAGGCTTGCCCGCGTATGGGGTGCTTGATGCGCTACAGTGCTACAGTGCTACAGTTA
>JAFWQP010000124.1 GCA_017509045.1 Bacteroidales bacterium
AAAGGCGTGCATAACTCTCTATGCCCACAGAGCCGTGGGAGGCGAAATAGCGGTTCCAGCTGAGGTCGACGCTGTGGGTGTGGCCAGCCTTCAACAGGGGGTTGCCCACCTTGTAGGAGTCTTCGTCGTAGAGGCGGCTGGTGGAGAGGTTCTCCGCCGAGGGCATGGAGGTGGCGAGGGAGTAGGAGAAGCGGAAGTAGTGCATGCTCTTGGTGCGGTAGGTGAGCCGCAGCGAGGGTTTGAGATAGAAATAGGCGAAAGAGGTGTCGTCGGGGAAGAGGGCATCCAAAGAATAGTCGCAGTGGTTCCAATAGCCGCGCAGCCCCAGGGCCATAGTGACTGCCTTCCACTTGTGCCGCCAACTGGCAGAGGCGGAGGCCTGTGTGGTACGGTCAGTCTTATCGAAACAGCGCAAGAGGTCGAGCCCGGTGTCCGAGCTGACATTTAAGCCGGTGTCCGGGCTGACATTATATCGGGGTGTGGAGTAGTTGCTTGCCAGCGAGGGGAGAAGCGAGAGTCCCAGCGTCAGCTCGTCGTCGATGCCTAATGGTCGGTTATAGTCGGCACTGAGGGTGAGGCTGTTGTTGGTCATGCCTCCGAGGTAGGTTTTGTCGAAATCGCTCAGCTCTGATGGCAGGATGCCATCAAGCAGGGTGTAGTCACGCCGCAGGGTACGCTCATTGTGGCTGTAGCTGAGGTTGTCGTAGAGGCTGACCGACAGGTTGTGCCCTTCGTTGTCGAACTTGTGTTTCCAACTCAGATTGGCCATTCCCATCAGGTTGAAGTCTCTGCTCTCCTGAGTGTTCGTATAAGTGTAGTGCAAACTCTGCGGGAGGTAATACCATTGGTCGGTGGTGGTGAGCGAGTGTTTTGTGGCGGGGTAAGTCACAGCCAAGCCGAAGAAGGAGAGGTCGTTCATCGAGTCGATTTGATAACTGAGGTTAAAGGCCAAGGTGCCAGTATAGCGGTCGGTGTTGTTTTCGGTGGCGGTGTTGCTGGAGGCTGTGGTGTCGAAGCCCTCCGTTCCGTCCTGACGGAATATCAAGCTGGACTGCTCCGTCTTGTGGGTAGGCGTGCTGCTCACTCCCAGATAGACGTTGGTAGAGAACTTTTCGTTCTTCAGCACATAGCTCACCCACGGACTGACCGACGGGCGGTTGCTGCCACCGAGGCCGAAAGAGAGGAAATGACTGTTGCGTATCTTAGTGCTGGTGACGATGTTGATGATGTGGCAGCCCTCCTCCACCATGTATTTGGCAGAAGGGTTCTTGATGACCTCGATGCGGTCGATGGCGTCGGCAGGCAGTGACTCGAGATAGACTTTCAGCGTATTGCCGTTCATGTGGGTGGGATAGCCGTTAATCCATATCTCGATGTTGGTGGAGCCGCGCATGGTGATGTTGCCTTCGATGTCCACCTCCACACTAGGGGCGTTCTGCAAAGCATCGAGGGCGGTAAGGCCTTTGACAGTCTCGTCGTCCGCCACGTTGTAGTTCACCACCTCGTCGTCCATACTATAGATAGGTCGCGGCGCACGCACCGAGATAGCCTCGAGGGTTTTCACCCGCTGCAAGAGCAAAAAGCTGTCCTGCCACGGCGAACCGCCGGTGGTAATCGTTTGGGTGCTGTCAACCTTAGCAGTGTCAGTCTTGGGTGCCTGCTCGGCCACAGCAGCCCGGATGGCATCCATCAATTCAGGGGGAATCTGCGCCATCCCTTTGGCGATAGGGCATAGTATGAGCCCTATGAGGAAAACAAGTTTCTTCATGGAAATTGAAAAATGAAAGTTGAAAATTGAAAGTTGAAAGTTGAATTTTAGTAACTTGTGAAACGAACCGTTCGTGTCACTGGTCACTCAAAAATACTTTTACTTTTTACTTTCCAAAAGCGCCAAGGACTAACACATTAACACATTATCACGTTAACACATTCTCTTACTTTTTACCTTTTACTTCAAGAAGGCGCGGCAGCCAACTTTTTAGTTTTTAGTTTTTACTTTTTACTTCCCAAAAGCGCCAAGGACTAACACATTAACACATTATCACGTTAACACATTCTCTTACTTTTTACCTTTTACTTCAAGAAGGCGCGGCAGCCAACTCTTAGTTCTTAATTCTTAGTTCTTACTTCCAGAATCTGCGGCTTTTTTTACTGTGGTTTTCAGCACATACTTCACCGACTGGGCATACACCTCGTCGTTGGGGCAGTGAAACACCAGCGCGGTCATCGTGTCTTCGGAGAAATAAATCAGATACACACCCTTGTCACCGGGCAACGGGTCGGCGGCACGACAATAGATGTGCAGTATCTTTGCCTGCTTCGACGAGGCTCTTGCGCTGTCCTTTTCGAGGTTTATCTTCACATCCATATTCTTCATCTGGCTTAAGAAGGCGGTAGCTATCGACCCTTCGAGCGTGGAAACATGGCTGAATTCAGGCGTGCTGTCGAGTTCATTTACATAATCGCGCAATGGCTTATTTATACTCTTTTTCAAGGGATAATAATCGACAGAATCGTTTGTCTTTTCCGACTTAGTCCCCTTATAGGGCAACGCCTTCAAGCTCTTTTTCAGGTGGTGGAACGCGTTGCTGTCGCGTGCTTCCAACATGGTGATAGTCACCTTTAAGCCATTCCCGATAGGGAAATCCTCGATACAAGAGGCATTGATACCCGTGCGCCCCACGTATTTCTTGTAGAGGGTGGTCTGGGCTGAGGCTTGGCTTCCGAGCAGCAAGCCGGCCAACAGCATATATATCCAAATGTGTTTCATATTACTGCAGTGTTTTGATAACCATTTCCATCCTTGCCAACACCTCGTCGGGGTTGCAATTATCCTCGCAATACACCCGCACACCGTCCGACGACTCAGCGTAGGCATAATCCGAATGCTTAATTGTTTTTATGCTTGAATGTTCGAGCGTCTCTTCCAGCTGCTGTTTCACGGCTTGGGGCATCTCGTTGTGTGCCACGACAGGCATCGTTTGCTTCTGCCGATTGGGAAACAGCAACAAGGCCGCCACCACAGCTACTGCCGCCACCATCGCGGCATACCGCAAGAATGGGCGTAAGTCGTGCGTCGGCTTTACTTCCAAAGCACCATCGCTCTCTAATCTTTGCCTGTTGGCTCGGTGCATCTGTTCTATCAGTTGGTCTGTGTCTTTCATGGAATGATTGAATGTGTGAATGTGTAAATCTTTTTTTGAATGTGTTAACGTGTGAATGTGTGATTGTGTTAGTCTTTTTTTTGATTAACGAATTAACACATTAACGAATTAACGAATTTCAATGGTATTAATCTATGGCGGAAAGTTTCCGTAGTTTCTGTTTTATCCTCAACATACGGGTTTGCACGTTGGTCTCGCTGATGCCCATCATCTCCCCTATCTCGTCATGCTTCCAACCGTCGAGGTATAGGCGCAGCAGCTTCTGGTCTTTTAGGGGCAGCTGCCGTATGAGTTCGCGCAGCCATTCTCGTTCTTCTCGGTCCATACCCTCGTCGGGCAGTTCCAACCCCTCCAGCGGCGTGGTCTCCACCTGCCGCTGTCGGTGCCGCCGCCACGTTATGCCCGTGTTCACCGCCACGCGCCACACCCATGTCACCGGCTTGGCGGTAGGGCGGTAGCGGCTCCACCCCAGCCAGAGGTTCACGATGATATCCTGGCGCAAATCCTCGCAATCCTCCGTCGTGTGGCAGAACGACCGGCACACGCGGTCTATCGCCGCCGAGTGAGTCTCAATCAATGTCAGAAACGCATGTTGCATCATACCTCTATTAAACGCAGAAAAAAGAAAAAAATCACAATGGGGGTGTGTTAAAATGTGCTAATGTGTAAATATGTTAATGTGTTAATCCTTGGCGCATTAAAAATCAACGAATTCTCAATTCCCAATTCTCAATTTGATAAGTTCTCAATTTTCAATTCTCAATTCTCAATTTGATAAGTTCCCAATTTTCAATTTTCAATTTTCAACTTTCAACTTTCAATTCTCCCAATATTCCACATCAAACTCCCGCGTGCCATCGAGGCCTTCCTCGCGGATCACGCTGCCCATGGCGTCGTACCACCTGCGGACGATGCTCCGCTGCTCGGGATTCTCGCCATAGTCCCACTCCTGCGGATAGCTGATGTGGGTACTCTCCAAAGGCGAGCCGTCAGGCCGGCAACTGATAAAGATATCCGTCTCGATGCCTTCTGCCCATTCCTTGCCCGACTTCTCCACCACGCCTCCCAACGCGCTGTAGCGGTAGCCCAGCGAGTCCGAGCCGCCGTAGAAGTAGCTCCGCTCATATTGTTTGCGGCCCTGCGCGTCGTAGGCGTAGCGCACCTCGTAGTTGTCCATCCCCCGCGAGCCCACGTCGTCGGTGTAGCTCACCCTCACCAGCCGCCCCTTCTCGTCGTATTCGCGACGAAAACGGCAATAGTCCCTCCGCTCCTCCACCACGCCGCCCTGCGACTTCCTTTCGTAATAGGCATAGTCGCACTCGGTGATGCCCATGCCGGTGCTATGCCTCAAATGGACGAGGGTATAAGTGACGACCGACGTGTCTATCTCCGAGCCCACACGCTCGTATACAACCAGCTGGTCGAGGCTCACCAACCCGTCTGGGGTATACTCGAGGCTTTCCACATATAGAGTGCCCCACACCATCCGCTGGCTGTCGTCATCCCAACGGCGCTCCGCGCGACTCCACCGCACCAGTCGGCCCAGCGAGTCGTAAGTGAGCTCCGTCGTGTCGGGCATCTCCGACCCTCGTCGCTGGTAGGTCATATATCCCTGCCTGTCGTAGTGGGTAGTTGCCAGCAACTCACGCGCCCCCATCACCACGGTCGAAGGACGGTACTCCCTCACCGTGCGCACACCGGTGGTGACCCGCCTCGGCATAAAGCGCAGACAGTCGTTCACCTCGGCATACCCCTCCATTCCCTCCTGCGCCCAAAGGCCACTCAGAATCGAGAACTGAAAACTGAAAAATAAGAGTATCCGTACAATCCTTTTCATAAACTTGATTTTGGTGATTAGTGATTAGACAAAACAATTCGTTAATTCGTGATTAGTGATTGGTGATTAGTGTTTAATGATTAGACAAATGAAAGCGGCAGCCATCCCCTCTTTAGAGGGGTGCCACGTAGTGGCGGGGTATGTTCTTTTCAATTTTCAATTTAAAAAGTAGGGCTTTTCGTTTATTAATGTTTATGCGACAGCCAAATTTTTTAAAACTAAAAAGTAAAAACTAAAAACTAAGAAGGTAGGCGAAGCCCCTTTTCAATTTTCAACTTTCAACTTTCAATTTTCAATTTTCAATTTCCACAATCCGGTACCTCTGTGTTCCCAGACCTATCCGTGCGGCGTAGTCCACCGTGTGGGTGCCGTGCTTCTTATGGATGCGCTTGATGAGCGGCTGGGGGTTGTTATTATCGGTGACGGGCGTGTTAAACACGATGTCGAGACAAGCCTGGTCCAGCGCCACGGGGTCTGTCGAGGCGAGGATGCCCACATCCTGCATCTGCGGCTCCTTCGGGTCGGCGATGCAGTCGCAGTCCACCGACAAGTTATTCATCACATTGATATACACGATACGTCCCTCCATATAGTCCGCCACCGACTGTGCCGCTGCCGCCATGCTCTCGAGGAAGGCATCCTGCGGCGTAGCCACCACGGCTGAGCTCCAGCCCGACAGCTTATGGTTAGCGTCCGCCTTGCGGCCTGCCGTATGGATAAGCAGCTTGCCGTTGGCGGAAGAGACGCCTATCGACTGGTTCTTAATCGCGCCGCCGTAGCCCGCCATAGGGTGTCCCTTAAAGTGGGCTAGATTAATCATCCAGTCGTAGTTCGCCAAATGTGTGCCGACAAGGTTATACGGCAGATGCGACGTATCTCGGACAGGGATTTGCATCTCGCCCTCGGCGTCCATGATATCCACCTCGGCGATATCTAGGAAACCGCGCTCGCGGATCTGTTCCCAGTGGTCCTCGTTATTCGTGCGGTTGCCCCAGTAGGCGCAGTTACACTCCACGATAGTGCCCTTCACCAGACGCACCAGGTCGCCTATCAGCTCGGGGCGGAGATAATTGCTCTTGCCCGACTCGCCGGTGGAGATCTTCACCGCCACGCGTCCTGACGGCTCCACCCCCAGCGCCTGATAGATGCCGACGAGGCTCTGCGGAGAGATATCGCGGACAAGGTACACCGTCGCCACGCTGTCGGGAGAGACCGCCTTGGCCGGTGTGTCCGTACTGCTATGGCAGCCGCCAAGCGCCAGCGCCGCCAAGATAAAAAGAATTGGGGAAATGTGGTGTTTCATAGTTGTATATATTTAATTAATAATTACCTAACAAGTGTAATTGTACCAATACAACTCTTCCAATTGTTAGGGACTGATGGCACACGATAGCGGATATGATAGAGATAGGCTCCCTGTGGGCATGGGATACCCTGATGGGTTCCATCCCATGAGAACTGTATGTCTGTTGTATGGAAGACCTGAACGCCATTGCGGTCGAAGATAGCGACTTCGATATCCGTCACCACCTCGCTGTGCACAACGAACCGACTCTGCGAGGCATCTTCACTCTCTGGCATGATGACATTGGGGATGTACAGCACCTCATGGTAGATGGGAACAGTGTGGGGAATGGTGTCAACGCAAAGGTCATTTTCCACCACCAACTCCAGCAGCACACTGTCATCCTGAGGATTGGCAACATAAGTAATATTGGCGCAATTTTCGGCATACCATCTTTGGTTAACCATCCACCGATGTCGATTGGTATTTTGGCACTGACTTTCGGCATAAAGTGTAAGGTTCGTCTCCGTCAGCATCTCTGGCCGTGTCGTAATGGTGGCGGTGGGCAATTGAGCCGGCTGTAACACAAGCGTATCGTAGGCGGGACAGAAAAGCGTATCGTGCCAATCGGCACGCACCATATACGCCACCGTTGTCAGTGGACACGCCCAAGCGTCCATTAGCGACAGCAGCAATCCCGCGCTGTCGGCCGGTTCCGCTTGCCACTCCACGTATGGAGCTGTAGTGACGGCAACAAGATGATATTGTCGGCCACGACAGTCGTAGCTGTGGTCGATGCCAACAACAGGCGGGTCTACCACATTGAGCCGCAACAGAGCCACACTGTCACAACCGTAGCGATTCAGCGTATCGAAGTGATATGTCTCGGCTTGGTTGCACTCCATGTTGTGCCAAAACGTAGAAAATCCTCGACATATCGTGTCGCACAGCAAAGTGGTGTCAATAGGATATAGCGTCAACTGTAAGGTTAGCATCGAGTCGCAACCTGCCTCGGTGACGAGGTGCACTACTTGTCGAGTGCTTTGGAGGTAAAGCGAGTCAGTCACCTCCCAATAAAAACCACCGCAGAGCATAGTGTCGAACTGGACGTGATAGCTGGCGTTGACTGTGAGGTTCAGCGTCACCATGCTGTCGCAGCCGTACCCATTTGTAGTGATGTATGTGGGAGTGATAGTACTGGAATAATACGTGGTGCCGTGCCACGTGAGACTATCGCAGGCGGTGATGGCTTCGATAGTCGCGTCTTCATAGTTGATGGTGAGATGTAGAGTGTCAGTGCTAGGACAATTGTCAGAATTGGTGTATGCAAAAGTATACGTTCCTGTAGCAACATAGTCGATGCCATTCCAAATATAGCTGTCGCATGCAGAAACGGCATATCTGTTGTGCGTACCATAGTTGACGATAAGATTGAGTAGTGCCGTACTGTCGCAACCCACGCTGTTAGTAGTACTGTACGAGGGAGCGTTGGTTGTAGCGTAATATGTGGTGTCATGCCAAACGAGGCTGTCGCAGGCGGTGATGGTTTCGATGATAGTGTCTCCATGGTTGATGGAGAGGTGAAGCGTATCGACACTGGGACAATTATCCAAATTGGTGTAAGCAAAAGTATACGTTCCCGTAGTGACATAAGTCGTGTTGTTCCAAACAAAACTTTCACAGACAGAAATCGTTTGGCTGTCGTACGTACCATAATTAATTGTAAGATACAATGTGTCGACATTCGTGCAACTCGAACTGGGCAGGCTATGGTCGTACGTGTATATGCCAGATGCTTCGTAAACAATACCATTCCAATAGTATCTGTCGCACGCGGAGACGTAGTATGTATTATTGTCTTGAGTGCTGATAGTGAGATGCAGCGTGTCTGTGCTTAGACAGCCGTCAGCGTTGGTGTAGTCATGAGTGTACGTACCAGTGGACGCATACTCCGTACCGTGCCATATATAGCTGTTGCAGGCTGAAACGGTATAGTTGTCGTGC
>JAFWQP010000125.1 GCA_017509045.1 Bacteroidales bacterium
GGCCATAGACAAAGACACCAATACATAGCAGGCAGATGCCAATCATAAACCAAGCCCCACCACGGCCATTGAAGGTGGTGGACTTATTGTAGCCCTTTATCGGCTCGTCGCACAGGCTTCTCCATCCAAGATGGGAGAGCACTCTTAGGATTATCCTACGGATCTGGATGTCTTTCTGTATCTCGTCGAACATGACGGCTGGCTATTTTGCCCAGTAGATGTAGTCTGCTTTGCGGGGCTTGGGTTCAGGAATGGGCTGGTTGGTGTAGCCGAGGGCGAGATGGCCGATGCCGATATAGTCGCCCTCGATGCCAAGGTCGCGCAGTATCTGCTTGCCTTCCTCGCTCTCAAACTCCTCCTTGGCACGATGTATCCAACAGCTGTTGAGCCCCAACGACTCGGCAGCTAGCATCATGGTCTGCATAACAATAGGGCCATCGTAGGCGGCATTCTCCGACTGCTTGACCAACACAATAATCATACAGGGGGCACCGTAGAAGGGGTCGCTATCGGCACCCATGACGTGGGCGTTCATCTGCGCGATGCGATCGCGCAACTGGCGGTTGGTGACGACCACAATGATGGGATTCTGCATACCACGACTAGTGGGCGACCATGTGCCTGCCTCGGCCACTTGGCTGAGGAGGTCGTCAGTGGGCATACGTTCGGGGTCGAAGGTGCGGCAGCTGCGGCGCTGCATGATGTTTTGAATGACTTGGTTTGACATAATGAATTGAAAATTGAAAGTTGAAAATTGAAAGTTGGCTGCCGCCTTACTTTTTAGTTTTTAGTTTTTACTTTAAATCCGGGTGCGGATATCGGTATATTTTGTTCTCTTTGGGGTCGGGTGTGTTGAAGCTGACGTAAATCCAATGCCCTCGGATGTCGACTCCCTCAGGTTCGAGACCTATGGGGTTGAGGTCGAGGGTACGCACTTCCTGTCCCGTAGCAAGGTCCACGACATGGAGCCAATAGTTGCCCGGGCTGTCGCCATCGGGCAGATAGGCGTAGCCGTCCTTGATTTTACTTCCTTGCGCCACTGCAACACAAGTGATGGGGATGGTCTGCAAAACGTCATTGTCGGTAAGATGGACTTCCTCCACATCCGCCGATGGCAGGATAAATTTCTTAAGGTATAGCGTGCCACCACGTTTGCCACCGTAAGCATAGAGATACCCGGCATCGGCATCGACACACCAATCCTGTGCAATGGGGAAGCAGTCGCTATCGTAGAAGATTCGCTGCACAAGGATGGATTTGTCCATCAATAGGCGGGTGACGTAGCACGCTTTGTCGCCATAGCAACCCGAGACATAAAGCAAGGGAAAGGGGTCTTCCCTACTGTAGCGCATTGAGCCGAAGGAGGCATTGTTGCAATGAGAAGTATTGCCCGCAAGTGGATAGACGGTAACGTAGGAGCGTTTTCGCAGGTCGAGAATCACGCACTGTCCACCATGACGCAAGGTGGCGGCATACCGCCTGTGCAGCGCCATACCTTGCATTGAGCCGTGCAGCTCCACGCCATCGGGCAGCCATGCGCCAAGATGGCTGACAACGGTGTGTTGCGCTGCCGCACACAATGGCACAAGGAGTAGCCCAAGCACCAGCATTGGGCGAAAAGACAAAAAAGAAGAGCCAGCAGAGTGTATCTGCTGACTCCTGCCATATTTAGCAATAAAACGCAATGAAAGAAAGATCAAATTAGAATGTATAGCTGAATCCGACGCGTACCCAGTTGCGACCGGCAGGACTGAGCAAACTAGAACCGTTGACACCAAAGCCAATATCGGTAGTTTTGGTAGTGACTGTGGTTGTGGTGCGGCTTGCCAAGGTGGGCGTGCCCGATGTGGAGATGTATTCGTCCAATATGTCGGTATTGATATGGGTGGTCTTATCGAATGTGAATGCCAACACATCGAGATAGAGGTCGACATGGCAATGTGGTGTCAGCTGCCAGTTGAGACCAGGTGTAATCTTAGCACCTAGAGAAGTGGCGGAGTCGAGAATATGGTAGGTGGTATCGATGGTGTTGTGCATCTCGTAGCAATACCAGTCAACAAAGTCGTGACGCACCGGCTGGAATGTGCGGGTGAAGTATCCGTTCAACTCGAGGAAGAACGCCACATCGCCCATCTGGATGATTTCATAGCGTAGATAAGGCGAAATAGTGAACGACAGACGGCGTTGCTTATACCAACCATCATAGTCGGTGTTGGGAGCGTTGGGGTTGAGCGGGTTGAGATGCGCAGGCAGGATGCGGTTGAGGTTGAACTGGCTGGCGGTCATGCTGCTCCGGAGGTGCGAGAAGCCCAAACCAGCAGCCAAGCCCACCTGAAGACGACCCACCTGGTAGCCGACCTTAAATCCCGCACTGAGATACATTGGATTGTCGTGCGTAAGGGTGTCGACAGGAACTGCGTAAACGGTATCGTTGCCCGTCAGTAGGCTTCGACCCGTGTAAGTGGCGTCGGGGGTGGTGGAGCCAAAAGCATAAGAACCACCTAGCTGAGCACTCACCACAAACTGTGCGCCTGCGGTGGTTGCCAGTGCCATTAGGCTTAAGATGAGAAGTATCTTTTTCATGATGAAAACGCTTAGAAAGTGAAGTTAAAACCTACACGAACCCAATTGTTTTTGCCCAGTTCGGTGAGCAGAGGTGTGCCTGTAAGGCCGCCACCCAACTGGCTTTGCTCGATGGTGGTGATGGTTGAAACCACATCAGTCTCCACATGCATAACGGTACCCTCCGCAACTAATCTGAATCTATAGTCATTGTCCATGCGCACGGTGGTTGATTTGCTGTAAGCAAGCGACAGGAAGTCGAGATAGAGGTCAATGCCGCAATTGTTGGTCAGCTGCCAGCTAAGACCTGGCACAACGCTGACGCCCAAACTGGTGGTCACCATAGGACGAGAGAATGTTGAGTCGAGGTCCAGCGACCAGTTCACACCAGGGTTAATATTCGATTCCCAGGCATGAATGGTGGGGTTGTTAGAACGGGAAAAGAACAAATCCAGCTCGGCAAAGATGGAGACATCGCCTGCCTTGATGAAATCATAGCGGAAATAAGGAGCCACTGTGAAGGATGAACCCTTAGTTTCCATTCCGCCCGTGGATGCAACACTGACAATGCCGTAGTTGACACCCTCGTACACACCTATGATGGGGATAATTGTGGGGTCGAGTTTCTGGTTCTCGATAGTATACATGCTGTAACTGCCCGCTATACCTGCCTGAGCCTTGCCAAATTTGTAGCCAATCTTCAAACCACCCGTGAAGTCGGTATGCTTCTCCATGGGCATATCCATATTGGAAGTGGAGTCGAGCACAATGGTAACATGACGGTAAGTGTTGACGTTTCCAGAGGTCATGCTACCACCAATATTGGCACTGACAACAAGCTGTGCATTGGCCGCAAAAGCAAAGACGACCAGGGCTAAAGTTAGGACTATCTTTTTCATTTATAATTTTATATTGTTTTCAAAATAAAACGATTCACACGTCCAAAGCAGGCATTTAGTGCCTAGTTTTGAACATGCAAAAATACAACTTTTTTTTGAATTACAAAGAAAACTCAATAAATTGAAATTTAAAAAATGAAAATTGAAGGATATACCTCGGTTTTCAACCGCCCCTCTAGAGGTGACACTGCCACACCCAGATTATTCTCAACATTGCGAAAAGAGGGCGAAAAGGCAAACCCCAACATTTACACTATTCCGAGTCTAAGCAATATCTCGAAGAGATTCTCAATTTAAAAGCGTTACCACACCGCTGGCGGTTTGCAGTTCGCCTTCGAGGGTGGTGTAGTGACAGATATATAGGTATGTGCCCACGGGGCATTCTTTGCCACGATAAGTGCCGTCCCACCCCTCGTTGATATCGCTAGTATGGAATATGCAGTTAGCCCAACGACTGTAAACTCTCAAGTCATAATCCCTCACCTGAGTGCCATAGCCTCGGAATAGATTGTTTTCTGTCGCTCGGGGTGTGAAAACATTGGGGAACCAGAGGCTCTGAATGTTGACAAGCACCAAGCGGGTAGCAGTGTCGGTACATACATCGGTATTGGTCACCAGCATGACGAGCACACTATCGTCCGAAACAGAAGCATGGTATTCAACCGTACTGTCCGTCGAAAGGAGCGGGAAGGAGTTGAAGTACCACTGTCTTTGATGAGGTTGGACGGTGAGGTCGGTGGCAGTGAAGTCGAGGTGATCTTCGTCCAACTGAACGGGGGACACTGCAAGCCGCGCATCAACCGCTGCCACAGGGGTGAGCAGAAAAGTGTCACGCAGGGGACAGGGAAGTGTGTCGCAACGGTCGACAGTGAGGTAGTATGTGATGGTATCGGTTGGCGACAAGAAAACTGGGAACTGAGTAGGTGGCAGCAGGGGGTCGGCAGGCGAGGACGCCCACTGGTAGCAGAGGGTGTCGGGCAGCGACAGCAGATAGCCACCCTGCTCGTGACAAGAGACCTCGGTTACGATGTCCAACGCTGGGGGATTCAACACTTGGAGATTCTGCACCACGATATTGTCGACTCCTTCGGCAATGAGGTGGTGCAGTGTGTCGCTGCCTGCCTCGACAAAGGTCACGCCATTCCACTCCAAGGGCATGAAGGAAGAGCAGACCACGGTATCTCGGACATCGATACAGCTGAGATAAAGACTAATGGTACTGTCGCAACCCTGGACGGTGGCATACCCCCTTTGGTATACCCCAGGATTCCAGAAACGGACACCTTCGAAAAGATAGAAATCGCCCATAGCGAATGTATCGAACACTTGCGTATTGTACACGGGGGCAAGGTGGAGGTACAGCTTGGTATGTATGCATTCAGCGAGGTGTGAGTATTCGCCTGCTTCGGTCAGTGTCTGGTCGAAGAATTGATAGCTCCCACCTTCACAAATGGTATCGTATATAGTATCATGCTGCAATGTAACGGTAAAGGTCTGACTGACTGAATCGACACAATCGCCATTGGCAAGCATGGCGTAGAGGGTAACCGTATGGGTACCTTCATCGAAAGTATGTACTGGATTCACGTAACTAGAAGTAGTTCCATCGTCAAAGTTCCATAGATATGCATCGCATGGGAAGGAGGTCAGCTGGGTATGTCCTGAATCACGGGCGACAACGCTCTGGTTTGAGAAGCGCACCTGCGAGCCGCATGAGTTGAGTGGCTGCATAGTGAAGGAGGCTACCGGATACCGCCCTCCGGCGTATGCCCTGAGGTAGAAGCCGCTGTCGCCATTGCAGAAACGGCTGGTGAGATGGCAGCCGTAGTCGCCCGGCACGGTGACACGGAGGGTGCTGGTGGTGGAGAGCGTAGTGGTGGTGTCAGACATGGAATACCATCGGTAGTTGAAGCCCTTGGGCGCACGGAAGGTGCCTACTGCAGCGTCGCCACAGCTTTCGGCATGGATGCGTTTGTTGCCAGTCTCTAGGGTGAAGTAGGCATTGCCGTAGTGATAATAATCGGCATGTGACAGCGTGACCCTTATCGTCCGCCCATGATAGGGGGAGATGTCGATGCCCACCGAGTCCCAATCGCGCCAACGGCCTGTTTGATTATAGACTCCTTCTCCTATCCATCCTGCAAAGCTGCCATTGACGAAATCGTGGGGATAGCAGCTGCCAAGGCTGTTGCCGAGGCTGTCGGCAATATCTAATGTGAATCTTGGAAAAATGTCAGGCAGGCTGTTACCCCGGTATTCCGCCAAAGTAAAATGCAAGATAAGCAAGTCGTACCGGTTGGTATCAACAGTCAAGGTGTAGGTAATCGACTCCCTATCTCCTCCAGTGCGCCAATCGCCCAACCGCACAGAGGAGTTGAATCCCGCTGGCAGCACACTCGGGACATCGTTATAATAATGCGAAGCATCCCTGTGCACAGCATGTCTCGACATGATAGACCTACTGCCAAAGTCAACCCGGTTGGTTGGCGAGTTAATAGTAGCAGGAGTACCATAAGAGCTCGTGTAGCATTGCACACTGTCGGCATAGATGTGAGCAAAAAACAGCTGGTTGCCCGGAGGGTCGTTGGTGGGTGTGCGAAACACCAGACTCGCATAGCCCGTGTTGCCGTAGGGGCAGAGAGCCGTCACCCTCGCTTCATATTCCACGTCGGGCTGCAGTCCTTCAAGGAGAAGCGAAGTGTCGTTAGTAATCACCTGTGTGCCGCCACCCTCCGCAAAGCCCGGGAGACCATACTCCACCTGAAACTGGGTGTGAAAAGGACATGACTCCCATACCAACCGCACGAGATGACTGCTCAGACGCTCTCCCCTTACGCTAAGCACAGGATTGGGACACAACGTGTCGTCAGGCACAAAACGGTAGTATCGATATTGTCCCGGCCATGCATTACTGCTCCACGTCCCATTGGGAGGCGCAGCGGTGTGGCTGTCCTGATTGATTTCGATAACATGGTTTGTGTCGAACAGCAGTCCGATGTGTATAGCGTTGTCGTTACGAAACTGAGGCAAGCCATACACCAGCGTCACGGAGTGGTCATCCTCGCGCATTTGCACCTGCCAGTTGTTCGCCAAATAGCGCGTCGCCAGATAACTCTGCTGCATCACAAACACCCTGTGCCCTATCGAGTCGGCATTGAAACACCTCACCTTCAGCGGCACACGATTTCTCGGTACTGTAACATGGCCAAATATGCCCGAAATGTCCCCAGCGTTGTATGTCGAGGCGTAATAATCTAGGCTAGGAAACGAGAGATAGAAGCTATAGGGGTTTTTGGCGTTCAGCAGCAAGGGACCATAGAGACAATCATACTGCCGATAATAATTTCTGTCGTAAAAGAACACGGGGAAAGGATAGCTATAAAATTCACCGCTCCATCCCGGTGCGAGATCCATATCGTACCACAGCTGCGAGTTTATCCCCGTAGTGAAGGTGTGTCCATAGATATAACTCGGCGTCACCCGCTCCATGTGCACCACCATCGAGATATAGCCGCTGCAACCTTCAGAGGTGGGTCCCGAAGTCGGGTCGGGGCAATTGGCATACACCCTAACCTCTACATCATCCTCGGGCGTGAGGTTCTGTATCAACACCGTGGTGTCTGGCACCGTCACCGTTGTGCCCTCTCCCTCGACAAATCCCGGCTCGCCATACTCCACCCTGTACGACGAATAGAACACACTAGGATACCACGACATTCTCAACTCTGTACCGTCTGGAGTTATCGATTCCACGTGCAGCCCTGCCGGTGTCGGACACAGAGTCGTGGTGGGTGTGAAACGGTAATAGCGATACCTCCCCGGCCAAGCAGAGGAAGCCGTCCCAGTGGCCGAAGCCGTGTGGCTGGAAGGGTCTACCATCACCACATGACCTGTATCCAACATCAGCCCAATGCGGGCTGGCGTAACGCCGCCACCCGCTGTGCCATATACCAACGTTATGGAATTATCTTCTTCGCTCAGCCTCATCTGCCAACAACGGGGGCTGGCACTCGCCGAATCGCACGTCATTTGAAAGACTATGGTCCTATGCCCTATCGAATCGACATTAATGTCAGTCGACAGCATCGTGACTGCGTGCCTCCCCTCCATGCTGTAGCCAAACACACCAGCCGTCACAGGTTCTATCTTGTTAATGCTGTCAGGGAAATAGAGCGAGGGCGTGCTCCTCAACTGATAGTAGAAAAGTATCGTCCCATCGGGATAAAACACCAACCTATTATAGTTTCTATTCCACACCGAAAAAGGAAATGGTAGCGGTGTCCACCCCTCGCCTCCTACCGTTCCCCACGGTGTAGAAACCGTCATGTCGGCCCATAGTGTGGAGTCCACCCCTGTAGTGAATTCATAGCCGTGGATGGTCGTCGGCTGCGCCCTAAGAAAGCCAAAGGATAACAAGCAAAAACTAAAAAGAACCAATTTTCTCATAGTAGTTATCTTCTCTTCTTTTTAGTTTTTACCATGTTCACATCACCTCGGGTGGGTCCGCATCACCGATAGGGTCGTTGCCCCACACCGAGTTCATCGCGGCGATACATTCCTGCCGCGTGATATCGTTAAGCCGCTCCAGATGGCGCTGATAGAACACACAGCGTGTCAGTCCTATCTGCTTGCACACCACGTCGGTGGCAAATGCCTCGCAGGTAGGTGCTCCGCACATGCCGCAGTCCACCTGTGGCAAATATTGCTTCAGTTTGTTAATTTTCTCTAGTTTTTTATATGCCTTCGACAGGTCCTTGTCCAAGGTCAGCATCGAACGCGGCTGTACCGGCTCCACGTATGCGTTTTCCTCCAGATAATCCTTATACGCCTCCATCTCTCTCGCACGGGCCACCTCGCCGTTGCGCTCTCTCTCCGCTGCCTTGCGGGCACGGGCATACATCCGCTCGCCGCATAGGAAACGGTTCTCGCTCGACAACAATGCTCCTGCACAGCTCTGGTCGCACGCCCGCAGTTCGAGAAACTCCACGCCTTCCACCTCGTCATTCTCCAACTTGTCCAAAAAGTCCATCACGTTCTCTATTCCATCGATGGCATACGAACGCTTTGCCAAACAGATGCGTCGCTCGCCGTTGGTCAGCGTCGACAAGATGGCATCCGCCGACAACTGTGGTGTCTGCAACGCCTTATACTCATACCCCTTGCCCTGCTCTTTAATCTTACGATACACCTTGTTGAACAGCGCATCCATGTTGATAACGCCGTCAATCAACGACCTTTTCTCGCCCACAGGGGCCTTCACCGCCGCAATCTTGGCGGCACACGGGGTCACATAAAACACCCCTATCTCCTCGCGAGGCACCTGCCGCTGCTCCGTGAGCAACTTAATCACATACATCGCCGAAATATCCAGCGGAGCCTTGGCGGGTATAATGTTGCCCACCAGCGAGGGATATTTAATCTGTATCAATCTCACGATAGCCGGACAGAAACTGGAAATCAGCGGCTCGTCGTCCTCATGTTCACGGGCATACTTATGCTTCACATCCTTATAGATATCGGCTGCCGACTCCACCTCAAACACATGCTTAAATCCCAAATCCTTCAACGCGGCATAAATACGCGACACCCTTATATCGTCTGGAAACTGGCCCAAAAACACCGCCGGCAGCAACGCCACCGAATGGGGAAACTCGTGCACCTTCTTAAAGTCGTCCTGCTTGATATAGATGGCACCCACAGGGCAGGCGGCATGGCATTTGCCGCAGTCAATGCAGCGGTCCTCCATGATAGTGGCTTTGCCATTACGTATTCTGACAGCCTCCGTAGGGCAAATCTTCATACATCGTGAGCAGCCTATGCAGCTGCCGTCGTCTATTTCCAAGGCGTGATAAAACATTTCTTGAATTCCTTAATTCGTTAGTCCGTTAATTTGTTAGCCCGATTCACACATAATCACAATCACACAAAGTTCACTTCCATTTCTACTGTGGTGCCGACTCCCACTTCCGAGGTGACGTTCAATTTGTCCACATTCTTCTGCATGTTGGGAAGGCCCATACCTGCGCCGAAACCCATGTCGCGCACCTCGGGTCTCGCCGTCGAATAGCCCTCCTGCATCGCCTGAGCGATGTCGGGGATGCCGGGACCCTTGTCCGCCACCACCATAATTATCTTATCCGCCTCAATATCCACCAACACTTTGCCACCATAGGCGTGGGCTATGGCATTCACCTCTGCCTCATACAGAGCTACCACCACCCGCTTGATAATCTGTGGATTCACGCCCAACTGCTTCAAAGTCTTCTTCACCGAACTCGAAGCCGTGCCCGCATTCACAAAATCTCCTTCAACAACAGTATATTCCTGATGCATTCTTTTCCAATTTTTAAGTTTTATAATTTAATACAGCGGCTGCACACCTGCGTCAAACAGCAGTCCGCAAGTCTTAAACATCGAGTAGCTGGTACCCACCAGCACCATGTCGTTATCCTCCGCCAACTCTATCATGTCGGCAGTGGGCTTCTTGTTGCGCACAAACACCACAATGTCCAACGTGGCCATATCGCACGTGCGTATCGTCTGCACATTGCACAAACCCGTTATCAACATCGGTGTCTCTTTCAGCGTCAGCACATCGCTCATCAAATCCGAAGCAAAAGCATTCGTCACATCCTCATCCAGACGGTTCTCGCCCAGATACACTGTCGCATTAAGCGTTCTTACAATTTCTCGCAGTGTCATAACTAATCTTTTTTACGGTTTATATATAGAGAATTGAGTTTGCAAATATACACATTTATTTTAAATTAATAGTTAAAATGGAAAAAATATCATCTCCCCCCACACAATATACCATTCTCATCTGCGTTACTACAAGCATGATACGCCCACCTTACCTCCAACATGGCGACCGTGTCGCCATCGTCGCACCAGCACGCAAAATCACTCCACAGGAAATCGCCCCTGCGCTCACCCTCCTCCGCTCATGGCAGCTCGAAGTGGTGCTCCCCGAACACCTTTTCGACGACGACAACCAATTTGCAGGCGACGACAATACCCGCGCCCTCACCCTCCAGCAGCAACTCGACGACCCCTCCATCCGCGCCATTTTCTGCGCCCGCGGCGGCTACGGCACCGTCCGCATCATCGACCGACTCGACTTCTCCCGCTTCCGCAAGCATCCCAAATGGATTGTCGGCTACAGCGATATCACCACACTCCACAGCCACATCCACCGCCACTTCGGCATAGAGACCCTCCACGCCACTATGCCCATCAACATACCTGCCGACGCCACACACACCCACTACCCCGCCATCGACACCCTCCACCAAGCCCTCTTCGGTGGCGAGCTCTCCTACACCCTCCCCCACCACCCCCTCAACCATATTGGCACAGCACAAGCCCCCCTCGTAGGAGGCAACCTATCCATACTCTACAGCCTCTGCGGCTCCCCATCCGACATCAACACCGAAGGCAAAATACTCTTCATCGAAGACCTCGACGAATACCTCTACCACATCGACCGCATGATGATGAATCTCAAACGCTGCGGACATCTCTCCCACCTCGCCGGCCTCATCGTTGGGCAGATGAGCGACATGCACGACAACACCATCCCCTTCGGCGCCACAGCCGAACAAATCATCCGCCACGCCACTTCGGAATACTCCTACCCCATCTGCTTCAACTTCCCCGCCGGCCACAACGGCACCGACAACCACGCCCTCATACTCGGCCACTCGGCAACCCTCACTGTCAACCCCGACGGCTCAACCCTCACTTTTTAGCACTCTACTCCCTCCCATCCTCATCCTCTTCTTCCTAACAATTCTTTCACTTTGCCGCACTCTTTTATTCCTAAAATACATTCATTCAATCCATACCACGCTTCACACCCAGCAAGCAGGACCTCTTTACCTCCTCCTCAACTCTCTCACACTCACTTCTCCACTTATCCTATCGTTATACCTTAGTTATACTTTAGTTATACCTTATTTATTCTATATATAATAGTATAACTAAGGTATAACTAAAGTATAACTAAGGTATAACGATAGGATAAGTATCGAAAACAAGGCCGAGGCAGGAGTAGTGGAAACTGAGGGTGATGAAGCCGTAATTGGGTGCTTAAAAAATCCTAAAATACAATGAATCAAAAAAAAGTTGTATTTTTGCATTTTCTTAGGCATCGGATTATGCTGCTGATTTATGTGCCAAAACTGAACAACCGCGTAGGCTACACTATCAATGTGGTCATGCGCGATATTCTCAAAATTGACTTTGCCATCACTACCGATTCGGACGTTTTCGACAGTCATAAGGAGGCTCGTTTATGCTATTCGCCACAGCCTATTTTGGATGCCAAAGATGAAAACGGGAAACTGCCGTACGTCTATATCAAGTCGGCACATTTGCTGTTTGAGACCTCCATCGAGGAACAGAACATACACTGCTTTGAATACCAGGGCGTGGCAGCGTTATTCCCCGTCTTCAACCGCCACACGGCGCTGCCTTTCGACCCCTTTGCTGCCATATTCTATATGTTGTCGCGCTATGAGGAGTACCTGCCGCACCACCGCGACGAACACGGCCGCTTTATGGTTACGGAGAGCATTGCCTATCGTGAGGGGTTCCTACAGACCGCCGTGGTCGACCGCTGGGCACTGATGGTGAAGGATGCCATACTGCAGCGCTACCCCGAGACCGCATTTGGCACACGCAACTTCACATCGGTGCTGACCATAGACATCGACGCTGCCTACTGTTATCTGCACAAAGGCGTGTTCCGAACAACGCTAGGCATATTTCGCGACGGCATACACCGCCACGACCCCCAGGAGGTGAAGCGCCGCATCAGGGTGCTGAAAAAGCAGGAAGATGACCCCTTCGACACGTTCGACTATATTTTGGAGCGGTGCCAAACGCTAGCACGGCGCAGCGTATTATTGGTGTTTGCGTTGGTGGGGGACTACGGCATATACGACAAGCCCGCCTCGTTCCAAAACAACGACTTCCGCCAACTACTCCAACACTTGGGCGACTACGCCAAGATTGGTGTACACGGGTCGTACTACTCGGCAGAAGAGCCTAAACGGCTGGAGCGCGAAATTGAGCGGCTGTCGGACATACTGCACCGCCCTATTGTGCGCAACAGGTTCCACTTTCTCCGTTTCACGCTGCCCTTTGCCTATCGCAACCTGGTGAGCAACGGCATCGCACACGACTATTCTATGGGATATGCCGAACAACCCGGATTCCGCTGTGGGACATGCTCGATAGTGCCTTTCTTCGACTTGAGCAGCAACCAGGAATGCGACCTAAAGATACACCCCTTTATGGCGATGGACACCACATTCCAAAAGTATATGGGGCTCTCGCCCGAACAGGCCACGGAGCAGTTCTACGCCCTGATTGACGAGGTGCGCAACCTCGGCGGGACGTTCAGCTACATATTCCATAACCAAAACCTATGCGAGGATTTTGGATGGGAAGGCTGGAGAAAAGTGTTCGAGGATGTGCTACAATATGCTAACCAACAATAGACTACCATGATTAACTACAAAGAGAAACTACACGAGATAAAAGCCTTCGTATTCGATTTCGACGGTGTGATGACTAACGGCGACGTGTGGACATACGGCGACGGCGAGACGGTGAGGTGTGGCAACATCAAGGATGGTTTCGCGATACAGTATGCCGTCAAACGAGGATATATCATAGCCCTTATTTCGGGCGCGACATCCCAAAGCATCGACAACAGGATGAGAGCACTGGGAGTGGACAGGTGCTACACGGGCTGCGGCCACAAGATGGACAGATACACCCAGTTTCTTGCCGAGCACGGGCTGAAGGAGTCGGAGGTGCTGTGCATGGGCGACGACATACCCGATTACGGCATCATGACCCACTGCGGTGTAGCAGCTTGCCCGGCAGATGCCGCCACAGAAATAAAGGAGATAAGCGACTATATATCGCCTTGGCAGGGGGGGAAAGGATGCGTAAGAGACGTTATCGAGCAGGTGCTACGCCTTCACGGGCAATGGTTTGACCCCAAGGACACCCAGCACGAAGCACTGAAATGGTGACGAAACGAACAACACGAGTATTAACCAAAAACCATATATTATTAAAAAAGTATTATATATATTATTAATGATGATGCCGTTGCTGGCACAGGCACAGAATGAAACGGACAGCATAGAGAGCTTGGCTGAGGAGATGTCGGAAGGCACAACCATGCTCGGCACATACTATGCCGACCGTTTTGTGGGACGGAAAACATCGTGTGGCGAGATATTTCGCCAAAACCAGTATACAGCCGCCCACAAGACCATTCCGATGGGCACTTATCTGTTGGTAACCTATCCCGTTACTAACCAGCATGTGGTGGTAAGGGTGAACGACCGCTGCCCTAAGCCTGGGATATTGGATATGACCAAGTTGGCTGTGCACACTATAGGCATCAGAGGGTCAGGGAAAGTGATTGTGAGAACGCTCGACCCCAACATGGGCTATTTTCTTTGGAGCAGCCAAGACACGCTGGCAATGAGCGAGGCCGAGTATCTGGCTTATCGCGACCGAAGCAAGCCGCGCCGCATATCGCCTTGGCCTATCAACGCCAGCCTTGCATCCAATACACGGGTGGCCGCTTCTAACACAAAATCAGACAGCCCTACCCCAAAGAAGCAGACCCCCACCGACAAGGGTAAGAAACAGACCACCACTGTAAAAGACACTACACCGGCTCCCCCGCCCACCGTTGTGGTCGACGAACATGTTCCTAAGGGGAAACGATACGACATAGAACTTTGCACAGTGGGGTCGCAACAGGCCGCTAACAACGAGGCCAAACGCCTCCCTAAAGAGCTGCAGGACATGGTTGTCTTTGACCGAAATTTCCAGAACCGACAGGTAAGGCTCATCCTGGTGCTAAAAGACAGTCGTAGCCACGCCGTCAGAACGCAGGCAATGCTGATAGACGACTTTCCTGACAGCTATATCATCGCCCACGAAGAGTAAAAAAAGCAGTGGTTCGGCATACTCCTAACCGGACAAAAAAACATCAACAGAAATAGCGAAAAAAAGAAAAAAAGAAAAAAATGTAAAAAAAAACATTACATGTGAAGAATTATTATTATCTTTGCAAGTCAAAATCTAGTTTCTCTTTTCCTTGGAAAAGTGGTCTAGACATACATATATATTAAAGAATATTAAATAATTAGATGATACCAAAATGAGTGCTCACATGGGAATCAGATTAAGCAAGAAACTGTCACTTTTGGTGATAGCACTGGGATTTTCATGTGTTGTCATGGCCCAACAGGAGCCCCAATTTTCTCAATACATGTTCAACAGGATGTCCTACAATCCCGGCTATGCAGGCAGTTCTGGCTCGATATGCGCGACAGCTATGTATAGAAACCAATGGATGGGGTTCAAATTGGATCCGCCTACCGGCGGCGACAATGCGGGCTCGACTCCTACCGACATTCTATTTACCTTCGACATGCCCGTCAAGTTCCTGCACGGCGGATTGGGCTTTACGCTTGTATCTGACAAGATTGGCTACCACGACAACGTCGCGGTGGCTCTTGACTATGCTTTCCGTATGTTCTGGGGCGAAGGAAACCTCTCTGCCGGTGTGGAGGTAGACCTTTTGAACAGTTCGATTAACTTTGGCGATCTGCACGGTCCTGACGGCCAGTCCGACCCACAACTGTCGAACCAAGAAGCAAGTGCGATGCTAATCGACGGTGCTGTCGGCATCTACTACCAAGTGCCGGGCAAATATTATTTGGGACTTTCGGTGAAGAACCTGTTGGGCGCACACAACGACCAAATCAAGTTCACTAATGCACGCACTGTTTACGCTTTAGGCGGCTATGAATACACGCCAGCAATGGCACCCTCTGTCCGCATCAAGCCTTCCGCTTTGTTAAAGACCGCTAACTTCAGTTACTTCCAAGCCGACCTGTCGTGCCTTGTGGACTACAGAAACGCTTTCTGGGGCGGTTTGGGATACCGAGTGAATGATGCCATCTATGTGTTGAGCGGCGTAAACTGGAAGAAATGGCGTGTGGGTCTGTCGTATGACTTCACTACCAGCCGCATGGGCTTGTTCAAGCCAGGACGCAGCATGGGTTCGCTTGAGCTCTATCTGCGATTCTGCTTCAAGATTGTTGTGCCTCCTAAACCGCCAACGTCATACGGTAACTCCATCTATCTACTATAACACGATAAAAACGTAAAAATATTTAAAAAAGAAACTTTTCTAAGCAAACAACGTATAAGAAACAATAACAAAAGACAAATAGAGTCATTAATTACGAATAACAAATAAAGTAATAATATGAAAAAATTGTTTTTCTTGCTTGCAACCACAGTGGCATTATGCATCGGTTGCACCTCGAATTCCTCAAATGGTGAACTGACTGGTGTGATGAACCGCAACCAGTTTGAAGACATCGACCTGAAAGGCATGGTCTTTGTCAACCAAGGAAACTTCAGTATGGGCGCAGGTGTGCAGAACAACACTTATGGCGTTACCACCCAGCCCCGTACCATGCAGGTGGCATCGTTCTTCATGGATGAGACCGAGGTTACCAATAACGAGTATCGCCAGTTTGTACATTGGGTGACCGACTCCATTGCACGCCGCATGCTCTCCGAGGGCGGTATCGATGGCTACCAGATTGAAGAGAATGAATATGGCGAGCCTCTCGACCCCCCCATGTTGAACTACAAGACCAAGATTCGTTGGAACGACCCCGAGACCCGCGAAGCCCTCAACGACCTCTACATTGCTGAGAAGGACCGCTACTTCGGTCGTCGCGAGGTGGATGCCTCCAAGTTGAACTATGAGTATTATTGGATTGACTACGCTGATGCTTCCCGCAAGGAACTGGGCGCACAGAACAAACCCGAGCAGCGCGGCACGCTTTACACCGCCCGCCCGAGAGGTTTGAACAACCGCACCGCCTTCGTCCACAAGGAGAGAATCAACGTCTATCCCGACACCCTGTGCTGGGTTCATGACTACAGCTACTCGATGAACGACGACTTCACCCGCAACTATTTCTGCTCCGCCGCCTACGACAACTATCCCGTGGTGGGTGTGAGCTGGCTGCAGGCTAAGGCTTTCTGCATCTGGCGTAGCAAATTCCTCAACGACTATCTTGCCAGCATCAATTATGAGCACATGAACGATTTCCGTCTGCCCTCTGAGGCCGAGTGGGAGTTCGCAGCCCGTGGCGGTATCGCCGCTGAGAGCTATCCTTGGGGAGGTCCTTACGTGCGCAACCCGAACGGCTGCTTCCTCGCCAACTACGAGCCCCTGCGTGGCGCATACGACGACGATGGCGGTGTCCGCACCCTGATTGTTGGTCACTATGCTCCTAACGACTACGGTCTGTATGACATGGCCGGTAACGTGGCCGAGTGGTGTGCCGATGCTTTCGACGAGAACACTTACATTGTTTCCAACGCCCTTTCTCCCTACTATAACTACAATGCACAGGAAAGCGATCCTCTCGCCATGAAACGTAAGGTGGTTCGCGGTGGTAGCTGGAAAGACCAGAAATACTTCATTCAGGTTCAGACCCGCAGCTCCGAATACCAAGACACCAGCAAGTGCTACATCGGTTTCCGCTGCATCCAGTCCTACCTAGGTCGTGTGAAGGGCGACAACCTGAAGACCGCATCTAACGTCTATTAATCGACACCAAACCGGGTTCTAGGCTTAACAGGCCTAGAACCTACCTTAAACTAATACATCATATAATAAGTAAAAAATAAATAAATTATGAGTTGGTTAGACAATCTTGTCCGCAGTAAAGGATACAAAAACTTCATGGCAAAACTATATGGATGGGGCGCTGCCGTCGTTATTATTGGTGCCTTGTTCAAGATTAACCACTGGCCTGGTGGTACCATCATGCTTATTATCGGTATGGGTACTGAGACCGTCATCTTCTTCCTCTCGGCCTTCGAACCTCCTCACGTAGAGTTCGACTGGACCCTTGTGTATCCTCAGTTGGCCGGCATGGAAGATACCGAGAACCTGAGCAAGATAACACCTGACGGTGTGGACGAACTTGTTTCTATCCCTGAAGACACCGACCCGCTAACAGCACGACTAGACAAGATGCTCGAAGAGGCCAATATCACACCTGAACTGATTGAGCGACTGGGCAGCGGCATGAACAACCTTGCCGAGAGCGCTCAAGCCATGAACGGTATGGCTCAGGCAGCCGCCTCGACCGACAAGTTTGTCAACACCTTGGATGGTGCTTCCGAAGCTGTTTCCAACCTGCGTCAGGCCACAGAGGCTGTCAACACACTTACCACTATTTACCAAGAGACTGCACAGGCTCTTACCAGTGGCGATGCCTCTTATGCTGACGAGATGAAGAAACTGGCGAGCAGCCTTGCCTCTGTCAATGCCATGTATGAGATGCAGTTGCAGACCTCGACCAGCCAGCTTGAGGCCACCAAGGAGGTTGAGACCCGTATCCAGAACATGATGGCCAACTTCGCCGACTCTGCTGAAGGGGTTCTCAAGTACAAAGACCAGGTGGATGCCCTTACTCGCAAAGTGGCTGAACTCAACAACGTGTATGGCAACATGCTTGCTGCTATGCAGACCCGTCTATAAATCCCGAAAGACAAACCTCTTGACAACCTAATTTATAACTAACAATTAGCAAAGTATGAGTGCTTCAAACTGTCCGGAAACCCCGCGACAAAAAATGATTCAGATGATGTACCTTGTGTACACTGCCATGTTGGCACTTAACGTGTCGGCAGAGGTTGTCGAGGGATTCAAGACCGTAGGTAACGCCATGACTAAGTCGAACCAGAACATGGTGCTTAAACTTGAAGATACCTACGAGAACTTTGAGTCCGCCCTCAAAAACAACCCTGCCAAAGTTAAGGAGAAATATGACAAGGCACAAGAGATTAAAAAACTCTCCGAAGAATTAGTCTATTCGCTCGATACCATTACCTACAGCTTTGTTGGCGAAATCGCCAAAAAGGCTGAAATCACCCTTATTGACCCCAACGACTCCGAAAAGACCATCAAACGTGTCATATACCTGAAAAACGAAGATGGCTCAAAGAACTACGACAGTATTGCCGAAGCCATGCGAATTGGAGGATTCAGTTGGATCGACAAACTGGATGACAACCACGCCGGTACCCGCTACTTTATTGGTGACGCGGAAGGTGCCGAGGTTAAAGAAGGCGCAGCCGTAGAGGTCAAACAAAAGATTATTGAATACAAACGGAAGGTGAAAGAGAGCCTGGGTGCTGACTCATCCCACGTCAACCTAGGTCTTGACGTTGAAGAGTATCGTCTAAACAGCGAAGGCAAACCCACCTCTTGGGAACAGCTGAACTTCAACAACACCGTTGCTGGTGCTGCTCTCGTCACCTTAACCCGAATGAAAGCTGAGGTTATGAACGCTGAGTTCGATGCCGTGAATATGCTTTTCAAACAGGTTAAATCCAACGACTTCTCGTTCGATAAGGTCGCCGTCATCACCCGCGCCAACTCGCCCTACATCATGCAAGGAGGTAAATATGAGTTGACCGTGAACGTCGGTGCTTACGACTCAAAGGCTAAATTCGAAGCCTCAGTAGGTGGTCAGAGATTTGTTGCCAACGATTCGGGCGCCGTGGTCTATTCCACAATATGCAACACCACTGGTCCTAAGACCATCACGGGTACCGTATATGTGAAGAACGACAACGGAACCGAGAGCTACGACTTTAAGCAGAACTACTATGTGGCCGAGCCGATGGCCGTCTTTGAGCTCACAGAGATGAACGTGGTCTATTCCGGTATTGATAACCCCATCAAGATATCTGTACCTGGTGCCGCTGCTCACAATGTCGTCGCTACACTTGCTGACCCCAACCAGGCCACATTGACCCCCGATCCCAAATCTGGCGCCGGTCACTATATTGTCAAACCTAAGGTGAACAAGGGAACCATCAAGATAAACGCTGCCATCAAAGACGGAAACACGACACGTTTTATGGGTTCCAACGAGTTCCGCGCCCGTCCGCTACCTGATCCTAAGATTTTCTTGGGTAAGGCAGAAGCTGGCAAGGGTATTCCCATCAACGACCTAAAGAATATGAAGGGTCCTTCCGTCCGCTACGGACCAGAGTTCGCCTTCCACATGGAGACACCTAAGATTATCAAGCAGACCATTGATATCACAAAGGTAAATGGTGCCACCGACCTTGAAAACAGAGGTCCTCAGTGGGGTGCCGACGTGATGAGCTACATCCAGAAAGCCAAACCTGGTTGCAAAATCACCCTCAGCATCGACGTTGCCATGCCCGACGGCTCCAAGAGAAACATCAGCAGCACATTCCGTATAACAAGATAAACGAATAAAAATTACATACCATGAAAAAAGTATTGCTTGGCCTCAGCCTCATAATCTTCGCCATCGGTGGTACCACCGCACGTGCACAGAACATCCTCGAAGCTGAAGACGAAAACAATCTCTCCAACTTCTACACCCGTGTCATGAGCAGCACCCGTAAGGCTATCCCCTACCCCCACCTGCGTCAAAGCGACGTCATTTGGGAAACCTGCATCTGGCGCACCATCGACTTCCGCGAGAAGTTCAACCAGTTTTTCTATTTCCCCAAAGGTGAGGACTCCCTAAACAACAACCAAGGTCGTATCAACCTTGCCTACCTCATCTATCGCAACGCCGCTAACGGTGAGTTCGAAATCTTTGATGATGACGAGTTGAAGATTCCTGTCGATTGGGACATCATGTATCGCAAACTCAACAAGGCCGACTCCACCACCACCGACCCCGTTTACGATGATTACGGTGAGATGATCGACGAAGGCCACGACACCATCAAGTACAAAAACTTCACCTCCGACGATTACTACAAAATCCACATCAAGGAGTATTGGTATATTGACAAACAGGACACCCGTATGAAGGTGCGCATCGTTGCCCTTGCCCTCGTTGACGAGAACTGCAAGGAAATCGACGGTGAGATGGAGTGCAATCCCACCACCCGTTTCTGGATTCCCATGAACGACATGCGCGTCCGCAACCTCTTTGCCCGTACCAATGCCTACGACTTCTACAACAACAATGCAGAGCGTAGCTACGACGAAGTCTTTATCTCCCGCTACTTCGACAGCTTTGTCACCCGTGAGACCAACGTCTTCAACCGCGAAATCCACGATTACCTCACCGGTGAAGATGCCCTCCTCGAAGCCCAAACTATCGAAGAGCGTATTTTCGACATCGAATCTGATATGTGGGAATACTAAACACGCGAGTCTTTTCCACATACAAACATCCCAACACAACACAAAGAGTTAAGGATAAGCTCGCTTATTCTTAACTCTTTTCTTTTAACACACAATCCTCCTCACCACCCAAACCACAAAGCCACACACCATTGCAGCGCACTATCGCCATATTTTGCATCTTGTTTTTACTCCACCTCGGAGCTGCTGCACAATATCTCGAGCCTCAGCCCGGAGACTACTACAAGCGCAGCTTCATGTGGGAGAAGAAACCACAAGAGTTGTACACCGTGCGCGAAAATGATGTATATTGGGGACGACTCGTTTGGCGGATTATCGATGTCCGTGAGAAAGAAAACCAGTATTTCTACTTCCCCCAAAGCCCTGAAGGCATTAGAGGACGCAAAAATCTTGCTTACGTACTATGGGACGCCATCAACGCCAGCGAGATAGAGCTCTTCGAAGACGATGAAATGAAAATCCCGCTGGATTGCCAGCGAGTCATCGACCGCGCCACACGTAGCGACACCGTTCAAATGGAAGTCTACGACGACTATGGAGAAGCCGACTACACCACCGTGTTCGTCCCACACCAATTTACCTCCGACGACATATACCAATATGCCCTCAAGGAAGCTGTATATCTTGACCGCTCACGCAGTGGAATGCAAATTCGCGCACTAGGACTTGCCCCCATGGAAGACCGATACAAAGTAATTGATGGCGAAACGGAATATATGGGTACCGTCACCCTCTTTTGGATACCCATGCAGTCGCGACAAGTACGTGCCCTTTTCGCCCGTAAAGAAACCTACTATCGCGAAAACCTCATGCAGCTCCCCACATGGGAATATGTCTTCAACTCATTCCTTTACAGCTCTTTTATCACCCGCGTCGACAACGTCTACAACCGCTCCATTCACGAGTATCTCACTGGTGAAGACGCCCTCCTCGAAGCAGAAATGATCGAAGAAGAAATCATGAACATTTCCTTCGATATGTGGGAATACTAATCCAATATCAACATATTAGGAACCGCTCCTCACGCAAAAAAGGAGCCATTACTCAGACATGGCACTATGGCTATAGTTACGCCACTTGTCTAAAACCGACGCCATGTCAGCGGGAATGGGAGCCTCAAAATGAAGATGTCGCCCCGTAGTAGGGTGGTCGAATCCGAGAACTAAGGCGTGCAGAGCCTGCCTAGGCAACAACGTGAAGCAGTTTTCTACAAACTGCTTATACTTGGAAAATGTAGTGCCTTTGAGTATACGGTCGCCGCCATAGGCTGCATCGTTGAACAGTGGATGACCAATATGCTGCATGTGAGCACGTATCTGGTGCGTACGTCCCGTTTCCAGCACGCATTCAACAAGAGTAACATAACCGAACTGTTCCAGCACATTCCAATGAGTCACAGCATGTTTTCCTCGATCCGTGTCTGTGGTGACATGCATCACACGGCGATCTGAGGGAGAACGCTCAAGATTGCCCACAATAGTGCCCTGCATATCGTTGAAAGAACCCCACACAAGGGCGTTATATTTGCGCTCAATGGTATGTTCAAAGAACTGCTTGGCCAACACCACCTGGGCCTCCTCGTTTTTGGCAACGAGCAACAGACCCGACGTATCCTTATCGATACGGTGAACAAGGTATGGCACCACAGGTTTGCCGTCGTCACCAGTCTTGTCTTGATAATAGTATACAAGCCCGTTGAGCAATGTCCCTGTAAAATTGCCATAGCCGGGATGCACCACCAAGCCAGCCCTTTTATTAATAACCAACACATCATTGTCTTCATAAACAATGTCGAATGGTACTGGCTCAGGCACCAACTCGAAATCATGCGGAGGTTCTGGTAACAGCACAGAAATCTGGTCGCAAGGCTTCACCTTGTAGTTCGACTTGGCTGTTTGGCCATTTACCAACACACAGCCCGCCTTCACAGCGGTCTGAATCTTATTGCGCGAGATGCCCTCCAAACGCATCTGAAGATACTTGTCCAACCGAAGCATTGCCTGCCCCTTGTCGACAAGGATGCGGTGGTGTTCGTAAAGCTCATTTTCATCCTCTTGCGTCGAGGGATTGGCTTGCAGGATATCGTCGGTCATGTAGCGGGGAATTAGTATACAAGGACTTTTTTTACATTGTGAGAACCTGCTTTTATCAGATAAAGTCCTGCGGGCAGGTTGGGCAGACGGACAGAATTCGAGTTATGCCGAGTAAGCAGCACCCTGCCTAAAGCATCGTAAACCCGTATAGTCTGTGGAGTATCGGTAGTAGCTATAAGTGTACCATTCACGGCATAGGCTCTGAATTGAGCCAACGACTCTGCATGAGGAGCATCAAGGGTTGCCATGTATCCAAAATAGGGCCTAATCATCAAAGAACCCCGCAGGATGCTTGTCTGCCAACTAGTGCCAGAAAGGTATAGTATATTGGCAGAAGCATCGTTATTGCGGTCGAAACCAAGGTTTATATAGTCAGACGAATATTGTTCTATGCCCACATATATGGTTCCGCTGCAAACAAGAGGCTCCTCAAGAATATATCTCACATATTGGTTAAATCCTTCGAAAAGAGGTTTCCGCCGCTCTGAATCCTGATAAATAATGTTTCCTGGCACACCGTCGGCATCGTCCCACACTGTGATAACAAAACGTATATTAGCGTTCTCCTCACCCAGCGTACGGTTAAAATACATTTGAAGTGCCGTCAATGTGTCCTCAACATTGAGGCGAAAACGGTAGGCTATTTTCACCCGCGAATTGGTGGAAGTGATGCCATATCCATTTTCGGGCGTACCGTCATCGTAGGCATAATAGTTGTCGAATACTTGGACAAAGGTAGTACTATCGTTTTGCACATGCACATCGCCGCTTACGCCTTCGCGGACGTGATAAACAACAGAGTAGCTGGTGGGATTGTCTGCCGACACCGGAAAGGTGTATGCAACAGGCGGATTGGCATGAGCTGGCGACGACTGATACTGCATGCCTCGCCAAAATACGGGAATATTCTCATAGCCACCATCGTAGTTATACACTTCCGTGCCCCGCTCGTTATATATGTGATAGTGAAAATCTGTAGCCAGCTCCTCCGAGAAGAGGTTGGCAATGGTAAGATTCACCCTATCCGCCATCTCGTTGGCAGAAAACTGACGTGCGGGCATGGCATGATAACGCGAAAGCATCGACGATGCCGACAACACAAACGCCACATCGCGCGAAGCCGTGTCTAAACGTTTGCGCCCTGCATTAAGCATCACATAGTCAATATTCCACTGATCAGCATTGCTGACCATGCCTATTTTGTTCAGGTCAGTCAGGCTACAATAATTACGAAAACGGAAACGGAAATTGGCATTAAGATATTTCGACTCCGATATGCAGACGTCTTGAAACTGCCAATAGCGGCCTGTATGCGCAAAAAGGGTATCGGCTGAGCAACCGCCTATGGCCCACACCTGATTCCATGTACCCTCGATGGCATCGTAAAACTCTAAAACCAACGAGTCGGAGCCTTCAGGCGTGTCGCCAACCCGCTCCCACATATTGCCGTAGCCGCCACCGGGCAGATAGAAAAAACTGAGATATATTGAATCCTCAGCCGACAAAGCTCGTTGATAAGGGGTAAAAACCGAATCCAACCTAATAGGCAATGAAGCGAGCGTATCGCACGAAAACAACTGACCCGTAGCCGTAGGATATAGATACCCCGCAGCATCAAAGGCATCCAATGTAGCCATGCCCAGCGTTGGGGGCAGTGGGGCGTAGCCCTCATTAACAAAGGTGCCTCCCACCTGCCACAGCCTTTGCGACAGCGCCACATTGCTAAAATCGTCAAAAAAGGGAAGTGTCAGTACTTCGGGAGCATCCTTGGCAACTGGCATTGGCTGGTGACGTACCGGCATCAGCACCTCCTGCGCACACAACGACGACACCAAGCACAACTGCATCAGCAGCCATGCCGCAACGTAGGCTTTAGCTGTGCCCCTATTACTACCAATCCCAACCATCGTCAAAGTCGGGGTCTTCGTCGATTGTGTAGTAGTCTTCATAGAGATCTAAATCGCTAGTGAATATTTGAGAGGAATCGACCTTGAAATTAGAGATTATGCGTTCCACATCCTCATCCGTGGCATCACAATACCACATATCCACATAAGTACCCAAAGGATAGCGGGTAACTCCCGTATAATCGGGATTGAGGCGGTAGCAAACTGCCGTACTGCGGTCGGTGACACCGTCAAAATGCTCCTGCCCCACATTCATCGATGCGGAAAGAATGCCTCTTCTGGCCTTCGACGCCACCTGGCCAATGACAAAAGGCACACGTGTGCCCGTAGGCGTCTCACCCATGCCCACAGTAAGGTCTACCACATCGTTCTGGTTCATCTTCTCTCCGGCATACACCATCTTGCCCTTGCTGGTGGCCTCCAAGATGACATTACGATACGGACTGTCCACAAACCGCAGCCTTCCGCACCGCAAACCCGCAGCCTCCAACGCCGAAACAGCACTGCGCACAGTCATATTCGACAGTTCGGGCAACACCACATCGGCAGGGGCAAAGGTCGTGACCGTGACATACACCTTGCGGCGCGTCTTCACCATAGTTCCCGGCTTGGGGTCTTGCTGGATAATTATTCCGCCCTCTTTATCGGCATCATAAATCGAGTCTATCACCACATATTTCAAACTCAACGGGTTATCTTTCTCAAGCTGTGCCAATGCTGTGCCACGAAAGTCGGGCAGTTCGTACTCCTTGCCTTGACGGGCAACCATTTTGATGAACATAAAGCACAAAAAAACTATCACCACCGACACCGCCACCATATACAGGAGGTGCTTTATAAGGGGATGATTATCAAAAAATTCCTTGCTCATTTTTATAGGTCAAAAAGGTTAATAAGGGTTTGAAGGTCTCAAGTTTTTTATAATGATAATGCCTCTCATGATATATCTGACTGATTTTTAAACAGCCTCGAAGAGGCTGAATCTCAATAACCCCATACAAGGAACCGTTAGGTTCCGCAGTGTGGGGTATCGAAACACCCTCCTTTCCAGCGTCTCGAAGAGACGCAACATTGAGACAGTTTTGCAAAAATCAGTCATACGTTGCATAAGAGCGATAATAATTAATAACGCCATATCGCCACTTTTATTGTGTGCACAATTCACCCAATAGTGTCGCCGCCGTGCAGTCCACCACTTTCACCTTCACATACTGCCCTGGCATCACATCATGGCGGTCAAACACTATCACCTTGTTCTGGCTATTGCGCCCAAACAGACGCTCCTTGCTCCTGTGCGACTCGCCCTCCACCAGCACCTCGTATATCTTACCCACCTCGCGGCGGTTGTTCTCCAAGGCTATCTGCCCTTGCAGGGCTATTATCTCCTCCAACCTACGGGTCTTTTCCGCCTCGGGAATATCGTCCTGCAAATGCTTCTCAGCGTATGTGTTGGGGCGCATCGAGAATTTGAACATATAGGCATAGTCGTATCTCACCTTGCGAAACATCTCCAACGTCATTTGGTGCTCTTCCTCCGTCTCTGTGCAGAAACCGGCTATCACATCCGTCGTAATAGAGCAGTCAGGCATATATCTTCGTATGGCGGCAATCCTGTCGAGATACCACGCCGAGTCGTAGTGCCTGTTCATCAGTTTCAATATCCTGTCGCTGCCGCTTTGCACAGGCAGATGTATACACTTGCAGATATTGTCGTATTTCGCCATCACCTCCAGCAAGCTGTCGCTCAAGTCTTTTGGATGCGATGTGGCAAAACGTACTCGCAACATAGGACTTATCTCTGCCACACGCGCCATCAGTTCCGGAAATCCCACTTCCTCTCCTTCCGTTTTCCATCTATACGAGTTTACATTCTGTCCCAGCAGCGTCACCTCCTTATACCCCTGCTCAAACAGGCTGCGGGCCTCTGCCACAATCGTCTCGGGGTCGCGACTGCGTTCCCGTCCCCGCGTATAGGGCACCACGCAATAGGCGCAATAATTCTGACACCCGCGCATGATGGAGATATAGGCTGAAATGCCGTTGCTGCCCAACCTCACGGGCTCAATGTCGGCGTATGTCTCCGTAGTGCTCAACTCAGTTTCTGCCGCCTTTACACCCTGCTCACTGACACGCGCCAATATACTTGGCAACTGCCTATAGGCATCAGGACCCACCACAAAACTCACATTCTCCTCCTCCACCATCAGCTGGCTCTGCAACCGTTCCGCCATACAGCCCAATATGCCTATACGCAACTGTGGGTGTCGTTGTTGCACTGCACGCAATTCACGCAAACGCTTACGAATCCGCTGCTCCGCATTGTCACGTATGGCACAGGTATTTATCAGCACATAGTCGGCATCGTTTATATCCGACACCACTTCATACCCCTCTTTTTGTAGAAGGGAAGCCACAATCTCGCTGTCCGCAAAATTCATCTGACAGCCATAAGTCTCAATATATATATGCTTCATCTTTACGAATTAACATTACAAAACTATCACTTTTCTTACGCACTTCTCCCCCACCTTTACAGCGTAGAATCCCGCGCTCAACGCGGGGATGCGCACCACCGAGCTGGCCGCCGACCCTACTTGCAAACCATCCTTGCCGTACACCCGCTGCCCATATACGTTATACACCGACACAGCCTCTCCCGCAGGCGCTTCTATCACCAACGTCCCCTCCGACACATACACCTTTATCCTCATATCCTCAGGCTGCTCTATCGACACCATATTACCAAAAATAGCCACCAATTGGAGGTCTGAATCCAGCACCACCCGCCTCGGGTTGTCTGTCACGCTGTCTGACCAACACAGCAGCTTATATCCCCTACTCGGCAATGCTCCCACCTCCACCTCTGTGCCCCGAGGGTAGCTGCCGTTTCCAGCCACCAAGCCCATCTCCTCCGAGATGGAAAGCGTCGTCAGCCTATAGTACGTCGACGTATCAATCTCCACACGCTCATATCGCTCCATCCACACCGTATCGCGCTGCTGCGTGGGCAGCCACACCGTGTCGCACAACTCCAGCCACACCGTGTCGCGCATATCGTTCCACACTGTGTCGCGGACAATCACCGTGTCCTGAATCGTAATCAAAGCATTCTCCGCATCTCTCACCTTCGCCACCTCGCCGCTCATGAAATGGGCATAATACATCTCCCGCTCGCCTGTCACCGTCACCGTGCGCGGATTGTCTGTGTTTCCGTCATCCCAGTGGCTGAAACTGTATGGTGCCTTGGCTATGGCGGCTATCTCCACCGTGCTGCCTATGGGAAACACCCCGCTGCCCACAGTGGTACCCTGCCTCGGAATGAGCGCCACCACCGCCACCGTGCCCATCTCTGGCGCCACATACACCGTGTCCCTCACCGTCTGCCACAACGTGTCTACAATGTTGTAATACACCGTGTCCGTTGCCCAGAGACACATCGTGTCGTGCCACACCCTTGTCACCGTGTCGTGCACATACACATACACCGTATCGCGCACAATCGTGTCGGCAGACACCACCAACGTGTCCGTCAACCTTATGTCGTCTAAATAGAGATAGTATTTGAAGTTTGAATAATAGTTGATAGCAACATACTTAGCACCTGCGGGCACCAAGAGGTCACAGCGATACCAGCCCGGATCACTCACCGACACATCCGCCAACGTGTCAGCAAAGGCTGACAGTTCGTCAGTGGTACTCGAATAGATTACACGAAATCTCTCTTCCAAGCCCTCCATCGCAGAGTAATCCGACTCCCTATAGTAAAACGACAGGTGCAACGGATTCTCCCTCGGCAGCCGCTGCGAAATAAGATACTGATTATAATCCCATGCGGGGTAGTAGCTGCTAAAACGATAGCTATACTGCCCGCTACGGGTGCAATATCCGTCCGTCACCGACCCCACACCCTGCCAGTCACTGTTTTGGTCGCTTACGCTCTCCGACATCCAACAGCCCTCATCGCCACTCTCAAAATCCTGCACCACAGGAATCCCCGCCACGCTGCTACACCAATCTCCCGAATGCGGTGTAAAGGTGAACGAAACCGAGCTGTTGTCCAAGCTCAATTGGATGTTGGTGAGGCTGAACGACGAGTCGGGCGTCCCGTCACACAGATATGGATGGGGATTCGACGACACGTCAAACGTATTACGTCCATACACTCCAAATGCCGCATTCGCCACATTCCCGTTCTCCCAGTCCCCCGCACTATTGGGGCGGAACAGCCACAGCTCATGGGGTATGTAGTAAAAGTCGAAGTTGGCATTGTCAGCATCGCCACTCGCATTGTAGCGCCACACCAGCAGCCCGCGGCCCGGTATCGACGAGTCGAAGGTGTCAGCATAATTGCGGTACTCCAAGATATACCACTGCTGCCGGCCTGCCGACGCTATCTTATAGGCATGGTTCGGCCCCGTCGCCAACGAGTGTAACGTATAGCTGCCCGAATCCGTCAATTCGGGAATACTGTCAAACCAGTTCAGATACTTATATTTAAACAGCGAATTGCTCTGCTGCGGCGGTGTCATGTTGGAGCACATCAAGTCCCAGCTGCCGCAAGGCGTCACTTCATCGTAATTATCGTAGTGATATAAGTCGGGAGCTCCCAGCGTGTGCGTTATCTCATGGCACAGCGTGCTCACCCCGAAGTAATGCTCACCCGAGCCCTCCAGCTGTAGATTAAAGTTATACACCCGCTTGCCGTTGATATACACATAGCGGTCATACAAACTCCACTTGTGCGGCCACAGCAAGTCGCCCCATCCCGTGTAGGTGCCGCTCAACACAAAGCACACATTGTCCACCAGCCCGTCGTTATCCACATCCAAATCCAGCGACGTGGCGACAGGACTGCTGGCATTAATCCAATTCACCGCATTCTCCAGCAAGGTAAACTCGCGCATTCTGCTGTCCGAATCCGACACATATCCCAGCACATTGGTCGCACTATACGGCTGGTAGTAACTCCGCGGATGAATGTCCTGATACGACAACACCGTGCTGCCACTCGGCACAGGGTAATAGTACGTTCTCACATGCAGCTTATTGTAGCTCGTCTTCTTAAAATAGTTATACATCGACGACGCGCCTACCGTGCTGTCGTTAAACTTGCTGTCTATCGCACCAATCGTAGTGGTGGAAAACACCGTATCGTCGGCAAAGCGGATAAAGATGACAATGTTATTCAGCTCCCCGTGGTTTGCGCCGCTGGTCTTCGGTGCGGCAGGGACATACTCCGCCGGCACCTCCCACAGCTTATGCAGCCTCCTCAACTCGCTGCCCGAAGGCATCAGGTTAGGCTCCAACCCCACACTGGCGGGATTCACACTGCCCGGCACATATCCCGTCGGCTGCAGCAGCCCGTCACTCAGCGTGGCATACACATATTCGCCCGACTCGCTGTCAAGCACTATCGTATACCCCTCGGCATCGTGCAGGCGGTGAAAAAACTCATCGCCCGACACATAGCAGCGCAACGTGTCGCCATTCGGCTGCACACGCACCACCGGCATAAACCTCACCGGCGCCGCCCCAGCCATCGCCACTAAAACAAAAAGATACAAACTAAAAAATAAACGACGTTTCATAAGTGAAATTGATATATTATTGTTTGATTGTCTGAATATTTTGAACGTGTTAACGTGTTAATGTGTTAACGTGTTAATATGCGATTTAAATTGAGAATTGAGAGTTGAGAATTGAGAATTGAGAATCGAGGATTGAGGATTAAGGATTGGCTCCTGCCCCGTCCCCTCTTTAGAGGGGTGGCTCGAAGAGCCGGGGTATGTAAAAAAGGAAAGTTGATAGTTTAAAGTTGAAAGTTTAGAGTTGATAGTTTAAAGTTGAAAGTTTAGAGTTGTTGAAAGTTTAGAGTTTAAAGTACAATGTTTACGCGCCCGCCAACTTTTAGTTTTTAGTTTTTACCTTTTAGTTTTAAAAATCGTGCGCCCGCCAAATTCTCA
>JAFWQP010000126.1 GCA_017509045.1 Bacteroidales bacterium
ATTGCCGTTGGCGGAGTATTCGCTTCGAAGCTCGCCATAGTTGTAGGGCATCCCGTCGGGAATGCTGTCCACCGTTTGTTTCTTCAGAGAGGGCATATCCTCCTCGTAAAGCCATGAGGTGTTGAGCCAACGTTCGGCAGCCTGCCCGAAGGTGGTGGCGGTACTGTCACCAAAGTAGCGTAGCAGCAGTTCCTGTTCCGCCTCGGGGGTGAGCACGCCTTCGTCAGGCCAAACGAGTGAATAGCTGTTCTTCAGACCCAGCGTGTCGCCGTCGGGCCAGAAGTCGTCATGTTGGGTCAGAATCATCTGGCGGGTGTCTTCCCGCAGAGTGGTTGCAAATTCTTTTTTATCGCGGTGGCATCCGCAGAGTATGGCCAGCGTGAGTACAACTAGTGTAAGGGTGAATGATTTCTTCATGGATTGGTTATTCTTTGGGTGTATCGGATGGGGTAGATGTGTCGGTAGGTTCGGTATTGCCGCCAAAAGCGCCGAGGCTTTTCATCAAGAAGAAGTAGTAGACAATGAACAGAACCGCCATCATCATGTCGCCGAAGCCTACATATGAGCGGTCGAGGAAGAGCAAGGGCATCAGCATCAGCATCAATTTGGCCAGCGTGTAGCAATGGAAGCCATTTTTGCGTAGCCGCCACATGAGCAGCAGACCAGCGAATGAGATGGCATCAAGCAGTCCGCAGATGATGTAATACCACTGAGGAACGGCAAAGAGCTTCTCGCAAAAGATGGCGTATGCCGAAAAACTTTCATTCTTCTCTGCCATGGACTGGTATACTTCAAGCATGGTCTGCCGCATATCGGGACCAGTAAGTCCCAGCATGAAGTGGCATAGCGTCCACATGCCTGTGTAGACAAAGCTGAGGATTAGCAGTATGTGCAGGGTTCTCGTGCCCCGCTGTCGGGTGTTCTCGTCGAGGGTCATAGTACGGCTGACATTTGTTGTTGTAGTTTGTGGGCTTCCTCGGCGGCGCGCTCGGCAAAATCCTCGCCATTGGAGGCGTAAATGATGCCACGGGAAGAATTGACCAGCAGGCCGCAGTCATGAGTAAGACCGTATTTGCATACCTCTTCGAGGCTGCCTCCCTGGGCTCCCACGCCAGGAACCAGCAGGAAACTGTTGGGCACAATGGAGCGTACCTGCGTGAGCATGTCGGCCTTGGTGGCTCCCACCACATACATCATATTGTCTGGGTTGCCCCATTGCTGCGAGGTCTCAAGTACCTGCTCGAAGAGTTTCTTCTCGCCACCGACAGGCAGGAACTGGAAGTCGAAGGCTCCCTTGTTGGAAGTGAGGGCAAGCAGGATGACCCATTTACCATCGTAGACCGTGAAGGGCTGCACCGAGTCGGCACCCATGTAGGGTGCGATGGTGAGGGCGTCGAAATCGAAGTCGCCCTGTGGGTCGAGGAATGCCTTGGCGTACTGCTGCGAGGTGTTGCCGATGTCGCCACGCTTGGCATCGGCGATGGTGAATGCAGGTTTTTCGAGACTGTGGAGGTAGTCCATAGTCTTTTTCAGTTGCACAAGTCCCTCTATGCCCATTGCCTCGTAGAAAGCCAAATTGGGCTTGTAGGCGACAGTGTAGTCGATGGTGGCATCGATAATAGCCTTGTTAAACAGGAACACACCGTCAGGGAGGTCGCGCAGGTGTGCAGGCATCTTGTTCTTGTCCACGTCGAGTCCCACGCATAGGAAGGAACGGCGGGTATGGATAAGGTCGATAAGTTGTTGGCGAGTCATATTGTTTTGGTTTTTAGTCCGACTAGTCCGACTGGTCGGACAATTGTTTAACTATTCATTGTTACTTGGTGGAATTTCTCGGTCAGCTGTTGCGAGGTGATGTTCTGCAGGTGGTCGTCCGACACCAGTTTGCCGTGGTTGATAATAATGGCACGAGAGCACATGGCTTCCACCTCCTGCATGATGTGTGTGGAGAGCAGCACCACCTTATCCTTGCCGGCGTTTTTAATAACAGAGCGAATTTCCTCAAGCTGGTTGGGATCGAGACCCGTGGTGGGCTCGTCAAGAATCAGCACCTTGGGGTCGTGTATTAGTGCTTGGGCAAGTCCCACGCGCTGGCGGTAGCCTTTAGATAGCTGCCCGATGCGTTTGTTGCTTTCGGGGGTGAGTCCTACCAATTTAATCATTTCCTCCACCCGTTCCTTGCAGTGCTTTATGCCGTAAATGCCGGCAGAGAAGTTGAGAAACTCACGCACATACATATCAAGGTAGAGCGGGTTGTGCTCAGGCAGATAGCCTATCTGTTGGCGCACGGCAATGGGGTCGTCGTAGATGCTGTGTCCGCAAATGGTGGCTTCGCCCTCGGTGGGAGGGATGTAGCAGGTGAGAATCTTCATAAGGGTGGATTTGCCGGCACCGTTTGGCCCCAGTAGTCCCACCACTTCGCCTTCGTTGACGGTGAAGCTGACATCATCAAGTGCCCGCTGCCCGTCGTAGATTTTGGTTATATTCTTGACTTCAATCATTTTTATTTCGATATCACGTTATTACGTTATTTCCCATTAATTTCCTTAGCCTTTTGCATGGTGATGCGCTCATTGCCCAGGAAAGCTACCACAAAGGCATCGGCAAAGCCTTTCTCCCGTACAGCCTTTTGATACTCGGCGGCTTCGCGTGCCGACGAGAAACGCCCGGTGGTGTAGCATATAATGTTTTTCTGTCGGTAGGTCTCATAGTCGGTGATGCCCTTAAACTCACGCGCGTTGGACTTAAGCATCTGTGTACTGGTCATAAACTGCACTTTATACACAGCCTCTTGGCTGCTAGATGTAGCGGCAACGGCAGGTGTTTCGTTCGTTGAAGGTTCAACGTTCGTCTCAGTAGGAATAGGCTGTGTCGCAGTCTCCTTAGGCTCATCCATAGGCAGTGGGGGTTCCACATGGGTCTGAGCTGTCGAGGGTATCATGGTCGAGGGTATCGAAGGCTCTTCTTTCTGTTTCACCTGTTCGGGCGTATCCTGTTGGACAACTGTTTCGGGTGCTGTTGTCGGCTGCACTGGTGGGTTCACCTCCTTTTTCTTTGGGCTCTTGTATCCTTTCAAATCAATCTTGAGGTCGGTGGGTGCCTTGGTGCCTTCGGTCTGGCTCTTGTATGCCACAAAGGCCTTAAAAATACTCACCACGATGGTTGCCTGTCCCTCGTCCGACATCATGTACTGTTCCTCCTCCGGGTTGCTGATAAAGCCCACTTCGGTCAGCACTGCGGGCATAGCAGTCTTATACAGCACAAAAATAGTCGTCTGTTTTACACCGCGGTCTATCGTCTTGATGGCGCTCCGATATTGGTCTTGAATAAGGCCGGCAAAGTCGAGGCTCTTGTCGAGGTATGCGTTTTGATACAGCGACAGCATCACGATGTTCTCGGGCGAGTTGGGGTCAAAACCCGCATAGTCGCTGTTGTTCTTATAGTCTTTTTCCAGCAGCATGTCGGCGTTCTCTTTCTTTGCCACCTCTAGGTTCGCTTTGCTTTGCGACAGTCCCATCACATACGTCTCCACACCAGTGGGGGTGCTATTCGTCCACGAGTTGCAGTGTATCGAGAGAAAAAGGTCTGCTTTGGCACGGTTGGCTATGCGGGCACGCTCTGATAACGCCACATCCACGTCGGTGGTGCGGGTATAGATGATTTTCACGTCGGGATAATTGTCCTCGATCAGCTTTCCCAGCTTGAGGGCAAGCGACAGCGTGATGTTCTTTTCTTGGCTTTTTCTGCCGACAGCACCCGGCTTGTCTCCCCCGTGACCAGCGTCAATCACAACAGTTTTGACCTGTCCCGTGGCTTTTTTTTGTGAAAAAACAGCTCCATTTATGCAAACCAGCACAATAAAAAGGGCAAGTAAGCGTTTCATTTTCAATCGTATTTTTTTAGTTTTCAAAAAATGCGCAAAAGTTGGTATCTTTGCAGTTTCAAACTGCAAAGATACGAGTAAAATCGGAAAGTGAAAAAAAATATGTGGAAACTTTTGAACATCTGTTTGTTAGTCTTTTTTCTAGGACTGACCAATAGTGCTTTTCCACAGGTCGATTCTACGTTTTCGCAGGCTAAAAAACCATTTTTACCCTCCTTAATTTTGCCTTCTCACCCCGATTCGACTGCTCTCCAGCCCGATTCTTTGCAAAAAAAATCACCCGTTGCCCTCACCATCTCTGACTCTCTCGGTGTTCGTGATTCTCTTGGCACCCTCGACACTCTCACCGATGCCAACTCCCTCGCCGACTCCTTGCCCGATTCCTCCCATGTTAGCTCCCTGCCTCTCATAGGCAATTCTCCCAGTGCCATCACCAGCATCGTCCATTATCAGGCCGAGGACTCCATCACTTTCGATGTCAACAAACGCAAGGCACAGCTATACAACAAGGGTAAGATTGAGTACGAAAGCATGGAATTAAAGGCCGACGAGATACGGGTCGATTTCAACACCCAGATGCTTTATGCCCAGCATGTCACCGATTCCAACGGCAAACCCATCGGCAGACCTTTCTTCAAGGAGGGCGATGCCGAATACGTGGCAGACACCATTGCCTTCAACTACAACACCAAGAAGGGCATCATCTCAGGTGTCATCACCCAGCAGGGCGAAGGCTTCCTGCATGGCTCAAGGGTGAAAAAGATTAGCGACTCCATTATGTATCTCAACGGCGGGCAATACACCACCTGTAACTACTCCCATCCCCATTTCGCTATCAATTTCAGCCACTCCAAGCTCATCACAGGCGACAAGATTTTCACTGGCCCAGCCTATGTCACCATCGAGGACGTCCCAACCCCGCTGGTGCTGCCCTTTGCCTTCTTCCCCATGCAGAAGGACCGCACTTCGGGCATCCTCATGCCCAACTATGGTTGGATGAACAATCGTGGCTACTACCTCAAGGACGGCGGTTACTACTGGCCCATCAACGACATGCTCGACCTCGCTCTCACCGGCGAGCTCTACACCAACCTCAGCTGGGCTGCCGAAGCTAAGAGTAACTATTATGTACGTTATAAATTCAAGGGCGATGTGGATGTTCGTTACGGTATCACCAAGGAAGGCATCCCGGGCGACAGTGCCACATTCAACAAGTATAGCGACTTCAAACTGGTTTGGAAACACGACCAAGATGCCAAAGCCAATCCCCGTAGCCGTTTCTCCGCCAACGTCAACCTACAGAGCCGCAACTACAACAAAAATACCACTAATCGTAACGACTACTTCAACAGCACCACCACCTCCAGCATCTCCTACACCGCCCAGCTCGGTGGCGGATTCAACTTCGCCGCCTCGCTTCGTGAGTCCTACAATGTCCAAACGGGTCTCATCAACCTCAAACTGCCCTCCCTCTCGCTCAGCTCCACCACCTTCTATCCCCTGCGTCGCAAACAGGTGTCGGGTTCTTATCGTTGGTACGAAAACATCTCGCTCTCCTACACCTTCTCCGCCGACAACAACATCACCTCTCAGGACTCCGACCTCTTCAAGCTCACCACCTTCAACAAGATGCAGTACGGTATTCAGCATGCCGTTCCCCTCAGTTTCTCGCAAAAGGTGCTCAAATACTTCAACTGGACCAACTCGGTCAGCTACAACGAGCGCTGGCATTGGAGCACCATCCGCAAGTCGTTCGACACCGTCGCCAACACCACTGTCATCGACACCGTCCGTGGCTTCCGTGCCAACCGCGATGTCAGTTTCACCTCATCACTCTCCACCCGCATCTATGGCATGTTCAACTTCAAGTACGGTCCCGTTCGCGCCATTCGGCATGTCATCAATCCATCTGTGTCGTTCAACTACCGCCCCGACTTTGGCGACGCCCGCCTCGGCTGGTGGCAGTCCTACACCGACAACACCGGCTACGTTCATCGCTACTCCATCTTCGAGCAGAGCCTCTACGGAGGCCCCAGCGACGGACGTTCGGGCCGTGTCAATTTCGGTATCGGCAACAATCTTGAAATGAAGGTGAAAAACGCCAAGGACACCGTGACGGGGGTACGCAAGATTACCCTGCTCGAAAATCTCAGTTTCAACATGAGCTACGACCTCGCCAAGGACTCCCTGCGGTGGTCCGACCTTAGTGTCTCTGGTCGTACCACACTTTTCAAAAACCTCGTGCTCAACTATTCTGGTTCCTTCAGCCCCTACTACATCGACAGCGCGGGTCGTAAGCACGACCAGTTTATCTGGAAGGTACAGAACAAATTGCTGCAAAAAAACAACTCCACCTGGAGCACCCAGATATCCTACAGCATCAACAATTCCACCTTCAAGGAGGGCAAAGGCGGCAAGCCTGGCAGCAAACCTCGTGGCGAGCAGATTGTGCCGCCGGTCCTGCAAACTCCCTTCAACTACAACCCAGCCCTGATGATGGGCTCCTATGCCGACTTCTCCATGCCGTGGAACCTCTCCTTCAACTACACCCTCAGCTACGTCAGCACCTATGTCGCTGCTCAGTTCAACCTCAAGAAGGAGGTAATCCAAACACTCAGCGTCTCGGGCAATGTCGACCTCACCCCCAATTGGAAGATTGCCATCACCACCGGCTACGACTTCGTCAACAAAGGCCTCTCCTACACCTCGCTCGACATCTACCGCGACCTCCACTGCTGGGAAATGCGCTTCAATTGGGTCCCCTTCGGCTACTACAAGAGCTGGAACTTCCAAATCAACATCAAGGCTAGCAGCCTCAAGGATGTCAAATACACCAAGCAGCAGTCCTACCAAGACAATCAGGGCTACTACACCTATTAACCATTTAATCTCATTACCTATGTCGGAAAAACTCTATTACTCTATTGGCGAAGTGTCCCGTATGCTGGGCGTTAACCCCTCGCTTCTGCGCTACTGGGAAACGGAGTTCCCCACCATACGCCCGCATAAAAACAGTAAAGGGACACGCTACTATACCCCCGACGACATCGCGCTGCTGAAACATATCTACCACCTCTCGCGCGATTGTGGCTACACCCTTGAAGGTGTCAAGGAGCAAATCCGAAAACAATACTCTAATGACACCTCCATACAGGTAACCCAAACCCTCTTAGAGGCAAAACAATTTCTCCTAGAACTTAAAGCACAGCTCTAACACTAGTCCGACCGCTCTACCCCAGCACTGCCTGCAGCTCCGCGTCGTTGCGGTAGGTCATCTGGCGGAAGAGGTTCTCTTCGTCCTTCTGGCGCGTGATGCGCACCTGGTCGGCAACATACTGGCGTATGGTGTTGTAGCGTTGCAGCAATTGCTGCCATTGCTCCTCGTCAATCTTCCTCGTCATCAGCAGGTCACACAGCGTGTGGTAGGCATGGCGGCGGCATAGTTCGGGATACTCCGCCCACCATTGGTTGTAACGTTCGTGTATCTCGTCCCAGCTGTTTATCTCGCCCTTTTCAATTTGGCCAATCAGTTGGTCGAGGTCGGCTTGTGGCACCAGCTGTCCGCCCAGGTTCACCCATTCGCGCACACGCTCGCCCTCACCCAGTTGGGATTCGGGCAGGGCATTATTCTCGCCGTCGTTGGTGAGGGTGTTCATGGCATAGTATATCAGCATCTCCTCGTACGCCTTATAGCCTTGCGCGGCCTTCAGCACCGTCACCTTGCGCTTGCCCTTCTCCATCCCGAAGGCCACCACCTCTATGGGCTCGGTCTTGTCGTGAGGACTTTGTGCTTTGGTCTGTAGGTAGGCCTGCTCGGTCCAGTATTTCAGTAGCTGGCGTCCGTTGACAATCTCCTCGGCAGTATCGGGTGCAAAAGGTGTGAATACGATGTGCTGAGCCTTCTTCTTGCGCTTGTCGCGTTTGGCAAACTTGGTGATATTGCGGTTCAAGGCATACATATTGTACATCCACCAGTAGGCGGGCATCACCTCCAGGCGGTTCTTGCCGGGGTTGTTGTTCACCAGCGCAAAGGGCAGCGTGATGCTCAGTTCGGCAGGGTAGGCGCCCTTGGCCAGTAGGCAGTACGAGGCGAAACTCGAAGAATGCTTGAGGCTGGTGCACAGCCCGGGCCAGAAGCCGCGACCCGCCACTATCTCGTTGTCGGCGGTGCGTCCGTTGTGGTTCGACCCCACCGTGCAGCCCGCGGCAAGATTGCTCTGCCCCATCACCAGCGAGGCTATGAGGAACGAATTGTTGTGGTGCTGCTCGTGGGCAGGGAAGATGATGTTGTTGCCCACCTCGCACCGCGCTATGGTCGAGTTGTCGCCCACCACCGTGTCGTTGAGGCGCACCCCGAACTCAAGGTGCACATGCTCGCCCAGTACAAAGCGTTTGGCTATGCAGCCGTATTCGCACGTGCAGCCGTAGCCCACCACGCCGTCGGCCAGCACAATGCAGTCCTCTATGCGGGTGGGAGTCTCCTCGTCCGACAGGACCGCCACGTTGTTCAGCGTGTGGGTGTTCTTTATCACGCAGTGGCTCCCCACGCGCCCATAGCCCCCCTCGCGGGTGGCAAGGCGTTGGCGTGTCATCACCTCCAGCCGCTCCACCATCAATGCGTGGTCGCGATACTTGGCCCACAGATATGCGTCGCCGATGGTCATGCCGCCGAAGGGCATTATCTTGCGTCCGCCGTTCTCGTTCATGGGCTCTAGCCACGGGTAGTCGTTGTTCATGTTCGGCGGGGTGGCGGTCATCTCGTCGATGTTAAACAGCAGACATCCGTCGCCCACCCTGTAGCCGCTGAGCATCCTGACATTGTGCACTGCGCAGTGGTCGCCTATCATAGCGTTGGCTATCATGCAGTTGCAGATACCCTCGGGAAGATGCAGGTCGCCATCGTGGAGAAAACCCCGCTCCAGGGCTCCGAGGCACACCTGGCCCATAAAGACATTGTTGTATAAAAAATTGGCATCAAAGCCGTCGCCTACCAGCACTGCCGACCAATTCTCGGCACGGTTGCCGTGTTGTTCTAACTGCTCCACCTCTTGGCGGGTCAGTTCGCGGAAAGGACTTGTTTTCATAAACGAAATAAAGATTACAAATGATATATTGATATGATGTTTGAAAATGCAAAGTTAGGAAAAAAAATTGACTTATCAAAAAAAGCACCTTCCGCAATCCTCCCCATAAACGGCCGCCCACCATCTATCTCCCGCACATAATATTGATTTAAAAGTAGATAACTTTCATTCTGTTGCTGTTGCCAATTTATGGATTTAGTATTGTCGTAAGCCCACCGGGTTTCCTTAATGGCTAGAAATTCCCCAAATTGGAAAGAAATAATAGAGGTTACCAAAATAAGAACACAGTCCTAAGTCGCCCCAGTAGTCTTTAGGTGAGTTCTTGATGTTCCCTTTAGACAACCTCTGAAAATAGCCTGTTAGAACTTTTCGTTCGATAGAAGCTGATATACAATGATATACGATGTTTAAGAAAAATTTTTTGTTTTTTGTTGCGTTTTTTTGCGAAATTTGCATCTAATTATACAAAGGCGAATGCGTTTGACTGCTATGACGGAAACAAAGATACAGGAGGAGTTTCTGGCGATGCTCACCCGCTGCGAGGGCATCATAGTGAAGGTGTGCCTAATGTTCGCCGACAGCGGCTCCAACGTCTTCGCCGACCTCTACCAGGAGATTGTCGCCGACCTCTGGGACGGCTATGGCAGTTACCGTGGCAAGAGCGCGGAGACGACGTGGGTCTTCACAGTCGCGCTACACACCGCCTGTATGATGCACCGCAAGCAGAAATGTCAGCCCTTGCTTGTGCAGCTCGACCCCTCGCTAGGCGAATCCCTCGCCGAGGAAACTCCCAATCCGCTGTTGCAACAGCTCTACGCCCTAGTCGAGCAACTATCGCCTGACGACAAGCTGGTGGCGCACATGTACCTCTCCGAGATGTCTATCCAAGAGATGGCGAATGCGTTGGGGTGCTCCAAACGCACCGTGGACAACCGCATCAGACGTATCAAGCAGAAACTGAAAGAACTCAACGACGCAGAAAATAGACTAGGGGTCACCTCTATTAATTGCACGTAATTAAAGTCTCAAATTCTTATCAAATTCAAAATATGCAGTTTACAAATTCTCCAATTCTCTAATTCTTGATAAATAGAAATCCCCTAGGGGACATCTAAGAATACGAAAAAAACTAATAAAGTGGTTCTATAAATTCGTTCTCATGTTTGCAGGAAGATTCATAAAATTAATTCGTTACATTTCTGTTACATTGCTTTGGCTCGGCAAAAAAAACGAGCTTTCTCTGCTCTCACTTGCGCAATGTTAGATTCGTGCAATCCGTGTTCGAAAGTAATAAATAGAAGTTGCCATAAACTGTTTTAAATTTTCTAATTCTTGATTATAATAGTACCCGCCACAAGTAATAGAAAAATCCCGTTTTACCTTTAAAACTGAGTAATAATGGAAGAAAAGAACAAACCCACAATAGATGAAATGATTGAGGCATACCGCCAATATAGCAGGCGCATTGATGAGCTGTGCCGCCAACTCCCGCCGCCCAAGGTGGATTTTACTAAGCTGCCGCCCCCTTACCGGCATAGGGCAATGTCAGGCCGTATAAAAACACTCTCGTTTGCGGCTGTTGTCGCACTGATTCTGTTGCTGCTGCCTCTGCCCGATGCGATGGCCCTAAATAGGGGCGTCAACTACGATGCAAGTGTAGAGGCGGTAGGGATTATGATTCGTAGTGTCAATAACTTTTGAATCAGCACGGCACCATGAAGAACACAGAAAAACTTAATAAGAGAGACAGGCTTATCAATACCCTCATCGTCATTGCTGTTATAGGTGGGGTGCTTGCTGTCAGATACCTGCCGCCGGCCATAGCCTATTGGCGAAGCAGCGAGGTGTACAAGCGCTACAGCCGTGTGGAGGGCGTGCGGGCCACCTATATCAAGGACTTCCCCCTTAACGACACGCTGACGGTGGCGGTGACGCTGTTCGAGGCGACCGACTCGGCGGGGTGGAGCTATCTGTTGAATGCGTTCAATGAGCCAGAAGAAGTAAGGGATGTCGTAGAAGAATCTACAGTGAAGAACAAAGTGTGGATACGGTTGGCACCGAAAGGCCATCCTGAAGAGAAAGTGAGCAACGATGGACAGGGTGAAAATAAGGAAGGCAAAAAGTGGAGTTACGATGCGTTGTTAAAATCTTATGATATGCGTACGATATGTGTGTTTGACATGAAAAGTATGGAACAGTATATGGCATTATTTGAATATGGTGTTGATATTATGTTGGATAAAGGTGAAATAAATTATAATTAATTAAGTTATGAACAAGTCGATTAAAAAAAGTTGCACTGCTAGCAGTGCTGAGTGTGTCGGCTGTGGGCTGCCAAAAGGAAACGAAAACTAGAAAGTGAAAATTGAAAATTGAAAATTGGCTGCCGCCCAACTTCTTAGTTCTTAGTTCATACTTCTTACTTCAAGAAGTTGTCTGCCGCGCCACATATCAACGTATCAACAAATCTCTTGTATGGGAAACAAAGAATGTAGGTCTAGAGGCGGTAATTGTAAATAAAATATGCAGTTATTAACAATTTAATACAATACAGTCATGAAAAAGAATATTTTGATTATTGCGATTTTGGGTATGCTGTTGCCGTCGATAGTGCGGGCGCAGCCCGACACGGTGCAGTGGGGGTATAACAAGTACCACTATTCGGTGTGGTACGACACGCTGCCCGAGTTCTATGACACCTCCGGCAGACAACTGTGGCTACAGGGGACAGGAGGTGGACCATACCATGTGCTGGGGGTGCCACAACATGTGGAACGTCCGACACTGGTCTATGGGGTGGCGGTAACAGAACGTATGCCGAGTAGCAGCCTTTCTAGTCTTTGTCAGAATCCATGGCACACAGAGGAATATGTGTACCTGTTTCAGAAGGTGGGGGACACGTTGGTGCTAAGAGACTCGGTACGGTGGGACACCATCACGCCCAAGGTGATGAAGCTGGCGATGAACGCGGACACACAGCGATATGGCTTTGAGAGGGTGAGGGTGTACGAGGCGTTATTCAAGAACCCGGTGTTGGTGGACTCGGTATTCTATACGGTGTCGACGAACAACGGGGAGGATGTCCCCTGCGGATCGGCATATTACGCATACGTGTACCTGCCGGTGGAACTGGTGTGTGTCTTTAACGGGGGCATGCTACACTATCCGCAATGGTGTCCGAAACCACAGTGGTGGCAGTTGAAGGTGTGGAATGTCCAGACACGGGAGTGGATAGAGTGGGAAGACTGGAACGGTCGTCCGGCAAACTCGCCGATGTTCGGCATACATTTCCCGATAGTGGACTATGTGGAGCTGATAGTGACCTCGGCGGACACGACGATGGGCACGGCGGGTCCTGTGGCACACGTGGCACGAAACACGTCGCAGACCATCTATGCCACGCCGAAGCGCGGCTATAGGTTCTCACACTGGATGGAGGACTGGGGCATCCACGCCACGCGGAGCGTATACATAGCCCAAGACACGACGCGCTTCACGGCGGTGTTCGAGCCGAAGGAGCGGTACCGTGTCGATGGTCTGAGCGACGACGAGTCTGCTGGTCACGTGGAGGTGTACGACAGCGTGTACTACGAGGGAGATACGGCGGTGCTGGAGGCGTTTGCGGCGAGTGGGATGAAATTTAGGTACTGGAGCAACGGCAGCACGGAGAACCCGCTGCATATAGTGGTGGAGGGCGACACGACGTTGACGGCGCATTTCTCGCCGTTGGAGCTGTACCGCGTGGAGGGTGTGAGCTACGACACGGTAAAGGGCTACGTGGTGGGCGACAGCCTGGCATACGAGGATGACACCGCCACGCTGGTGGCGATACCGACAAGCGCCCGATATGTGTTCAGCAGCTGGAGCACGGGCGACACGACGAACCCGCTGCGGATAGTGGTGGTAAGCGACACGGTTGTGATGGCCTTTTTTGCCGGCAGCAACGTGGGCGTGGCGTCGGTGGGGAACGAGGGCAGGCCTTTCACTCTCAGTCCCAACCCTGCACGTGGGCAGGTGACGGTGACGCTGTCGGAGGACTTTCGCGGTAGCACACTGAGAATGCAGGACGCCGCAGGGCGCGAGGTGCTGCGCAGGGAGCTGCCGAGGCAGACGCAGGCATGCACCTTCCGCGTGGCGGACTACCCGTCGGGCACCTACTTCGTGACCCTCACCACCGCAAAGGGCACCAGCACCCAGAAACTGGTAGTTGA
>JAFWQP010000127.1 GCA_017509045.1 Bacteroidales bacterium
AGATCGGTTTGGCCTCACGAAGCTAACGACTTTACTAAATGGTTGGCAGAAGAAGATAATCTTTTACAATTAGGTGACACTATTGGAATAGAACTAGAGTTAGAGGAAAGAGAGTCCTCTGTTGGTAGTTTTTGTGTGGATATTTTAGCAAAGGAAAATGGTACTAACCGCCGGGTGATAATTGAAAATCAGTTGGAGGACACAAATCATGACCATTTGGGAAAGCTCATTACTTATGCTTCGGGCAAAGGAGCAGAAGTGATAGTGTGGATTGTAAAGAGAGCTCGTGACGAACATAGGCAAGCGATTGAATGGTTAAACCAGCATACAGATGATAATATTGGCTTTTTCTTGTTGGAGATAGAATTGTGGCAGATTGGTGATTCAAAGAAAGCACCACGTTTTAATATTGTTGAAAGACCAAATGATTGGGCAAAAACAATGAAGACAATAGGTGGAATGTCAGATACTGAGAAACTACAATTGGATTTTTGGACAGGCTTTAATGAAACAATGAACAATAATGAAGACTTTATAAAATTGTTTCGTACTCGTAAAGCAGCTCCTCAACATTGGTATGATTTGAGTATTGGTAGTTCTGCTTATCATTTGTGCTTGACCACATATTTAAAAAAACATACTATTGGAGTAGACCTCTATATTGTTGATGATAAGAATCTTTTCCGCAAATTCTGTCAACATAAAGATGAAATATCAACAATGCTTCAAAGTGAGGTAGAATGGAGAGAGTCAGATGCAAAGAAAGCATGTCGTATCTTGATAGAGACTAGTATTAATCTTCAAAATTGCGAGTGTTGGGTGAAAGCGTATAATTGGTTTTTAGAAAAAGCAATTATATTTAAAGATATAGCATCAAAATATGGGGAATGATGATTTGTCGTATATGAATACTTTAAATTACCTTTTCTTCGACGCAGAGACTACGGGAGTTCCGAGGAACTATAATGCTCCGGCGAGCAATACACGGAATTGGCCTCGTCTAGTGCAGTTGGGTTGGATTGTGACTGACGAGGAGGGGTATGTGTTGTCGCAGGGCAACGAGATTGTGAAGTCGGAGGGGTTTGTCATCCCTGCCGATGCTGCACGGGTGCATGGCATCACTACCGAGAAGGCGCAACGTGAAGGCAAACCGCTCAGAGCGGTGATAGAGGCGTTCTTGAAAGATGCAGAACAGGCGGAGTGCATTGTGGGGCATAATATCTCCTTCGACCAAAAGGTGGTGGGCGCGGAGTTGCATCGTTTGGGTATTCCTGACACGATAAGCACGGCGAAGAGCCTCTGCACCATGCAGGCAGGTACGGACTACTGCAAGATACCGGGCTACTATGGCTATAAGTGGCCTAAGTTGCAAGAGCTATACCATAAGTTGTTTGGCTGCGATTTTGAGGACGCACATGATGCTATGGCGGACATTACTGCCACGAAGAAGTGCTTCTTTGAGATGCGGAAGAGAGGGGTGATTTAAGGTGGGTTTTATATGCGCTTGCTCCGCAAGCAATATACATACCCCGCCACTTCGTGGCACCCCTTTGAAAAAGGGGACGGCTGACGCGCCATACGACTACACCACAGATTGAGCCTCTTTGACTTACCTTTCCAATATCATTATGTTTAAATAGAATTGCAATATAATGCGTTTTTATTTTGTCGGTTTCAAAAATAGTTGTACCTTTGCAGCGAAAAACGCAATATAATGGTACTTGACTTTAGACCTAAAGTGATGGAGTATGAGACAAGGTAAGGTATATGTAAACGGCACAGAAGCTGGCATCCTTCAGGAGGATGACAGCGGACGGTACACGTTCTCATACAAAGACGACTATCAGGGCAGACCTGTATGTCTCTCTATGCCAATACGGAATGAGGAATACAGGTCCGATTACCTGTTTCCGTTTTTTTTCAATATGCTCTCGGAGGGTGCCAACCGCAAGATTCAGTCGCAACTGCTGCATATCGACGAGTATGACGATTTTGGCATCTTGCTTGCCACAGCCCAGACCGACACTATCGGTGCCGTAACCATTAAACCGATAGTATGATGGAAGAACTGAAATATTGCCCCTCAACGCTAAAAGAAGGTTACAGCACCTATTCTCCCGAAGCCTGTCGCAAACTGTTTGGGGGGAAACATGTGTCGCATATACTTGATTTCGACAGCCCCAATAACAACAGTGCCGATTCCACCGACTATGTTGAGCATATCGGTCGCATCTCTCTCGCAGGTTTTCAGCCCAAAGGAGCGCTTGTATTAAGGAATGGCTCATTATCTATCCCTAAGGAAGGGAAACAGAGCCAGTATATACTGAAGCCCGCACCAGCGTCACACGCATTGCTGGAGCGTAAATACTGTCCTGCCAACGAACACCTCACCATGCAGATGGCGGCGCAAGCATACGGGATTGAGACCGCAGCCAATGCGCTATGCTTTTTCCGCGACGGTGAGACGGCCTATATTACCAAACGGTTTGATGTGGCACCCGACGGCTCGAAATACCCGCAGGAGGACTTTGCATCTTTGGCAGGACTGACGAGGGTTAACGGAGGAAGCTATTACAAGTACAACGCACTGAGCTACGAGGACTGTGCCGACATAATACGGCGGTATGTCCGAGCAGCACAGGTGGATTTGCTTCGCTTCTTCCGCGTGGTGCTTTTCAACTACATCACCCTGAACGATGATGCACACTTGAAGAACTTCTCCCTGATAGACCGTGGAAACGGCGACTACCGCCTTGCACCAGCCTACGACCTCATCAACACAAGCCTGCATCTGTACGAGCCTAAAATCTTTGCATTGAAGAAAGGCCTGTTTAAGGAAGGTATGAAGATGACCGACATCCATACCGTGGACCGAACCGATTTTGTGGAGTTTGGCAGAAGAATCGGCCTGCCCGAAAGAATGGTCAAGCGTGAGATTGACACCTTTGCAGAGGAATCGCCTATTGCCTTGAAATTGATTGAACGCTCATTTCTGTCGGAGGAGCTAAAAAGGAGTTATAGGCAGTCATATCAATATCGCTGTTTTACTTTAAAATGAAAATAAAAAGTTCAATCATCTGTTGTTTGCTTCTGCTGCCCATGATAGGGTGGGTGCAGAGCTAGGTGACGCGGCGGGTGAGTGTAGCGGGTATAGCCCCCTACCGCAGAAGAAACGCACTATGCAATGAACAGTGAACAGTGAACACTGCAAGAGGGTGGGGTGAAAGTCACAAGTCACATGCGTATGCTTTTGGCTATGGGTAGAGTTATATTATATAATAATATATTGATTAATAATTAATTATATTATAATAGACTAAATAACATAAAAAAACACATTGCATGTGACATGTGACTTTTGTGACATCTCTGCAATATGTTTGTTATTAATTGATTATGTTGTTTCGGTTGTAAAATGTACCGTGTGACTTCTTTCACATTTCTGTAGGGGAAAGATGCGTTATGATTTGATATAGACTGACTTGTGTGTGTCAATCCCAATATATGCTACAGCGCTACAGTGCTACGGTTCGTTTTATACCCTTATCAAGACCTAGAATGATAATTAATAGGGTTTTTGTTTGTCAAGAATTTGAGAATTAGTGATTTTGTTGATTGCACATTGAGAGTGGACACCTCAAATACGAACTGTAGCACTGTAGCACTGTAGCGCATCAAGCACTCCATACGGGCTTTGGTATATGATATTCAATAATATAAATAATAGTTCTGCTCAAAAACCAAAAATCATTGCATTTCACAGTTCATAGTTAAACCCAAATCGGTTATTAAGCCGACTTTTCTTTAGTTTGGACAACTAATAATTATGGCTCTAATTTAATTTAAAACTGTTTTTACAGCCTTGAGAGGCAAGTTCTCAAAAGGGGTTGTATATTACCCGCTTCGCGAAATCTGGCAATCCTAGAGAAATCTATTTTCTCCAAGATTTCTGGATTTCCGCTGCAGGCGGGGAGATACTTACAGTCTCGAGGCAAGCTCTCAATAGGGGATGTATATCGCCCGCTTCGCGAAATCTGGAAATCCTAGAGAAATCTATTAGTGGGATTCGTGTTCAAAATAGAACCCGAATAAAGTAGTATTGCCTCCATATCGCTGAAAGAAAAACACTATGCAATGTACAGTGAACAGTGAACACTGCTGTGCTTTCATGAGGGAGGGGTGAGGGTAACAAAGATTTTACATTTTACATTTTACATGCGTATGCTTTTGGTTATTGGGAGAGTTATATAACATATAATATAATGAATAATAATATATTATAATAATATTTACCTTGTTGCATCAAAAAAACACATTGCATGTAAAATGTAAAATGTAAAATCTTTGCAATGGTGTGTATATCATTGTTTTGTGTTCAAATTGGCATAATTAGATTTTACATGCGATGTAAAATCTTTGAATTGATAATGACGGTATTATTCTGATATAAAGCGGTTTGCATGATAAATGGTGGATTGCTTTAGGAGAGGGGGTATAATTACATTTTTTGCATCTATTTGTTGCCCCAATTAAGCGGTTTGTGCCTAACATCTTTTTGATGAAAGAGAGCCTCTTTTTTACAAAAGAGGGGAAAATGTGACTTTTTTGTGCAAAAAAGTTTGTTATGTCGTTATTTCGCGCTATCTTTGCATTCAGAAACGGACGAGAGGTCGCGACTTTTGGGTTTGTATCCTCGGTGTGGGTTCGCTCTGCCTTCGCTCTGGGTTCGCTCTGGCTCCACTCCTAATAGCGAAGGCAAAGTGGATTCAAAATGGGATGAGGATGCCCTCGATATTACCTATCTGTTTGTCGGATGAACCAAAGGTGTGGTTATCGTCTATTTTATAAAGTTTATCGCTCTAGTACAACATATGACTGATTTTTGCCAAATAGTATCCATGTCGCGTCTCTTCGAGACGCTGAGTAGTAGGGTTATCCCTGACCCCACACTGCGAAACCTATCGGTTTCTTGTATGGGGTTATTGAGATTCAACCTCTTCGAGGCTGTTGAAAAATCAGTCAGATATATCATAAGAGCGAAGTTTATTCACTAAAAAAATGTATCTTTGCATTGTCAACTTAAACTTGAAACAATCCCTTATGGAAGGTTTTTCTGATTGAATATCAAAATTATGAATAACATGAAAAGGTGTTTCTTTCTATTGCTGATTTTGTTGTCATTGTTGCCTATGGTTGTGCAGGGGCAGAGCGAGGTGACGCGGAGGGTGAGTGCGGCTGAGATGGGGTATAGGGGCAGGGTGAAGATGGTGCAGAGTACGGAGTTCTGCATGGATTCGGCACACAGATACTTTGTCACGACGGCTGAGGCGTATAACGAAGCGGGGCTGCGGACGGATATGTCCATTATCGAAGATATTTATCAGACTAGCTATCATTATGAGTATGACGGCACTGGGCAATTGGTCTATTATATAGCGACCTATGCCGAGGATGGTAAGGACAGTATTGTGTTTCTCTACGGGAAGGACGGCTGTCTATCGGGGTATGAAGAATACTTTCTCAGTTATGACCCGACCGAAGGAAATAGCGTGACGAACTTCCTCGTTACCTGCGATGACCAGTGCCGTCCCTTGATGGCTGCCTCGGTATGGGAAGACACCACGACGTTTGTCTATGACGGGCAGGGGAGGGTGGTCGCCAAGACCGCTCCCACCGTGTATGCTCCACACGTGACATGGACATATTTCTACGACGAGCAGGGACGGCTGGTAAAAATGCGCATAGGCGACAAACACTACGAGGATACCCACTACCGCTACGACGAACGAGGGGACACCATCGAGGTGTGGCACACCAACTGGGAACACTGGGAGGGTGAGACGGGCGAACATGAGATTGGTAAGCACAAATACTACACCTACACCGCCTACGACGACCAAGGCAACTGGACCAAAGCTTCTGTCGCTGTAGGGAAGGACCCCTGGAAGTATATCTATTTTGTTGTTAGGACGTTCAAGTATTACGAATAGTTTTTTTATATACTCCGAACTTGCGACCATTCCTCACGAGAGGGGATGGCTTACGCATAATGTTGGATGCTATGTTATTATTGTAAATATAGTATGGTTGTTGAAAAAAATATCTCGGTGTTACGATTTTTTTGTGTAACTTTGTAGCATGGAAACTATGCCTAAAAATAACGTAAGACGTAAGGAACGAATGTCTTACGAACAGGCCTTTAATATCAACGGTGGCAATAAGCCGCCGCAGGCTGTGGATTTGGAAGAGTCGGTGCTGGGTGCGCTGATGCTGGATGCGAACGCCCTGAACACGGCCATCGAATTGCTGCATGAGGAGTATTTCTACAAGCCCGAACACCAAGTCATATTCAGAGCCATCCATAAACTGTTTGAGCAGAACCAACCAGTTGACATGATGACTGTGACCAACCAGCTGCGGCACAGCGGTGAGTTGGAAGCAGCGGGTGGGGCGTACCATATTACCGAGTTGACCAGCCATGTGGTGAGCGCGGCACATATTGAGTACTATTCGCGTGTGCTGAGTGAGAAATATATCAGTCGCGAACTGATACGTATTTCGACGGAGACCATCACCAATGCCTACGACGAGACGACCGACGTGGTGGACCTGCTGGACAAGACCGAGGGGAGGCTGATGGACATCAACGACAAGAACTTCAAGACGGATTTCCACCCTATAGGCGACCTGGTGTATGCGGCCACTGAGCAGATTAACGAGGCTTCGGAGAATACGGACGGTATGGCGGGCGTTCCCAGCGGGTTTTTGGAGTTGGACCGCATTACGGCGGGCTTCCATCCGGGCACATTGATTATCCTTGCCGCCCGTCCTGCTATGGGTAAGACAGCCTTTGCACTGTCGATGGCGCGCAATATGGCGATAGACTTCAAAAAGCCGGTGGCGTTTTTCTCGTTGGAGATGACTGGCGTGGAGCTGGCGATGCGTCTGATTTCGGGCGAAGCCCAGATACCGGGCGACAAACTGAAGAAAGGCGAGTTGCAGCCTTACGAGCGGGTGCAATTGGAACAGCGTACACAGGTGCTGAACGACGCCAAGATATTTATCGACGATACGCCGCAGCTGACTATCTATGAGTTGCGTGCCAAGTGCCGCAGACTGAAGCAGCATCACGACATACAGATGGTGTTTATCGACTATCTGCAGTTGATGTCGGCAGGCAGCGACTCTATGAATCGCAATGGCAACCGTGAGCAAGAAATCAGCACAATCAGCCGTCAGCTGAAAGCGTTGTCGAAGGAGCTGGGCATACCGGTGTTGGCGATGTCGCAGTTGAGTCGTGCCGTGGAAACACGTGGCGGCACCAAGAAACCCCAGCTTAGCGACCTGCGTGAATCGGGTGCTATCGAGCAGGATGCAGATATAGTGATGTTTATCTACCGTCCGGAGTACTACAATATAAACGAAGACGACAAGGGAGCCACAGCCGGCATGGCTGATATTCTTATAGCCAAGCATCGTAGCGGCGGAGTGGGAGAGGTGCGCCTACGTTTTGTGAGCAAATACGCACGTTTTGAGAATCCCCAATTTGTCACCAACGAGCAGCTGGCAAACAATTTGATGCCTCAGAATGATGCTTTCGACAGCGCAGGAACGCCTACGATACTGGTCGATTCGAAAATCAACCGCCAAGACAGTTTCCCGCCGCAAGGAGATATGCCTGACGAAGAAGTGCCCTATTAAAAAAATAGAAGTTAAATAAAAATACATAATAAAATGGAAAACATCGAAAATCTCACCAAGCAGGATCTCTTGAAAGAGACCATCAAACACATCGACATAAAGAAATATGACTCGACGGAGCTGATTGATGCCATGCGCGGCATGTCGTTCACCAGCCGCGACACCGCCCGTGCCGCCGACATATTGACCATGATGTGCAAGGAAAAGGATTGTACCAACATCCTGACCATTGCTGGCTCGACCAGTGCCGCAGGATGTATGCAGGTGTATGTGGACATGGTGCGCAACAAGATGATTGACGCTGTGGTTGCCACAGGTGCCTCCATCATCGATATGGACTTGTTTGAAGCATTGGGCTTCAAGCATTATGTGGGTACCAAAGAGAACGTCATTCCCGACACCAAGTTGCGCGAACTCTATATCGACCGCATTTACGACACCTTTATCGACGAAGAAGAGCTGCAGGCTTGCGACAATGCCACCTACGAACTGGCAAACATGCTGGAGCCTCGTCCCTACAGCAGCCGCGAGTTTATCTACGAGTTGGGCAAATGGTTGCACAATGGTCGCGGCGTGAAGAAGGACAGCCTGATTCAGACCTGCTACGAGTGCGGAGTGCCTATCTTCTGTCCCGCCTTCAGCGACAGCAGCGCCGGTTTCGGTATCGGCAAGCACCAGTGGGAGCGTGCCCAGAAGGGTGAGAAATACCTCAGCATCGACTCGGTGTGCGACTTTGTGGAGCTGACCAAAATCAAGATGAACTGCCCCGAGAGCGGCCTGTTTATGGTGGGTGGCGGTACGCCCAAGAACTTCGCTCAGGACACCGTGGTGTGTGCCGAGATTTTGGGCTACGAGGTGCCGATGCACAAGTATGCCATCCAGATTACCGTTGCCGACGTGCGCGACGGTGCTTGCTCAAGCTCCACCTTGTTGGAGGCTGGCAGCTGGGGCAAGGTGAGCGAGGAATTGCAGCAGATGGTCTATGCCGAAGGCACCACGGTGATTCCCGCCATCGTTTCCTACGCCTACCACAACGGCTGTTGGAAAGACCGCGAGTATAAGAATTGGCAGAAGCTGTTCGAGAAATAATAGTTTGAAAGTGATAAGGGGTATAAGGTTTTAAAGGCGTGATGATGTTTGAAAGGTTTTAAACTTTTTAGCGAAGCGAACTTTATAACCTTATTCCCCTAATATTAGCCACAGCAAACAAACCCTAGAAAGCATTTTTATGGAAGAGAAAATCCGCATGCAGCTGCGTGAGCTGCTACAGCAAGAGGTGGTGCTGGCAACGGGATGTACCGAGCCAGGAGCCGTAGCCCTCTGTGTGACTAAGGCATGTGAACTGCTGGGACAAGAGCCCGAACGTATAGAGCTGAGCCTTAGCAAGAATGTGTTTAAGAACGCCATGGGCGTGGGTATACCCGGCACAGGCATGATAGGGTTGCCTATAGCGGTGGCTGTGGCAGTGGTGGCCGGCGATTCGCGGCGACAGCTTGAAGTGCTGACCGTACCCAAGGAACGGATTGAAGAGGCGAAGAAATGGTTGGCCAACAATGCCAGCCGTATCAGTATCGGGGTCAAAGAGCCATGCGACAAACTCTATATTGAGTGTACCTGTACGATAGGTGGAAACACGGCTACGGCAGTGATAAGTCGTCGTCACACTAACTTCACCTATCTTGCCCTTAACGGCAAGGTGTTGCAGAACAACATCATCACCCCACCGGTGGAAGGACACGTTGACAAGTCGGCAGCCGACGGACTGGAACTCTCTGCCCGCCTGGTATACGACTATGCCACCACGGCACCTATTGAGGAGCTGGAGTTTATCCGCGAAACGGTGAAATACAACGATGCCGCTGCAACCGAAGGTCTGAAGGGCTACGGATTGCACACGGGTAAGATACTGATGGAGAATGCCGCCGGTGATATTGTGCATACCGTTGTGGCACGCACGGTGGCAGCTTCGGATGCACGAATGGATGGCTGCACATTGCCGGTGTATAGCAACAGCGGTAGCGGCAACCAAGGTATCGCCTGCACCCTTCCCGTGTACAACTACGGCAAGGCAAAAGGCTGTGACGAGGAGTCGATAACCCGTGCATTGGTGTTGAACCACCTGATGTCGATATATATCAAGCGGGGCATTGGCCGCCTAAGTGCCTTGTGCGGATTGGTGAACGCCAGCATCGGTGTGACATGCGGCATTGTGTACCTGCATGGAGGCAGTTTCGACCAGATGTGTTTTGCCATCAAGAATATGATAAACACGATTGCCGGCATGGTGTGCGACGGAGCCAAGCCCAGTTGCGCACTGAAGATGAGCACAGGATTGTACAGCGCCTTCGTCAGTGCCGAATTGGCGTATCACGACTGTGTGGTGGATGCCACCGACGGACTTAGCGAAAGCGATGTGGACTGCTCCATCCGCAATTTGGGACGTCTGGGTTGTGACGGTATGGACCAAGTGGACGACATGGTGCTTGACATTATGACCCACAAACAATAAATAGACAAAAGCGTCGTTATTAGGTAAAGTTATTACCATAAACTAGCAGTTGTTAATAACTTTCTACGAAATGGTAATGCTACGTGAAAAATAATGGGTAATTTTGCAAACTAAAATAATATAGTAATAACATGGAAAATAGAAAAGAAGAATTGTATTCGCAGGCTATTCCTGCAGGAAAGCGTCGTTACTTTTTTGATGTGAAGGAAACACGAGGAGGTGACAAGTTTATTACCATTACTGAGAGCCGTCGTCTGTTTGACAACAATACGGGTGAATTTTACTACGATAAGAACAAGATTTTCCTCTATAAGGAAGACTTTGAAAAATTCCAGAAAGGTTTGGCTAACGCACTCTCTTTCATCGAGACTGGCATCGAGCCCGAACCTGTCGTCATCGAGAACGACTTCGACTATGAGGGTGAGCGTCGCGACTATCCCAAAACCGATTTAGAGGATATTGACTTCAAATTCTAAACACTTTCAGCAATGGGAAAGATAATCTCTGTTGCCAACCAGAAAGGTGGGGTGGGGAAGACCACTACCGCCGTGAACCTCAGTGCAGCTCTGGCGGTGATGGAGTATAAGGTTCTTCTGGTTGATGCCGACCCACAGGCTAACGCCACTTCGGGGTTGGGCATTAATCCTGACGAGCTTGAGAAGAGTGCCTATGAGTGCTTCATGGGTCATGCCGACATCCACGACTGCCTGATTACTACCGATGCCCCTAACCTCACACTATTGCCTACACGCATCGATTTGGTGGGTGCTGAAGTAGAACTAGTCAATGAGAAAAACCGTGAGTATTTCATATCGCGAGCCTTAGAGCCTGTGCGTGACGATTACGACTTTATCATCATCGACTGCAGTCCTTCGCTGGGACTCATCACTGTCAATGCCCTAACGGCAAGCGATTCGGTCATTATTCCCATTCAGAGCGAGTATTTTGCTCTTGAAGGTCTGGGCAAACTTCTCAACACCGTGCGCATCGTGCAGACACGCCTCAATCCCAAACTGAATATCGAGGGGCTGCTCATTACTATGTACGACTCGCGCCTTCGTTTGGCGCGGCAGGTGGTCGAAGATGTTCGCTCGCACTTCAAACGGCTGGTGTTCGATACCATTATTTATCGCAATACCAAGTTGGCCGAAGCCCCAAGCTATGGCAAGTCTGTCATCATGTATGATGCTACCTGTGCCGGTGCTGTCAATTACCTCAATCTTGCCACCGAGTTGCTCCGACGCAACAAAATGAAATCCTCTAGCACACACGAAAACTAATTATTCAGAACACAAACAATGGCAAGTAAGAAACCTCTAATCCCGGGTCGTGGGCTGGATGCCATACTAGGAAGCATCGATGTAGATGCTCTTAATGGCAATGAGTCGGATGTCACTGCCGCCATAAGCATGGTGCCTATCAGCGACATCGAGGCCAATCCCTTCCAACCACGCAAGGATTTCGACGATACTGCCCTACAAGAACTTTCGCAGTCTATCCGCGAACAGGGAGTCATCACTCCCATCACAGTCCGCCGCATGCCCGACGGAAAATACCAACTCATTGCCGGTGAGCGGCGTTTGCGTGCGTCACAGTTGGCTGGACTCACAGAGTTGCCCGCCTATATCCGTGTTGCCACCGATGGTCAGATGATGGAGATGGCACTTGTTGAGAACATCCAACGCGAGAACCTCAACGCCATGGAGATAGCCCTGTCGTACAACGCCCTTATCGAGGAATGCCAACTCACCCATGAGCAGCTCAGCCAACGTGTTGGCAAAGACCGCTCCACCATCACCAACTATCTTCGTCTGCTCAATCTGCCTGCCGAAACTCAGTTGGCTCTCAGTTCAGGTCAAATCAGTATGGCCCATGCTCGTGCGCTAATCAATGTCGAGGACCCCGAGCAGCATCTCGCCATCCTGCACGAGATTGTGAACCGCCACCTCTCTGTACACCAAACCGAACAGTTGGTCAAGGCTGCTAAGACCCCTTCGCGCCCGCGCGTAACCGTTAAAGAGGAGCTGCCGGCTCGGCACACTGCCACCCTTTCCCAAATGAAGGAAAAGCTACGCTCCGATGTCGAGATCAAGCGTTCTCGTCGTGGCAAGGGCACTATGACAATCCATTTCAACAACGACGAAGACTTTGAAAGAATAGTCCGACTGCTCAACATCTGAACCATCCCACTCAACGCCTGCCGTGTATAGACGTCTGCTCATATTCATTTTACTGCTTGTGGCAACCGTCTCGGTTCAAGGCCAAGAGTTGGTCGATGTGCGTCCTTCAACCGTTGTGAGTGTCACTCCGACCAAGCCGCACAACCCTACCAAGGCTGTGCTCCTTTCCCTTATTCCGGGAGCAGGACAGATTTACAACGGACAGGCGTGGAAGGTGCCTATCTTTTATGCCGCATTAGGTGCTATGGGCTACTTGGTTTACACCAATTACTCCGAGATGATGATGTTCAAAAACGAGTATCTCCGTATCGGCTACAACGGTAGGTCCACTCTCGACGGCTATTCAGGCTACCCGGGAAGTAGTATCTATAATATGTATCAGTCCAGCAACAAAAACTTCCAGCGCTACATCCTTATCTCTGTGGCTGTGTATGCTTTCAACCTGCTCGACGCATACGTGTTTGGGCACCTCTATGACTTTCAAGTCAGCGACGACCTCTCGCTCAATCTCTCCCCATCTCTCACCCCACTTCCCACAGATGGCTATGCAGTATCGCCCACACTGAGTCTTTCGCTTCATTTTTAGTAAAAAACACATTTAAACTATTAATTTTTAATCTTTAATTCTCAATGAACCCATTCTTAATGATTCAAGCCGACATGGCTGAAACGCAAACCGCTATCGACAGCCTCAACGCTGCCGCAGCCCCCGTGGAACGCATTTCTCTCTGGCAGATGGCAATGAACGGCGGTTGGATTATGGTTGTATTGGCATTGCTGCTGGCTCTCGCCATATACATTGCTGTCGAACGCTACCTTGCCCTCCGTCAGGCTGTCAAGGCTGAGGACGACGACCTCTTTATGAACAATATACGCGAATACATCCACAAGGGCGATGTCGATGGTGCCCGCGCCCTCTCCAAGCAGACCAACTCTCCTCTGGCCCGCATGGTTGACAAAGGTCTCTCTCGTTTGGGTCGCCCGCTTTCTGACATCCAGGCAGCTATCGAAAACGAAGGTAAACTCGAAGTGGCACGTCTCGAAAAACGTGTCTCCCTCGTCGCCACCGTTGCCTCCCTCGGCCCCATGATCGGTTTCCTTGGGACTGTCACAGGTATGGTCACCTGCTTCCAAGACATGGCTTTTGCTGGTAACAACATTGAAATCAACACTCTTGCCACGGGTATGTATCAAGCTATGGTTACCACCATCGGCGGTCTTATCGTAGGTATCATTTGCTACTTCCTTTACAACGTTCTCGTCACCCGAATCAACAAGGTCGTTCTTGACATCGAGGTGCGTGCCACTGAGTTTATGGATCTCCTCCACGAACCCGCCTAATAAAGCTAGGAATACTAGTATCACTAGAACTACTAGAACAATAAGAATATGTAAGAATATGATTGAAACAAGAAACAAACTGACCATCGAGAACAACAACTCCACCATGTCGGACTTGGTGTTTCTCCTCTTGGTATTCTTCATGATGACCTCCACGCTCATCAGCCCCAATGCCGTCAAGTTGCTTCTTCCCGAAAGTGGAAGTAAAACTATGGCCAAGCAGAACGTGACCGTCTATATTGATGAAAACCATCAGTTCCAGGTTGGCGACACTCCCACCGATGTCGAAGGTCTCCAGCCCCTCATTGCTTCTGGCATCGAACCTGGCATCACCGACGCCTGTGTCGTGCTTCGCTCCGACAAGACAGTCCCAGTGCAATATGTCGTCAATGTCATCGACGCTGTCAATGCCATTAACGACCAGACTGGTGCCAAACACAAGGTCATCCTAGCCACCTCTCCTAAAAAGTAAATATCCCCTAGCAATTCTAGTATCACTAGAGCTACTAGAAAAATAACCACCTATGAACCAAGAAAAGAAAAACAAAGTCACTTCAGGCATCATCACCGCCATCGTGCTAGGCGCGATTGTGGTCATCTGCCTTGCCTTTGGCTACGACCCGCCAGACCCTCCCATTCCTGAAGAAGGTGTCGAAGTCAATCTCGGCAACAGCGACAACGGCTCGGGCGACAACCCCATGCCTGCTGCCTCAGAGGCTTCCAGTGCCCCGCGTCCTGTTTCGGCAACCGAGCAGGTCGCCACTCAGCGCACCGAGGCGACTACACCTATGCCCACATCGGAGAAACCCTCCACCGCTAAGACGGATAATACAACTCCCACCACTACCAAGCCCGAGCCTCCCAAAGAGCCCGAAATCAACAAGAACGCACTCTTCAGTGGCAGCCGTACCAAGAACAACAACAAACAAGGCGGTAGCGAGGGCAAGACCTATGGCTCCGGCAATCAGGGTAAGGAAGGAGGCGACCCCAACAGCAACCGCTACGACGGTGCTTCTGGCAAAGGTGGAGCGGGCTTCTCTTTGACCGGACGCAGTGCCCGTGCACTTCCTTCTCCTAACACCAACACGAACAAGGAGGGTAAAGTGGTGGTCAAAATTTGGGTCGACCGTCTAGGTAACGTCACCCAAACCAGTGCACCCGAAAAAGGCTCCACTCTTACCGACCAAGCACTTGTCAACCAAGCTAAGTCCGCTGCTATGCGGGCCAAGTTCAGCCCCAAAGACGATGCACCCGAGGTGCAGACTGGCACCATTACCTACGTATTCCGCAACAACTAACCCGCCTAATATGGACGAACCTATCCGAATCGATAAATATCTTTGGGCTGTGCGCCTATACAAAACTCGCAGTCTCGCCACCGAAGCCTGCCGTTGCGGACATGTCCGCATGAATGGACAGCCTGTCAAGGCGTCGCATGAAATCAAGGTGGGCGAAGTCTACGAAGTCTCCATCGAACAGCTCCACCGTGTGGTCGAAGTTCGTCAGCTGTTAGGCAACAGGGTAGGGGCTAAGCTTGTAGATAACTACCTCATCGACCGTACTCCAGAGGAAGAATACGAGCGCATACAACTCATACGCCAATACGCCTTCGAAAAACGTGATCGTGGTGCGGGCAGACCCACCAAACGCGAACGTCGCGACATTGAGGAATTCAAGTATAAATAAGAAAAGAGACATAAAGTTATTAAATACTATAAAATCTTTTCACCCCCCTGCAATAAAAATATCAAAACGACTACATAATAACAGATTCGAACATGAACGAAGAAGAGGTCATACGCGACATCTTGGCAGGCAATGTAAACCGATACGAAGAAATCGTTAAGGAATACCAAACCATCGTTGCCAACCTCTGCTTCAAAATAGGAGGCGCAGGCATCGACATAGCCGAAATGACCCAGCAGGTCTTCGTCGAACTCTATATGGCATTGCCTCGCTTCCAGTTCAAATCGAAACTGAGTACCTTCATTTACCGCATCACAGTCAATGTCGTCTGCAAGGAAATCAAACGTCTCAGCCGCTGGGTGACACCCACCGAAGACATCGTTCCTCCCGAAGTACCCTCCTCCGACTTCAATGCCGAACAGCAAATCATCCGTCAAGAGCAGGCAAAACAACTCCACCAAGCCCTAGGCCGTCTGCATCCCGAACAACGCACAGCCTTGGTTCTCTACACCTTCAACGACTTCTCCTACAACGACATTGCCGATGTAATGCAGTGCTCCACTGCCAAAGTCGAGTCGCTCATATTCCGTGCTCGCAAAAACCTAAAAAAAATGCTATCATAAAGTAGCTTGATATAATTAATAAACTAATGACTGAAACCGACATACTCCAGCAACTGCGCGACATGCGCTATCCAGGCACCATCGATGTGGTAGCCCCTGTGATGCAACAAGTGCGCAACAAGCCGCTGCTCACCCCTCAATTCAACAAGCTGCAACGCATCAAACGCTTCTCCACAGCAGTGGCAGCCTGCCTTATTCTCGCTGTCGGTATTAATGTGACACTCCTCTTTACCCACAACTACGACGAAGCACAGATCAGCAACATGATTGCCGAAGTATACAACTACCACGCCGACTACGACAATATGGCCGAAGCCGGTTTTGGAGTTGGTATCGTAGAAAGCCTATATTAACACCTCTAAAACTTAAAGCTCAAGCACTGATTATGAAAAAGATAACAACACTACTACTTACCCTCGTATTGGCTGCAACAGTCATGGGTCAACATAAAAACGACCCCTCTCGCCAACACAAAGAGCCGCCCAAGGTCGAAGAAATGGTCAGCGACCTCTCCGCCATACAAAAAAAGAAGCTTAATACTATCATGGAAAACAGCCGCAAAGAGGTGGATCGCCTACAGGCTGAGCTCGACAGGGTGCGCAAACAAATCAACGCCCTCATCAACAAAGAAGGTGACAACTCCGACCAAATCTTTCCGCTCTTCGACCGCGAAGGCGTGCTCCGTGCTGAAATCTCTAAAGAGATGTACCGTACCCGCCAGCAGATTGACAACATACTCACTAAAGAACAACTCGCTGAGATGCGTGCCCGCCTAGCCAAAGACTGTAAAAAGAACAGTCCCAAAGATAAAGCGGCTACACCCGCAGCTGCCGGTGACCATTCTAGCGCTCCTGCAGACAAGCCTCGCAACGCCCGCCGCAGGTGATGTGGTCATTAGTGAGAGCAAAGGTGCCGTTTTCTGTTTTAGTAATTGACTAAATCTATGATTCTTACTACAAACGCATAGGTGATGAATCATTCCGAATTGCACCTTTGTGCAATTTTGTGCTTGGTCGAAAGATTATATAATTAGAGAGTTGTATTTGCTTGTATGTTCAGGGGTGTGAACCGGGAGGGAATAGTGGTCTCACACCTATTGTTATTGAAATTGTCATCAGGTGCCACTTTTTTTCTCAAAAGTGGCGCCCTAATTTCGGGCTTTTGGGGCATAATACAATAAACTGTCGGCACACCAGATGCTTCCACTCTGCCTTCGCTCCTAATATGGAGGAAAGGTATATCCAAAACGGGATGAAATACTCTTCAACGTTGTATAAAGTGAGAGCAGAGAGAGCTTGCTCGCTATGCCGAGCCAAAACAACGTCACGAAGTAACGTTGTATAAAGTGAGAGTAGAGAGAGCTTGCTCGCTATGCCGAGCCAAACAACGTCACGAAGTAACATTGCGAAAAGCGAGCGAAGAGGGCAAATCCTAAGATTTGCACTATTCCGAGCCAGAGCAATGTCTCGAAGAAACAACATCTATCTGTTTATCGAATGATCCATTTCTTTAGTAATTCAACTGCAATAAAGATTGAAGCTTGACAAATTTGAAAGGTAAAAATCCAATTAATGACAACAATAATAGTCCAATATGAATTTGAAATGATGGTTGAAATGTGAAAAATCACATTGAATATTAAATTATTCTTAATATAAGATTTTTTTTTTGTATCTTTGCAACTGATTAATTTGGCTTATGATATGTAAGTTGTTTAATGAGAATAATTAAAATTCAATCACATGAAAGATATATTTGAACGCATTAAAGAATCTACTGGCGGTCCGTTGGGCCAGTATCAGAAGTATGCCGACGGTTATTTCTATTTCCCTAAGCTGGAAGGCGAACTGGGACCCGAGATGGTCTTCAACGGCAAGAAGGTGCTTAACTGGAGCTTGAACAATTACCTCGGTCTGGCTAACAATCCCGAGGTGCGTGCCGCTGACGAAGAGGGTGCACGTCGTTGGGGCTTGGCATACCCGATGGGTGCCCGTATGATGAGCGGCAATACCTCTTTGCACGAGGAGGTAGAAGCCATGCTGTGTGAGTATACGCACAAGAAATATGGCTACTTGCTCAACTTCGGCTACCAGGGCCAGATTAGTATCCTTGATACGGTGGTGACGCTGCGCGACGTGATTGTGTACGACAGCGAGGCACATGCCTGTCTGATCGACGGTTTCCGCGTGACGGGTGCCAAGCGTTTCAAATACCAGCACAACGATATAGAGAGCCTGCGTAAGCAGCTGAGACAGGCAACCGCATTGGCTGAGAAGCAGGGCGGTGGTATCTTGGTGGCTACCGAAGGCGTGTACGGCATGGAGGGCGATTTGGGTGCGCTGGATAAGATTGCCGCCCTGAAGAAGGAGTTCAACTTCCGTCTGCTTATCGACGATGCCCATGGTATGGGTGTGATGGGTCCCGAAGGCCGTGGTACACACACTCATTTCCACTGCGAGGATGAGATTGACCTCTACTTCTGCGCCTTTGCTAAGACGATGGCAATCATAGGCGGTTTTATCGGATGCAACGACCCCGACATTATCACCTACTTGCGCATGAATATGCGTAGCCAGATTTACGCCAAGAGTCTGCCTATGCCCATCGTGTATGGTGTGAAACGTCGTCTGGAGATTATCAACCAGCATCCCGAATATCGTGAGAAACTGTGGGAGATTGCCAACCACCTGCAGCATTCGTTGCAGAGCGAAGGTTTTAATACGGGTGTTACCGAGTCGCCTATCACCCCGGTGTTCTTCCCCGGCGATGTGAACCAGGGCACCAACGTGGTTGTCGACCTGCGTGAGAATTATGGCATCTTCTGCTCCATTGTAGTTTATCCCGTGGTGCCAAAGGGTCAGATTATGCTCCGCATCATTCCCACCGCAGTCCACACCATGGAACATGCCAATCGCACTATCGAGGTGTTTAAGGAGGTGAAGAAAAAACTGGATGCTGGCGAGTACAACAAGCCGATGCCGGTAATGAGAATCAAGAAATAATGAAGTATCAGATAAGATGTAAGAAATGTGGCAAGGTCGTAGGCGACTTTGCCACATGGTTTCAACAGGACCAGCAGTGTGCCTGCGGTTCGACATACGCCGAAGTGGAGTATTTTGACTTACCATCGTTTCCGCCCCAAGAGTTGAAGACTGACAGTTTTCAAGACTTCTATTTCGACTTTCTGCCGCTGATGAGTCGCGACAATATTGTCAGTTGTGGCGAAGGCATGATCGAAATTGAGCGTTGGGACCATTTGGAGGAGGCAGCAAAGAAGGCGGGTGTGGACTGCGAGGTGTATGTGTGCCGCAACGACCTGAACCAAGGCTGTGGCACGTTTAAGGACATCAGCGCAGCACTGGCAGCGTCGGTGCTGAAGGAGCAGGGTGTAAAAGAGTATTGCCTTGCTTCGACAGGAAATGCGGGTACTGCCTTTGCCACCTATTTGGCTAAGGCGAGCATCCATTTTACCCAGTTTGCTCCATCGTTTATGGATGACGATTCCACCGAAGCCATCAAACAAGTGGGACAGACAGTGGTGATATCCAAAGGCGGATATGGCGATGCCAAAGCCGAAGCAGCCTCATTCCATAAGGAACAAAAGGTGCTGATTAGCGGAGGTAATACCGACCCACTGCGTATTGAGTCAAAGCGGACCTTGGTGTTCGAGTGTCTGCGTCAGATGGGCTGTATGCCTACGGTATATATGCAGGCTGTGGCTGGCGGCACAAGTCCATTGGCTTTTGAAAAAGGTTATAGAGACCTCTGCGCTATGTGTCCCGACAAAGCCTATGAGTTGCCTCGCATGATGTTGGTGCAGCAGGACGAGTGTGACCCTATGGTCTCGGCGTGGGAGAAAGCCACGGCTGCCGGTTTTCCCGCAGGGTGGGAGCAGCAGTATGAAGCCAAGAAGAACATGCACACGCGAATAGGCATTCTCACGGCTGCTAATCCTGGCAACTATCCTTTGGTGGCACCTTTGGTGAAGCGAACCGGAGGTATGTTCATCCGTGTCAAAGAGGCTGAGTTGCCTGAATATGGTCGGCGCATGCTTCATGAACAGAATGTGCTGATGGGACCTGCGTCAATGGTTTGCTATGCCGGGTTCTTTGAGGCACTACAGAAGGGTGCTATCCACAATGGTGACAAGGTGCTGTTGAACACTGGCGAAGGTTGCAACCGTTCGCAATGGTTTAAGAAAGAAGTTGAAAGCTGTTGATGACCATGCTTTTTAAAAATAAGATAGTTTGGATTACGGGAGCCTCGTCGGGCATTGGCGAGGCTACCGCCTATCGTTTTGCCCAGGAGGGTGCCACGCTGTTGTTGACAGCGTTGGAAGACGACCTGCTGGAGCAGGTGGCAAAGCGTTGCAAAAAACTTGGTGCTCCAGATGCGAAGTCTTTGCCTTTTGATATCTCGCAACTCGACCAGCTGGACGGATTGGCGGAAAAGGCTTGGAACAGCCTTGGTCGTATCGACATTTTCTACAACAATGCAGGCATCAGTCAGCGAGGTACGGTGGTTGAAACTGAGATGCACGTCTTCCGCAAGGTGATGGACATCGACTTCTACGCTCCTGTGCTATTGACAAAGAACATTCTGCCTAGGATGATAGGGCAGGGGGGAGGACAGCTAGTTGTTACCACCAGCATTGCTGGCTGCTTTGGTTTCCCGATGCGCTGTGCCTATTCTTCAGCCAAACATGCCTTGTATGGTTTCTTTGAAACCATTCAGGCTGAAAATTACAAGGACAACATCCGAGTCACGATTGTCTGTCCGGGACGTGTGCAGACCAATATATCCGTCCATGCGTTGGAGAAAGACGGTCGTCAGCATGGCAAGATGGATGCCGGACAGGCTGGAGGTGTAATACCTCAGCAGGCGGCGGACAAGATTGTGCGTGCTGTATATCGCAAGCGTCGCGAGGTGCTTGTAGGAAAGAAAGAATTGCTGATGGCGTACATCAAGCGGTTCTTCCCTGGCTTGTGTGCCCGACTGGCACGCAAGGTTAAAGCGATGTAAGGTGGGTTCTATAAATTGCTTTCAAGAGATTTCGAGACAGGTTTTGAGCAGATTGATGGCTTTCATGAAGGAGTGATGCGGTGCATCATGACTGAATGAAAGTCAGCAAGATGACAAAAGTAGGCCGAAATCTCAGAAAAGTATGTAATAAAGTTCTTATTGTTCATACGTGGAATTTATAGAACCCACCGTAAGTATTTCGTAAGCGGCGGAACGACCGTCGTTGATGGAATCGGTGAGTGTCATGGGGCGTTTGCAGGCTCCGGCAACAAACAGACCGTGTGCTTCACTTTGGCAATCGTGTAAGTGAGGGTCTTTCGTCTGGGCAAAACCATATTCGCCACAAATGCGACATTGTGTTGCAAGTTCGCGGGTTCCCTTTGATGCCTCCATGCCGACCATCAGCACCAGAAGGTCGCTTGTCATCTTTAGCGGACGACCGAGAAGTGTGTCTTCAGCCTTGATTTGCACTCGTCCGTCGAAGGTGCCGCCAGCTTCAGATATTCTTCCCCTGATGAAGTTCACGCCATATTCCTGTTGCGCAGTGCGATACATCTCCTCGAAACCTTGACCCCACATTCTGAGGTCCATATAGTAGACGAACACCTCGCAATTTGGCAGCTGTTTCTTTGCCTCGATGGCCTGTTTGACGGCAGTGACACAGCAGAGCTTGGAGCAATAGTGGTTGCCCGACTTCTCGTCGCGCGAGCCTACACATTGCAGAAATACAATGCGTTTGGGGCTCTCACCGAGGCTGTTGACTATTTTCCCTTCCCGTATCATCTTCTCCATTTCCAACGAGGTGTGCACGCCGGGGTAGATGCCGTAGCCCAATTCCTCCTTGCGACGGGCATCGAAGGGAGTGTAGCCGGTGGCAAGCAGCACAATGTCGTACAGTTCGTCGTTCACTTTCCAAACGGGTGTGCCAGTGAGATTTTCGGCTTGAAAACCTGTGATATAGGATGGGGTGAGTTGCGCCACCTCGGTATTGCAGCGCAGCGTGATTATGGGATTGTCGAGTTTTGCCCTCATCGCAGCCGCCACCTCTGCGGCATCGGCGAAATTTGGAAAAAGGAACGCTTTGTCGGTGATGTTGCACAGAGGCTGTGCCTCTTTTTCGAACAGAGTGACGGGACAATTGTTTGCTGCCAGCACGGCTGCTGCTTCAATGCCCGCAGGACCGGCACCTAGTATGGCTATTTTCTTCATTTTCTTTAGTTATTATCTGACTAGTCCAAAATCGGATTAGGAGGACTAGTTGTTATACTTTCAAAAATTCGGGTTTTTCGGGCGAAGGATGACGAAGGCCGCTCACGCCACGGTATTTCTCTGAGGGATTATAGGCGATGCCTATCTTGTCCATCAGTCGTTCGCATTGCACCTGGTGCAGCTGCAATCCCAACGTCCAAGGGTCATAGCCTAGCAGCAGCCCCGCCAGTTCCTCGTAGGTGAGCACGGGAATGCCGTAGCCTTCTCTGTCGTAGGTCTTGTGCTCCATCTCCGCTATGGTATACTGCCACTTGTCCAAGAACATGCTGCATCCCGGACAGTTGGTGAGGATAAAGTCGGGCTCGTACGACTCCATCGACTCAAACTTCTTCTTCGTGTTGGCAATGCTGTAGCCACGGTTTTCTTGCACCAGATATTGGCGGAAACCAAATCCGCAGCAGTGTCTGCGCTCGGGGTAGTCTATCACCTCGCCGCCCCAAGCCTCGATCATGCCTGCCAGCACGTATGGGAACTCCGCGTTGCCGATGCCGTGGTGTGAGAAAATCTTGGCATAGTGGCATCCGATATGCTCTACAACCCGCAGTGGCCGCCCGGTGAAGCGGTTCAGCAGCTGGTACTTCATCTTGGGCTTGAGGTCGAAGCGGAACTTGTAGATGATGTCGCTCGGGTGGACAATGTTCTCAGGCACCTCAAATTCGCGTTTGCACGCCTCCCAAAGATATTGGCGAGCCTTCTCCTTCAGTTCGGGCTGTTCCTCCCATTTTGTCATCATCTCGGTAAACACGCCGAAGCTGGTGACGCACGACGGCACATAGTTCTTGTAGCCGTATTCCGTCATCAGCGAGAACAGCCGTGCCACCACCGTCATCGTAGTGTCGAATGGCACCACATCCGAGTGGTAGCCAATGCCGGTGCAGGTGTGCTGGTGGGGATTGTCGCAGATGTCCTTTCCCAGTTCCTCGCGCAGTATTTTCAAAAATGCCGCCTCCGACCCAGGGAAGAAGGTCTGCCTGATGCAGCTCCGCTCATAGAAATAATGGTCGTCGGCTATCGCTTTTTGGTATCCGTTCCAGAATCGTTTCATGGAATTTTAATGTGTTTTTGAATGTGTTAATGCTTGAATTCTTGAATGTGTTAACGTGTTAATGTGTTAATGTGTGAATCGATTAGCGAATTTATGAATTAACAAATTAACGAATTCATTTGATTTACGAATTAACACGTTTACGAATTAACGAATTCAACAAATTTACATATTCTCATTTTCAATTTTCAATTAGTTGTTTAGCTATTATTTCTGCAATGTCGTTCACTTGAGCGTTGTTGCCTCTTGTCATCGCCTTCTTGCACATCGGGCAGGCGGTGGCAATCATATCGGGGTTGGGCTCCATAAGGTTGCGCAGGGCAGCATCGCGGATAAGCTGCTGCTGACTGCCGTCGATGCTGATGTTGCCTAGGTTATATCCGCAGCAAAGGCTCTTCTCTCGTTCCTCATGGGTGGGTATTAGCGTGGCGGCAGCGGCAACCACACGGCGCGGCTCATCATACACCCCGCAACCGCGTCCCAGCTCGCAGGGGTCGTGATAGGTGACGCGCATGTCGCTGTGCTCCACCTTTATCTTGCCCGTCTTCAGCAGCATGTCGATATATTGCGAGTGGTGCATAACGGGGATGTCCAACTTATAATCCTTACTAAACGACTGGTAGCAGATGGGGCACGATGTCATCAGCATGGTGGCCTTCGACTTCTTTATCATGCTCTTGTTACGGTCGCGCAGTGCTTGCGCTTCGCGCACCAACCCTTGTTGTTGCAGCGGTCTACCACAACACACCGTCCCCTCCTCATCCATATACCAATAGCTCTGCCCTGCTGCCCTGAATATCTGCTCCATAGCCTCTGGGATGCCTGGCGTGAGGTGCGACATACAGCCTGCAAAATAAGCCACTCGCCCCACGGCGTTGAAGTGATGTAGCGACTTGAGATATTGCAGCCCGTCGGGATTGTCGATAGCCTTCACACGCTCAGCGCGCACCTGTCGGCGTATAGGCTCCAAGTCGATACCCACGGGGCATTCCGCCGAGCATCTTCCGCACACCATGCACATATTGGCAATACTCTCGGCGCGGTTCCGCAAATCCTTATTGCGTATCGCCTGCAGCAGGTACACCCCCTGAATATCCGTCACCCCCAGCTCCCTGTTGATGGGACATCCGTCAATGCAGATGCCGCAGCGCGAGCAAGCGCTCAGTTCAAACATCGTGTAGCCGCTCTTCTTGTCATTGTCGCGCAGCCCCATCTTCCTAAAATAGATGAGCAACACCTCGGTGAAAATGTGCATATATCGCGTAAAAGGCATCAACGAAAAGAATATTCCCAATGCCAAAGAGTAGAGCACCCACAAGTGGTATTCGAATACCGTACCTGCCAATCCCAAGCCATTCATCACATTGCCCACAGCCACCACTAAGAATCCCCCGTTGTGATACAGAGCCGACGTAGCCCCCTCCGCCAGCAGTCGCAAGGGGAAGATGCACCAAAGGGCAAACTTGGCCACACGGTCGGTCATATTGTGGCGGGTGGTGCGTTTCATGCCCAGCAGTTTCGACCAGAACATCTTCACCATCGCCAACGTCAACCCCGTAAAGACATACAGCAGCAGCGCATCCATCAGATTTGCCATAAAAGGCAGGGCGGCGTTAGGGGCAACCGGGTGGTGAGGCTCGAAAAAGTTGAAAAAAATACCCACATACAAAGGGTGTCCGTTAGGGTAGGCAAGCACCGCCTGCACCGCACCCACCACAATCAGCAGAAACCATCCGAAAGCGAGGCTTCGGTGCATATAGCCCAGCACCACATTATGCTTAGTGATGCGCCAGTGCAACAAGCATTCGCGAAACATCTCCCAGATGGCGGGCAAGAACTTCCACGACAAGATATTCTTCCTAACTAGCGTCTGCTGCATGCGGTCGAAGCCCTTAATCCAATTGTAATACTTGATTACCGAGATGGCGAGCAACGCCAGCACACCCAAACAGAACGGTATAACAAATAAAGAAAACATCTATTATATTATTAGTTTTTTATGAAGTAAGAACTAACTTTTAAAGTGAAAGGTGAAAATTGAAAATTGAAAATTTGGCTGCTGCATAAACATTAAACTCTAAACTTTAAACTTTAAACTATCAACTTTTGGACACTTCTATTAATTGCATGTAATTAAAAATACAAAATATGTAGTTTACAAATTCTCCAATTCTTTAATTCTTGATAAATAGAAATCCCCTTTAATTATTTTTTAATTTAATAACAATTTCCTCATCTCCACAATCAATCCGCGCGTGTTCACACCGCGGGGACATACCAGCGAACACTTGCCGCACAGCATACACTTGTTCAAATCCACCTCTGGCAGCATGTCCGTTGTCAGTTTGTCGTACTGTCTGCGGCTGAAGAGAAAATGTGTCTTGCGGATATTAAAGTCCGTAAACTGTCCCGCCGAGCAAGTCGCCGTGCAGCCTCCGCAACCAATGCAGTAGCGGTAGGAGGGCACCATCTCCAACATCTGCTCGTACAGCGTCCTGTCTGCATTATCCAAGTCTATCGACCTCGGAGTAGATATCTTAAACCCAAAATTCGCCATTACTAATGTTGATATGTTTCAAATTGAGAACTTTTTAAATTGAGAATTGAAAATTGAAATTTGAAATTTGGTTGACGCGTAAATATTAAACTCTAAACTTTCAACTTTTTAAAATGAGAATCGACTGCCACACCCTGATAACTTTTAATCTTTAATTCTTAATTCTTAATTTATTATTTCTCTTCCACTTTCTCTTTCAGTTCCATGCCGCCTGTCACCTCAAATATCCGCCTCACCTCGTCCAAATCCTCTTGGGGGATGTCGCGCAGTGCGCCCGACCCCTCGCCGTGGTAGTTAGCCCCCAGCTTGGGCGCAATGTCGGCGATGTGTTCGTGATACCAACGCCATATTGGTCCTTGCTCAGGATGGTAGTCGGGGTCCACGCGGTCGGGATAGACGCAGTAGCCTATATCCAATATGTTCTGTTGCAATGTGTTCATCAGAAATACCTGTTGGCGACCCTTCTCGCTATAGCGGAAGAATCCCATCTCCTGCGACACCTTGCGCAGCACGGTTATCAGTTCGCCAGGCACATTGCCACGTGGGCAGCGTGTCTTGCACGACATGCACTGTCCGCAATACCATATCGTATCGCTCCGCAGCACCCGCTCAATCTCCTCCTCATCGCCGCGCTGCACCAAATCGCAGATGCGCCGAGGGTCGTAGTCGTAGAACTCCGCCGCCGGGCAGATGGCAGTACACACCCCACAGTTCATGCACGCCTTCAGCGACTCCGCAAAGCGCACATCCTCCTTCAAATGTTCTATTAAATTCATCGTATTGAATTGAAAGTTGAGAATTGAAAAAGGTTTAGTTTTTAGTTTTTACCTTTTACTTTATTCAGTCCCATCAGTCTGAAAAACATCTTGGGGAAAGGCTTCTCTCTGTCGCGTTTCAGCATATCGATAGTGATGTGCGGACGCTTGGTGATGGTCAGCTTGTGCGCCTCCACCAGCTCTATCAGCGTGCCGTCGGCATCCTCTATATAGGTGAAGTGGCCGCTAGCCTCGCCCATGTCGAAATGGCCGTCGTCCTTGCAGCTGTCCACCGTGAAGGGATAACCCAACTCGTTGCAACGCTTCTCTAGGTTGCGCAAGTGTGTCACGTCGAAACAAATCTGTATAAACCCTGGGTCGCCCCAATAGCGTCCCTCATATATCTTGCGCGGCTGGCGGTCCAGTGCCTGCACCAGCTCAATCTTGCTGTCGCCATACAGCGGAGCGAAAGCGCCCTTGCGCCTCCCCTCGGTGGCAAGCAGCACACGGCGGTAACGTTCCTTGCCGTCAGTCATATAGGCAAAGTCGTCGAACGTCCCCTCACGGTCATACACCACGTGGCTGTACCCCAGCAGATCGCGGTATAGCGGCATACTCCTGTCGATATCACTGCACCCAATCATACCGCCCACAATGCCGCCGCTCAGTCTATTCTGTTGTATAAAAATCGACTTATCCTCCACAATCTGGAAATAATTGTCCCACGGGTCTTTGACAATAAAACACTGAGTGCCGTCGGGCATCATGCTCAGCGGTCCCACCTTGTCGTACTTGGCGCGCAGTTCCGTGTGGTACGCCACCACATCGCGACTCTTCAGCTTGGCGGCAAAGATGCCGAGATCGCCCACCGCCGTCTCAAACGTTTTCGGCTGGGGCTTGCGCTCTGAATACTGCCATATCTCAAAACCGCCGCCTCCTTGCAGGTTCACGGCGATGCAGGCGTGGCGTTTCTGAGCCTTGCCACCCGTATAGGGCAGCATCCGCTCCGCCACCGTATCGTCCTCCAGTATGCGCACATTCATCTGAAACATATCTATATACCATTTCCACGCCTCGTGGAAATTTTCGCACCCCACGCCTATTTGCTGTATGCCTGAAATCAGATAATCCATAATTAATCATATTACGAAAAACAATGCAAAAGTACACAAAAAAACTCGAATAAACAAAACAACCTCACAAAAACGCAAAGTTTTTAACATTACGCAAAGCGAGAGCAGAGGAAGCTTGCTCACTATGCCGAGCCATAGAAATGTCACGAAGTAACATTTCGCCGATAGCGATGCGGAGAAATCGACCTCCCGCGGTCGATGCAATGCCTCAAGCATTGCTTCAGCCGATTCAAATACGGCTGCATCAAAAACGACAAGTATCATTGCGCAAGGCGAATTGACTCACTCTGGAGAACTCTAGTTTGGTGCAAAAGTACGCACTTTTTTTCTCTCCGTTACCGCATCTTACCGAATTCTACCGCATTTTACCGCATTTTACTGCATTCTACCGCCTCCACCTCACGACAAAGGGTCCGGCATCCGCCAGACCCCTGTTAGTTTTTACTTTTTACCTTTTACCTTTTAGTTTAAACCCTACTCCACCACCAACTTCTGGGTCGTACTGCCCTGCACTGTGGTGAGGGTGACAAAGTACACCCCCTTGGGATACGCTGCCAGCGATATGGTGTGGCCGGTGGTCAGTGGGGACAGCTCCTTGTGCAACACCTCGCGTCCTGACGCATCCGCTACCGTCAGTACACCGCCCGCAGACGCACCTTCCCCGATGATGCAGAACACGCTGCCCGTCGCGGGATTGGGCGTGAGGGTGAAGAGGTCTTCGGCATCAGCCTCGGGGTCGACCGATATGGTCTGCCGGGCGAAATAGGCCGTGAACGCGGTGTCCTGATTTATGACAAAACGCCGCGGATTGTTTATGACGCCGTCGTTCCACTGGTGGAAGGTATAGGGCGGTAGCGCACTGGCTGTCATCGTCACCGTGTCGCCATCCCAGTATTGCCCGTCACCCAAAACCATACCCTTGCCCTCTGGCTCGCAGCGGGTCTGAAGCGTGTGGCGGGGGTGCGGCTCGAAGTAGGCCACGAAATGGGTGTCCTGCGTGAGGTATATGTCGCGGGGGTTCTCCGTGTTGCCGTCATCCCAGTGGCTGAAGCGGTAGCCGTATTCCGGTGTGGCGGTGATGGTCTGCGTCACCCATTTCGACATGCTCCTCGTCGGCCCAGCCGTCCCCATCGCTGAGTCCGCCGACCCCACCTCTATCGTGCAAGAGTCAATCATCAACAGGTACGGCCCCCACCAGTCTATATAGCTTCCGAGATTATAACAACGATCATAACATATTACAATCTTACCACTATCCATCTGCGCCATATAGCCATTCCCTTGATTAGGGTTGCATGGTGTATAGCGTTCATAGGGATAGTGTATTACATAGTTGTCAACATATATTACGGCATGGCCATAGGGGTGCGATAGCCAACAATCCAAATTGGGATTACCATCTCTATCAGCGATTTTCATGTTAGACTCTGTACCGAAAAGATAATACACAGAATCGACCACGACAGGACTGTCAAACTTATGTTCGTACAGGTCGACATACCTAAATCCATATACTGCAGAATCCACATTGATGGGGAACTTCCACACTTTGTGTGGTGTCGTGTCCATTTGTGGCGAGGCAGAAGCGACCACACGCAGTTCGCCAGACGAGTCGGGGCAAAGTATATAAACCGTGTCGGGATATATAGTATCTGTCACGATTGGACAATCATAAGAGTTTTCAGGCCTATAATAATCCTTCATCATGACAGCCACGCCCGTAAAGGCCACAGGGCCATCCACACGGTGTTCATATACCGTGCAATAGGGCGGTAATTCAGGGTGGTATCCGGATATACCAATACAGCCATCTGATTCTACGCGGAAAGACCCCCACATCTCTGGGCTGTTAGGATAATTATCCGGGGTGTGGTCAGTCTCATAAAATACTGTACATGTGTCATACCAGCCATCTGGGTAGTAATAGTTTGGAAGTATCCCATTCCGTCCGCTGACGGTGTCGTATGTCTGGGCCTGTGTCGCTCCACACAAAACGATAGCAAGTATAAAAACGATTCTTTTCATTGGTTATGTTATTTTGAATATACATTTGTTTCGCAACTGCTGTTCTTGGTGATTGATGTTCGCGTCATAGAAAAAGGAATCCATATAAATGCAGAGGTACGTATAAATATAGGCACAAGATGTATATAAGTTATTGAAGGCTGACCCTGTAATTTCTCTGAAAAGAATGTCGGCCTTGCCGAGTAGCACGACGAACCAATATACCGTTTGTCCAAATTGTAGTGAAAAACTTCTTTGTCTATCCAAGAGGTTCCGCCCAAGCGAATGAATCGGTTCTTGTGTATATCGATTGATGTATTGTAACGGTAGTCGGCTAACAGTCCGTCAATCTGCCCGTAATGACCCCATTTCGGAAACAGGAGGGTACTTGCCATTCCACCGTCGTCTCCCAAGCCTCTGTAGAGCAATACCATCGTAGTGTCGTCCAACACATTTTTTATTTTGACAAATGTACGTGGGTTTCTGAAATAGCCATATACCAACTGTGCTATGGAAATAGCAGGGCTGGGCGATGTGTTAAAGTCCAACTTGAAAAGCGCCGTCTGCTGTCGGTTCTCGCAAAGTTTGGCTGTGTCCTCGCATTCGTATGCCGCTATAGCATAGGCAGCGCATGAAGGGTCGTCGACTAAATGTATTTCCACATCGCTCCTGTGCCATGTAGGGTGTTGGCTGATGGATGAAGATGTGTTCAGATTGTATGTGTCGAATTTATTTATGGCCCTAAATTGCGGTAAGGTGGTGTAGTACATTCCAAAAGCTACATTTACAGCTTCATACCTAATACCGAAAGTGTAGTGGTCCTGATACACATGCTCAAACCGGGAAGAGACAACCAACCATTTTTGATTCTCAATTAATACTATGTCAGTGAATGTCTCTTTTGTGTCTGTAAGGTAGTGAAACTGGTAGTCCCATCCACCGCTTGTTCCCTTGACCAACAGCAGACATGATGTGGTATCGGTTACGGTATATCGAACTTTCCCCACAAGGCCTATATTTACAGTATTGGCACCTCCATTGTAATACCCATCCAAATGGGACAAGCCTACAATTAATATTGAGGTATTAAATGGGTCGAAGAAACGTGAATAATAATTAAATCCCACCATTCCGGAAGGGTTGATTAAATGCGATGTCCTGACCCAGCCGACATAGCCCTTCTTCTCTCGTACACCTCCGTTGGGATAGTCTGCCGTGCCGCAGAAATAAAGGGTGTCACCGATAATCTTCATGTCCTCGACGGTGCAGGTGGCAAACCCCGTGCCCTCGGGAATGGGGGGCCAGACAAACTTGTTGTCGGAGGATGCCCCAGGCACATGATAGATAAAGCAGTTTGTGTCGAGGATGGAATCCCTGTAGTAGATAACGGTGGCACCGTCTTTGGGATTGACGCATATACGGACGTTCTTCCCCGTCTCAGTCGGATACTCACTCTCGACAGAAGCGTTAACGACAGTCTGTGCCGCGATATGTGTCGTCCCTGCGCCACATGCCAGCATTGTCAATAGCAGAAGTGTCTTTCTCATGACTTTTTGGTTTGTCTTGGTTAATATTTAGTTTTGCATTCTGGGAAATATCCCGGCGCAGTGGCCTCTATTTGGAAGTGTGTCTGGGTGATGGTGAATATCGGAATGGATGACGGCTCTACTGTCACGGATTCTTCTTCAGCTTCCCTAATCATTTTTTCCACAACAGTAGCAGGCCGTATTGAATTACACGAACGTTCCATCATTCCTCCATCCTGCCGATAATGGCAAATGGTATTGTCCGGCATCCTACACCCTGCCATATAAGCCCAGTCGTTAGTCCCAACATCCATCGACGTTAACGCCTTAGAGTCGGACTGGACGCTTTGTGGCACTACTGACGAATTCCACGATGAGACCTGCAGGATGCTCCACATTCCGTATACTTCCGCCCTCATACCATGCAGCATGGCAATGGCGTTGGCCGTAGGGACATAGCACATTTCCAACAATGAGTATCGCGCCGGCTTATGCAATGAAGTGAATAATAATTGGGCCTCACTCATGTTAATGTCAACGACCCCGGGAGAGCAGTTGGAAAAATTCATCAGATACATTGGCGTGTAATATCCAAAATGCTGGCAGTCCTCACCATCGAAGTCATCTCCATTATATGCCACAGTGACAAGGTCTGACCCTGGGTGGTTCACCATCCGTATTACTTCGTCTTCATAGTGCCTTGTTGGCGTACCATTCGGAAGACTCGCGGTGGTCATCAGGAATGTATTGTACTTAGTTCCATTGTAGTAGTTGTTCAACACATGGGTAATAGGGGAAAGAAATGCCTCTGCTTTAGTCTCACAACGCAGGCCAAAAGAGTACGTACTGTTCAGGAATCGGGACAGTGTAACCAGATGGTTCGCCGTAATCTTTACATCTTCTAACCTTTCCGAGGAAGCAACATCCTGTACATGGCAGTCCCAGCTGCTACCATACCCTCTTACCAAAGCCAGGGTATGTTCACTTATTAGTCCAAGTTCCACAATTCCCGATTCGATTATTCCGTCCATACGTTTCAATTCTTCCATGACAGGGAGATCGAAAAGATATAGGTCCATCGTCGTCGAACTAGGGCTACTAATCTGGCTCACGTCAAACCAACCGAAGAATCCTGTGTTTTGATAAAACGGAATTACCAAGCCTTCCATCGAGTATTCGACACTAACGATAGCATGCTTCTTCCCACAGAAATAGCATATCCCATTAATGATGACCATGTCGTTCACCTTGTATGTCATTTCTCCGAAAGTATTGTTGATTAATGGCCAGTGGAATCTTTTGGACACGCCTGTCCCTGTATGCGTGTGATAGACAAAATTAGGCCTATAGTCCAAGCTGTCGTTGTAACAGATAATGGTGCTGTTATTGTCACTCGGGTTTATACAAACTACTACAGCACCCTCGCTTTTCTGGTCAATATATTGCTCTTCGATTGACGAAAGTGATTGGGCTTTGCAGCAGAATGTCCCCACAATACACAATAAAACAATGATTATTAGTTGTTTGTTTGTATTCACGGCTATTGGTGTTATGTAATTTTACTTTGCAAATATACTAAGAAATTCTAACACAAATGTTAATTGTTTACATATGAGTTTTTTTTAACTTCTTTTTCATGTTTTCAGATTATCCAGACTCATCCACCCAGTACCGTCCCGTTTGCGGTGCAAAAGTACACATGATTTTTCTCTCCGTTACCGCATCCTACCGCATTTTACCGCATTCTACCGGTTAGGTGCTTGTTTTCCGCTCCTAGGAGCGGATATCGAGCGGATAACGAGCGGATATGTAGCGGATATATAAGGGAGCGAAATGTGGGAAAAAAGTGTGTACGGAGTGCGGGCGAGGGGGTTATTCGTTGCCTGAGAGGTAGCGGTGGATGGCACGGGCGGCAGTGCGTCCGGCACCCATGGCTAGGATGACGGTGGCGGCACCGCTGACGGCATCGCCGCCGGCGAAGACTCCCGGACGGCTGGTGAGCCCGTCGGCATCGGTCTTGAGGCCTCCCCAAGGCTCGGTGTCGAGACCGGGCGTGGTGCTTTTGATAAGGGGATTGGGACTGGTGCCGAGGGCGACAACCACGTTGTCGACTTCCATTTCAAACTCGCTGCCTTCGATGACGCTGAACTTGCGACGGCCTTTCTCGTCGAGGTCGCCCATCGCCATGCGGACGCAGCGCATGGCATGGACATTGCCCTGCTCGTCGCCAAGAAACTCGGTGGGATTGGTGAGGAACGAGAAATGTATGCCCTCCTCCATGGCGTGATGCACCTCCTCGCGTCGGGCGGGCATATCCGCCTGTTCTCGACGGTATACGACCATCACCTCGCTGCCGAGTCGTTTGGCAGTACGCGCGGCATCCATCGCCACATTGCCGCCACCTATCACCGCCACTCTGCGACCCAGATAGATAGGCGTGTCGTAGCTCTCGTCGTAGCCATGCATCAGATTGGTGCGGGTCAGCAGCTCGTTGGCAGAGATGACCCCCACCAGCGTTTCGCCCGGTATGCCCATAAACTTCGGCAGTCCGGCACCGCTGGCGATATATACGGCGCTGTAGCCATAGCGGTCGAACAGCTCGTCGACCGTCACACTCTTGCCCACAATCACGTTAGTCTTAATCTCCACACCCAAGCGGCGCAGGTTGTCAATCTCGGGCTCCACAACCTTCTGCTTTGGCAGGCGGAACTCGGGGATGCCGTACACCAGCACCCCACCGGCGTGGTGCAGCGCCTCGAATATGGTGACACCGTAGCCCATCTTGGCAAGGTCGCCCGCGCAGGTAAGCCCCGAAGGCCCCGAGCCGATGATGGCAACCTTCTTAAATTGAGAATCATCCGGGTGCGGCAGCATCCCCTCTTCAGAGGGGTGGTCGAAGACCGGGGTATGCTTAATTTTCAATTTTCCCTTTTCATTTTTATTCCAGTCTGCCACGAAGCGTTCCAGCGCGCCGATAGCGATGGGTTCGCCCTTCTTGCCCAGTATGCAGCTGCCCTCGCACTGGTTCTCCTGCGGACACACACGGCCGCAGACGGCGGGCAGGGTAGAATCCTGGGCTATGATGTCGGCGGCGAGGGCAAAATCGCCCTGAGCCACAGCAGCGATAAAGTCGGGTATACGTATACTCACCGGACATTGGGTGACGCACAGCGGTTTTTTGCAATGCAGGCAGCGACGGGCTTCGGCTACCGCCTGCTCGGGAGTGAATCCGTACGACACCTCCTCAAAGTTGGTGGCGCGGACGGCGGGGTCCTGCTCCTGCGGACGCTGGCGGCATACTGCCTGCTCCACGGCAGGAGCCAGGTTGCAGCGATGGCCTCCCTTAGAATCAGGCGAAACGGTGGCTATGCGGTATTTTCGCTCGTCGGGACGGCGCAGGCGGCGTGCCGCCTCGTCGAAGTCCACCAGATGGCCGTCGAACTCTGGCCCGTCGACACAGGTGAACTTCACCTTATCGCCCACTGTCACGCGGCAGGCACCGCACATGCCGGTGCCGTCCACCATCATGCAGTTCATGCTCACTATAGTGGGCAGCTCCAGCCGCTTAGTGAGCAACGAAACAAATTTCATCATCGGTATAGGGCCGATGGCTACGCAGTGGGTATAAGGCTCTTGGGCGGTGGGGACAAGTTGCTCTATCTTATTGGTGACAAGACCCTTCTCGCCATAGCTGCCGTCGTCGGTCATGATATACAGGTGGTCACACACGGCGCGCATCCGTTCCTCGAAAAAGAGGAGGTCGCGGTTGCGGGCACCGATTATCACATCGACGGGAATCCCACTGTCGTGCGCCCATTTCACTTGGGGGTAGACGGGTGCGATGCCCACGCCGCCCGCCACAAACAGAAGGCGCATCCGCTGCTGCTCCTCGGCGGGAGCGGTAATCAGCTCGCTAGCGCGTCCCAAAGGGCCGACCATAGTGTAAAGCTCGTCGCCCTCGTTCATCTCGCTGAGGCGGCGAGTGCTTTCGCCCACCACTTGGTATACGATGCTGACGCTTTCGAGCTCGGGGTTAATGTCGCAGATAGTCAGCGGCACCCGCTCACCCTTATCAATTGGGATAACGATGACAAACTGCCCCGGCTTGCCGCTATGTGCAATCCAAGGAGCCTGTATTTCCATCAGGTAAATCTCATTGCTGTTAAGAAGCTCTTTTTTCAGAATCGTATACATCTCGAAACAAAGTGTTAAAGTGTTAATGAGGGAGACTCAGTCACAAAGTGACTTTTTTCAACCCTTTTAATTTGCAAAAATACGAAGAAAAAATGATTTTTGATAAAAATCCACGAAAATAAATTGTACTTCCGACAAACGGGTAGTCGAGGTGTCTGTCCGAACAGCACCTTTTGTGCCACCTTGTGCGTGGTTGGAGAAACACATTGCATGTAAAATGTAAAATGTAAAATCTTTGCAACCATTTTAGAATTTATTTGAATTTGATTGACGAATTTGCTCCCGAAAAAGCAGTTTTCGCCTCACCTCGCACGTGCCGAAAGAGAGCCTCTTTTTGAAAAAAGGAGGTGTAAGTGAATTTTTTTTTCGAAAAAAGTTTGTTATGTCGTTATTTCGCACTATCTTTGCATTCGAAAATGTGAAGCGACAATCCAGTGAATTGTCGCGATAGCGAAGCGGAGAACGAGAAGCGACAATCCAGTGAATTGTCGCGATAGCGAAGCGGAGAACGTGGCCCTAACTTGGGTTTGTGTCATCCCAGTGTGCCTTCGCTCTGCCTTCGCTCTGGCTTCGCTCTTGAGGTGGAGGAAAAGCGGATTCAAAACGGGATGAAAAAGAGACCTCGATATCACCTATTCGTTTGTCGAATGAACCGATAATAAAAACGCAATACAGGGGGTGCAATCATAGCGACTTAGCAAGAGGGGGGGCGACGGCCTAAAGAGATCAAAATGGCGGAGAGGTGTACCGATTTCATCTGATGCCTGCCGTTTTTATTGTTGCTGCACAGCATATCAACTTATTGTGAAAATAAAAACATTATACTTTGAACAATAATTAATGTAAGCAAACGTTATCGAAATATTATGAAGAAAAATAGTGTGATAGTTATTGCCATGTTGGCTGTGATGGCAGGAGGATGCACCGGAGAAGTAACCGAGGTGGAGCGACCGCTGTATCCCACCGAGGGTGCTATCAATGCACGCTATAGCATCGACGACGATGTGACGGTGGTGTTTTCCAAAGGCAACCTGCAATATCAGGCATCAAGCCGCACTTGGCGTTTCGCCAACAGGCAGTATGAGGTGGCGGGCTACGACAACGAGCAGGCCGACACCAACTACAGCGGTTGGATAGACCTGTTTGGATGGGGTGCATCGGGAGCCAATGGCTTAATGCCGTATACCATATCGGACTCGAGCGAGCGGTATGCCTACGGTATGTACGACATTGGAAGTAGCCAATACGACTGGGGCGTGCACAACGCCATAGCCGGTGCGGGAAATGGAGTAGGGCTATGGCGGGCGATGACCTACGAGGAGTGGCGATACCTGCTTAAATATCGCACCGATGCGGCGAAAAAGAAAGCGTTGGCGACGATTGAGAATGTGGGGCTTCATGGTGGCGCGATGCACGGCATGTTGTTGCTGCCTGACAAATGGGAGCTGCCCGAGGGTTGCACATACCAATATGGCGTGAAGGAGGGCTATGAAACCAATGTCTACAGCGCCGAGCAATGGAACAAGATGGAGGGGGCAGGTGCGGTGTTTCTGCCAGCGGCAGGCGAGCGCGACGGCAACACTGTGGGGTTGGTGGGCGACTACGGCTGCTATTGGACCACCACAGGGTATACGCTGGAGTCGGCATACGAGCTTTACTTCCTGTCGGGCACATACGACTTCTATCCCACCAATCGTGCCACAGGTCACAGCGTAAGATTGGTGATGGAAAAATAAAAATAAATTAAGATGGATGATATTAAAGCAATAGTTGAACGACAGAGGGAGTTTTTCCATACAGGGGCGACGCTGGATGTTAAATGGCGCATTGCCCAACTGAAAAGATTGCGGGCGGCAGTGAAGGCTCATGCCGGGGAGATGCAGGAGGCGTTGGCGAAGGATTTGGGGCGTTCGGCAGTGGAGGCATACTTGTGCGATGTGCTGCCTATTGTATTTGAAATAGATGAGACCATACGCGGTCTGCGCCGTTGGGCTCGCCCCGAGTGCCACTACAGCGGGTTGGCTTGCTTTCCTAGCATGGTGACTAAGGTGTATAAGATGCCTTACGGCGTGACGTTGATAATCAGTCCGTTCAACTTCCCAATGCTGCTGACACTGGGGGTTCTGACGGCAAGTCTGGCAGGTGGCAACACGGCTGTGATTAAGGCTAGCTCGAAGTCGAGTGCTAGTACCGCTATGCTGAAACGTTTTATTGCCGACCTGTTTCCACCCGAATATGTCACCTTGGTGGACGGCGGTCATGATGTGGCTGACGAGTGTTTGGCACAACGTTTCGACAAGATTTTCTACACGGGGTCGCCAGCGGTGGGGAAACATGTGTTGGCGGAGGCGGCGAAGCACCTCACCCCTGTGGCGTTGGAGCTGGGTGGCGAGACGGGCAACTGGTGCGTGGTACGCAAGGATGCCGACTTGAAGGATGCTGCACGCAAGATAGCTTTCTTCAAACTATGCAACGCAGGTCAGATATGTATCAATATCAACCAGGTGGCAGTGGCAGAGGAGGTGGCAGAGCCATTCTTGAAAGAGTTGGAAGCCGCTTTCACCCAACAGATTGGCGAAAAACCTGTGGAGAACAACGATTACCCTTGGCTGATTACAGAATCGGCATACGACAAGTGTGCTGCCCTTGCAGAGGACTATCGCGACAGAATCGTATATGGCGGCGTGGGCGATAGGAACACCCGCCGCTATGCGCCAACGATTATCTACCCAGTGTCGGCTGACGAGCCTATAGTGCAACACGAGCTATTCAATCCACTACTGCCCATTGTGCCATACAAGGATGCGGAGGTGGAACAAATGATGGACACGATTGCAAGGAGGGAACACCCACTGGCAATGTATCTCTTTACCCGCGACCTCCGTTGGGCAAAACGGACGATGCAACGGCAGCAATATGGAGGCGGTTGTATCAACGAGGTGTGTGTGCATCTGATGGTCAAGGGTGTTCCGTTTAATGGCACGGGACATTCGGGCATGGGAGCCTATCATGGCGAGTGGGGCTTCCGCGAATTTACACACCCCTCTACTGTACTGATAGGCAGCAATAGGTTTAACCTCTCGCTGCGCGAACATCCCTATAGCGGCAAGGTTGGCGAAAGAAAACTAAAAATATTGAAGCTGATTTCGAATTAAAAAATTAATGAATTAAAAATGAAAGAATTCGTTAATTTGTTAATTCGTAAATTCGTTAATCGATTCACACATTATCACATTCAATCAATGTACCAACGATAAAACTATTATATTATGAAGAAATTACTATTTGTTATTTCATTTCTTTGTTTAAGCCTGCAACTCATGGCACAGGAACCCGTGAAACAGGATTCTGTGAGTCAGCAGCCACAGGTTTTCGAACATACCACCTACGATACGCTCTACCAAGTGCCGCCCACTGCGCAGGTGGCAGTGCCACAAAAAGCACAGGAGCAGGGTATCACCGTGCTGGAACCTGAGTCGATGGTGCTGAAAGCAGGAGTGGAGAATGTGGTTCGTATCAAACTGGAGAAGGTGGGAGCCAACAATACCATTCTGAAGGTTGTGAACGAAGATGTTTGCGCCATGCGCAAGGGTGGCGAGTTAGGCACATACTATATGACCCCAAAGGTGAAGGAGGGAACCGTGACGGTGCGTGTGGGCTATATGGACTTTATGGGAGCCTACTACAAATTGGCAGACCTTGATTTCACCATTAGTGAAGAATAGCACTATCTGCTGGCAGTGGCAATAGTGAAGGCAAACTGCTGCTCGTCGAATACTTTTGTTTCCAGTATAATATCAGGGTGTGGGTGTGCCAGCACTTCGCGGAGCTCGTGGGTGATGCCAGTGCCGCGTTGTTTGAAAAGAGCCTCTTTCTGAGTCCAAAATGAGGCGAAGGTGCGTTCGGGCTGTGCGGATTGCCGCACTTGTTGCGCCTCATTGTCGTTCATGCAGTAGCTTAGGAGCGAATCGGAAGGCATGACGAAGCGTTCCACATCTACGCCGATGGGAGCGTCGTCGATAGCTACAGCGATGGCGTTGGGACAGTGGCTGATGTTGAAATGTATGTCAGTGAAGTCTGCTAAATGGGGTTTGCCGTGGGAGTTGTAACCGAAACGGAGAGGGTCGGCACTTAGCACAAGGTGGTTCTCTACCAACAGCTCCTTCAGCATCAAGAGACTTTTAAGCGTCGTGAACTGTCCGAAGGTGTGCTTGAATTTGAGAGCCTCTACCCGCTGTTCCTCAGATACTAATGAAAGTAGCCGCTGCACCTCGTCTGAGGTACAACGGCTCATGTCGGTGAAGAGAGAGTAAATCATCTCAGATTAAGAATTAAAAATGTAACAAATTAAGAATTAAAAATTAAAATAGCGAATAGTGCAAATCCTAAGATTTGCACTATTCCGAGCCTGAGCAATGTCTCGAAGAAATTCTACAGGTTGCCCAGCGCGGCTTGTAATGTTTGGATGATGCTGCGGGAGGAATAGGTAGCACCGCTGACGGTGTCCACTTTTTTCTTGGCAGCCTTCTTGACTTTCATGCCATCCCAGCTCTTGAGTAGACCGGCGTTCACCACGCGGCTTAAGAAACTGGGGGTTTCCCGATTGTCGAGCAGGGTGACGGACATCACTTTCTTCTTGGGCGTGAGGGCTATCATCAACGGGGTTTCGCCGTTGTAGCCTTTGATGCCGTTGCTGGCAGGCTTGGAGTAGACGGCGTAGCCTAGCACATTCTTTTTGGCATCGTAGACCACGGTCCACTTGTCTTCCTGTTTAACACCCTTGCAGGTGGGGAAGGCGTTGACAATCTCGACTGCGATGCCGCCCGTGGTCTTGGGCTGCTGTTTTTGTGCCTGTTGATGATGGGGGCAGTTGCCGCAGCTGTGGTTGCACTGGCCGTGTTGACCGTGCTGATGATGTTGGTTTTGAGCCATGGCTGGGACAAGCGCCATGCCGAGTAATGCTATTAGCAGTATTTTTTTCATTTTAGGTGGATTCTTTTGAAGTATGAACTAAGAACTATGAACTAGATGTTGGGCGGGAGCCGATTTATAAGAGGACTTCTATAAATTGAATAATATGGAGTTAAATAGGAAGTTAAATGGGAAGTTAAATGGGAAGTTGAATATGACAAATGCTTGGTTGTCAACAGTATTGTCCATTTTAACTTCCATTTTAACTTCCATTTTTACTCCCACTTTTACTCCCAACTTTTGAATTAATAGAACCCATCATAATTAGTTTGCAAAATATTCGTAGAAATAGGGGATAGTCTCGATGCCTTTGAAGAATTGCTCGAGTGGGTAGTTTTCGTTGGGAGCGTGGATGTCGTCGCTGCCAAGTCCGAAGCCCATGAGGATGCTCTTGGTGCCGAGGATGTTCTCGAATCCCGCCACAATGGGGATGCTGCCGCCGCTGCGGGTGGGGATGGGACGTTTGCCATAGGTGGTCTCCATCGCCTTTTCGGCAGCTTGGTAGGCTTTCATCTCTAACGGGCTTACATAAGCGGCACCACCGTGGCAGGGGGTTACCTTCACGCGGACACAGTCGGGTGCGATGCTCTCGAAATAATGCTGGAAGAGGTCGCTGATTTTGTGGAAGTCCTGATTGGCAACCAGTCGGGTGCTGATTTTGGCGTATGCCTTGCTGGGTAGGACGGTCTTGGAGCCTTCGCCAGTGTGGCCGCCCCAGATGCCGCAAACATCGAGACAGGGACGGATGCCGGTGCGTTCCTTGGTGGTGTAGCCCTGCTCGCCATGCACTGCCTTGATGCCGAGCTCCTTCTTGTACGCCTCCTCGTCGAAGGGAGCCTGTGCCATGAGGGCACGTTCCTCGTCGCTGATGACTAATACGTCGTCGTAGAAGCCGGGGATGGTGATGTGGTTGTTCTCGTCGTGCAGGCTGGCAATCATTTTGCAGAGGATGTTGATGGGGTTGGCAACGGCACCACCGTAGATACCGCTGTGGAGGTCGTGGTTGGCACCTGTTACTTCCACCTCCCAGTAGCAGAGGCCGCGCAGACCGCTGGTGATGCTGGGAACGTCGGGAGCTATCATGCTGGTGTCGCACACCAGAATCACGTCGCTCTTGAGCAGCTCCTTGTGCTGCTGGCAGAAACCGTAAAGGCTGGGGGAGCCTATTTCTTCTTCGCCTTCGAGCATGAACTTGACGTTGCAGGGCAGCTGGTTGGTGGCAACCATGAATTCGAATGCCTTGGCTTGCATAAAGCTCTGGCCTTTGTCGTCGTCGGCACCGCGTGCCCATATCTTGCCGTCCTTGACTACGGGCTCGAAGGGACTGGTGCGCCACAGCTCTAGCGGGGCAACGGGCATCACGTCGTAGTGGCCGTAGACGCAGACGGTGGGCTTGGCGGGGTCGATGGTTTTCTCGCCATATACTACGGGGTTGCCCTCGGTGGGCATCACTTCCGCCTTGTCGCAGCCTGCTTTGAGTAGGAATTCTTTCCACTTCTCGGCACAGCGGAGCATGTCGGGTTTGTGCTCGCTTTCGGCACTGATGGAAGGAATGCGGATTAGTTCGAACAATTCTTCTAGGAAGCGCTCACGGTTGGCTTCGATGTAGGCTTTCACGTCTTTCATATCGGTGTGTTTGATAATGTGGATGTTTATTTTTGAATGTGCAAAGATACAAAAAAATCTTCAAAAACAAACTTTTTTATCTTTTGGGATTGCCTGATATTTGAAAATCATTATTATTAATGATTACTATTCATTTTTTTTTTCTTATCTTTGCATCGTTATGAATGAGACTAATGGTATTAAAATAGCAGTCGTAGGCTCTTCTGGCAGTGGCAAATCTACTTTTTGCCGACAGGTGGAGCAGATGCCGACGGACGGCCTCGAAATGGAATGGATTGAGGTTGCCGACCCCGAACAAATTGTGCAGCACCGCCCAGATGTGGTGGTGCAGATGGTGGATTGCACCGACTTGGATGAGTCGCTGGTGATCACCCCACAGCTTATCGATATGCACTTGAAATTGGTGTTGGCACTGAACCGTTATGACGAACTGCTGCAGACCGCACATTCGATTGATTACGAGCTGTTCGGAAGGTTGATGGGTGTGCAGGCGTTCCCCACTGATGCCCTCGCCGGAAAGGGGGTGGAGAGGGTGGTGGATGGCGTGGTGGCAGCCTATGAGGAGAGGGAGCACACCAGCCGGCATGTGCATGTGGAGTATGGCTCGGACATTGAGAATGCTATCAACAATCTGCTCGACGAGGTGGCAAAAATACCTAATATTAGTGATAGCTATTCCAAACGTTATTTAGCCATTCGACTGCTCGAACGGCCAGAGGTGACGTTGGCCATGTTGCGCGAGGCTCCAAACTATATGGCTTTGGCTTACGCCGCCGAGGGCAACCGTCGCAAGATTGAGAAGTCGCTGCATCAGTCGCCTGCCACGATTATTCACGAGGCACGTCATGGTTTTATACGCGGTGCACTTAACGAAACTCTTCGCCATAGCGACCATACCCGCATGGAGAAAATAGATGCGCTGCTCACCAACCGTTGGCTGGGTTTGCCAATACTTATCGCGGTATTGTATCTGGTGTTTCAATGCACTTTCACGCTGGGAGCCTATCCTCAAGACTGGATACAGGCAGGTGTGGACTGGCTATGTGACTTGTTGCACAATGTGATGCCCGACGCTTGGTATACCTCGCTGCTTGCCGACGGCGTGGTGCAAGGGGTGGGAGCGGTGCTGTCGTTCCTGCCCAATATTGTCATCCTGTTTTTCTTTATCTCTATCATGGAGGATACGGGCTATATGGCACGTGTGGCGTTTCTGATGGATAAGCTGATGCACAAGGTGGGCTTGCACGGCAAATCGTTTGTGCCTATGCTGGTGGGCTTCGGCTGCAATGTGCCCGCTATTATGGCTGCCCGCAACATCGAGAATAAGAAAGACCGCACGCTGACGATGCTGATGATTCCCTTTATGAGCTGTGGCGCACGACTGCCGGTGTATCTGCTCTTCGTCGGTGCCTTTTTTGCGCAGCATAAGGCATTGGTGATGATGTCGCTATACTTGATAGGTGTGTTGCTGTCTATCGTGTTTGCCCTTATCATGAAGCGGACTAAATATTTCCGTCAGGACGACGAGGACTATGTGAGCGAGTTGCCCGCATTCCACCGCCCCGTTTGGCGCAACACTTGGCTGCATATCTGGGAGCGTTGCGAGGACTATCTGAAGAAGATCTCAACTGTTATCCTTTGGGCTTCTATCATCATCTGGGCGCTCTATTATTTCCCCCGCAACGAGGAGTTGACACAGCCCTACACAGCCAAAATTGAGAATGTTGAAATGGAGATTGATAACTTACAGCCGCACACGGATGATTCTCAACTCTTGGTTCTCAATTCTCAATTAGATTCGCTTGCATTCGAAATGGATGTGGTGCAGAAGGAGCATTCCGCCCTTGCTGCCATTGGCCATTGGATGGAGCCTGTGATGCGCCCATTGGGCTTCGATTGGCGTATGAATGTCTGCATTCTGACAGGCTTGCCAGCCAAGGAGGCCATCGTCAGCACGATGGGCATCCTCTACCATCAGGACAGCGACAGCAAGCTGGAGGAGTCGCTCCGCTCCAATCCTTTCTTCACACCTGTTAAGGCGTATGCCTTCCTGATGTTTGTGTTGCTGTACTTCCCCTGTGTCGCCACCATAGCTACTTTACGTCGTGAGGCTGGTCGCGGCTGGGCGTTGTTTACGGTAATTAACAGCCTTGTGCTAGCATGGCTGATGGCGTTCTTGGTATTCCAAGTGGGGACGATGCTGTTTTATTGAGGTAAGAAGTAAGAACTAAGAACTAAGAAGTTGGGGGCGGCTGCCAATTCTTAGTTCTTAGCTCTTACTTCTTACTTCAACCCAAATCGAGGTTTTACTTTTTCTTCTTGCGGCTGTCGAAATAGAGCATCCCGACAGTCCAAATGAGGGCACATATCAATGCCCATGTGGCTCCACTCATAGGCTGAAGATTAGCTCCTTGTGTCCGTTCCAGTCTATCATTAACTGACGGAAGTATGAGTATTCTGTCTTGGTGATGACAGCCTTGCGCAGGCGTAGGCTTCGAGTGATGAGCAGGCGGTTTTTCTTCTGCTTGATGATGATGTTGATGCTGCCGACAGGGTTGGTGTATTCGATATTCACGTCACCACCCAGCATGGTGGCGCCTTTGGGCAGCTCCATGGTGTAGTGGTAGTATTCGGGACGGACACTCGCCTGCAGGTCGCTGGTGCGGCTAGGGTTGAGCAGTGCGGGGTTGATTTGCAGACCGCCCTTTTCGTCGGGCAGGGTGATGCGCACATAGCCGTCGGCCAGTGCTTCGGGCTCCCACTGCAGTTTGCGCTCTTGGTAGATGGGCGCGGCGGCGACATTGGCGGCATCTACTTTCTCGGCTTCGGTGAGCAGGGGCGATTTCTGAGTGGCGGAGAGGCGGTAGGTTTTGCCCTCGAGGGTGATTTCCACTTCGAGCGGACGGTCGCCAAAGACGTTGATACTGTTGTCGACGATGGTGGCCTTGAATCCAGCCTCGTTGAGCAGGGCTGCCAGCAGACCTGTCTTGTCGAGAGAGGTGCCGCAGTTGCTGGCAAACACGTCGTGCGCTGGGGTCATGGTGTAGTTGGTGCGGGCAAGGTCGACGGTGTTGAGGTGTACATAGTCCACCACCCAGTCGCGGATAGCGATGACATATTCCTTGCTGTTGCTTTTCTTGAGGTTGGCAAGCAGGGTGGCGGCATCGGGCAGACCCGCTTCGGCGGTGTAGGAGGGCTTGTCACCCAGTTGGAACTCCACATCATAGCCTTTGCGGGCAGGCATGTAGGGGTCGTTGATGGTCTGGGGTAGGTTGTTCTCAATTTGGGTGTGACCGTCGGCATAGCGTATCTCGTAACGCTTCACTGGACAGTCTTGGTTGAGGTTGAAACGTTCGACCAAGAGGCTGCTTTCGCGGTGCAGGGTGTAGTCGAGCACTATGGTGCAGTTGTACTCCAAGGCGGTGTGGACGATGGCCATCTCGCGGATGTCGTTCAGACGTCCGCATTCGGTGCACTCGCTAGGCAGTTGCAGCACGAAGGCGTTCTGCGGGGTTACCACCTTGGTGCCGTCGGCCATGATGGTGTAGCACTCGTTGATGGTGAGTGTCTCGAAGGCGGGATTGTAGGTGATGAAGGTCTCGCCCTTGTCGGCGTAGGCAGTGATGGCGCGGTTGCGCAGCAGTTTTATCTCTTTGCGGTAGCGGATGTCCATCGAGCCGTCGTTGTTCAGCTTGTAGCTGCGGCGGATAAGGTTGTATTCGGCATCGGGCTGTGTCTGCGCCATAGCGGTGATGGCAAACACAGCAGTTATTATTGTGAGAATTATCTTTTTCATAATTTGTTAATTCGTTAATTTGTTTATTCGTTAATTCGTGAGTCAGTGATGTGCCAATCTGAATTCGTTAATTCGTTAATTCGTTAATCTTTGATGCGTCAGCGACTAACACATTAACACATTCACACGTTAACACATTCAAAAAAGACTAACACGTTAACACATTCAAAGCTCTTACTTTGTAAGTATAACGGGAGTGTTGGCAAGAAGTTTTTGGTTGGCGACCACCTGGCGGAAGCAGTTCCAGTCGGTGGCGTTGTAAACTCGCTTGCCTAGCATGGCTGTCTCGGCAAAGGTGAGGGTGTTGCCTTCCATCCAGTATTGGCAGCCGAAGCTGGCGGCGGGGTCTGCCACACCGTTGACGAAGGGGAAATGCAGCTGCTTGTATTCGGCGGGCAGGGTGATAGTCTCTTTGATGTCGACCAACCTCGAGCAGGCATCGGCAAAGGGTTGTGTGCGGCTTTCGGGGGTGGCATCGAAATTGAGGTGGCCCATGGCACGGCTGAAGAAGTTGCGTGCTGTGAGGGGAGTGAATGCGATGGTCTTGCCGTCGATGGTTGCATACTTGGGTATGGTGTAGGTGTAGGTTATCGTCACTGGGTGTTCAAGGTAGCGGTCGTTGTCGGTGTGGGTTATCTTGGTGATACGGGCGGCAGGAGCGATGCGCAACAGTTCGCGCTCCATGTTGCGTTTCCACTCGGCTGTACGGCAGTTGAAGATGCGACGCACAGCGGCATCGCTCTGACCTTCGGCGGTGATGGTGATGGTGCCGCTGAGGGTACCGTCGGCGCTGATGGTGCTGTTGCCTGTGATTTTCACATAGTGTTTCTCAGGTGCCGAAAGGGGGGTGTACATCAGGTCGGCTCCCTCGGGCAGTCCCATCAGGTAGCCCTGCTGCTGCTCGGCACTGCTCCACAGTTCGCGCACGTTGGGCACCCATGTGGGGTCGAGCATTTCGAAGCGACCATCCCTGTGCTGCACGGCACAGACGCTGTGGTTGAACTGGTCGGCAGGGATGCGGTCGATACGCTCGTGGGCCATAGTCATAGCGGCATAGGCCTTAAATCCCGCAGCGCGGAGCATGGCTATCAGCATACCGGCCTTGTCTTTGCACACGCCGCAGCGGTCGGTGTAGTTCATCTGGGCATTGTGCAGCGTGTAGCCCTCGCCTGGTCCCATGCTGATGCCGGCATAGCGGATGTTGTCCGCCACCCAGTGGGTAAGGATGCTGATGCTGTCCTGCTCGTTCTTGGCAGGAACCAACAACTCGTTCACCTTAGCCTGCACCTCGGGGGTGGGCACAAAGCTGCCGTAGTCCTCGTTCACGCCATAAAACCATATCGACTTAGCCTGCCAGTTGGGGCTGGTGCTGAGCAACAGTTTGCACTGTATATCGTTGTTGGCAAGGGCAGCGGGCTCGCGTTTGAGGGGTTGAATGCCCGTTTTAGTAAATGTATAAATGGTGCGGTCGCCATCCACTGTGCTGTCGATCTTCACGGTGCAGATGCTGTCGGCCATGCAGTTGTACAATTCGAAGCGGAGGTTCTTGCTGGTCAGCACGCTGACGCTGTACACCTTCTTGTTCACAGGGTTGTCGCTCCAGAAGGGCACAATGTCGTAGAAATGACCCCGCATGGGCGGCACATATTTGTCGTCTTCATTGTCACCCAGCAAGGCGTATGTGAAGCCCTTGCGATAGGTGGTGTACTCCACCTCGTCGCCGGGGTCGAGGTGTCCCACCTGCACCATCTTCTGGCTCGCACCCCAATAGATGAGACGTGCAGGAGCAACGTAGTCGTATACCCGCAGCAGCACATCCTCTGCGCTGCCGTCGCGATGGTGCACCACCACTTGGCGAAACTCTACGTAGGCCGACAGCGGGTCGTAGTCTACCTTCAGGGTGGCGAGGTCGCGACATCCGTCGAAGTCGTTGGCGCGGATGCGCTGATGGTTGATAACATGGCTCAAGCCCGACTCCTCCATCACCACGCAGGTGCTGTCGTAGAGGGTGGTCTTGTGCTGGGCAGTGGCAGGCAGTGCCAAAGCCAACAGCATAGCTGTAATAAAGAGTTTTCTCAAATCCATATTATATTGTTTTTATTATTATTCAACTTTTTTTTGATTATTCCGACATCCTCGAATAAGCCTTTAGCACCGCTGCCGTCATGCGGTCCCAGCCATATTTCTGCTTCTCTTCGCGCACGCCTGCGATAAATTCCTCTTCGCGGTTTTCCTTGTAGAACTTCAGCAATGCGTCGGCAATGCTTTGGGCGTTGGGTTCCACCACATAGCCTATCTTGCCGTCGGGCACTATCTCAGGCAGTCCGCCCACGTTGGTTACAAGCATGGGCTTCTCAAAGTGGAAAGCCACCTGCGTCACACCGCTCTGCGTGGCGGTCTTATAGGGCTGAGCCACTATGTCGCAGGCACCGAAATATAGGTTCACACGGCTGTCGGGGATATAGTCGTTGTGCAGCACCACTATGTCGTTGATGTCGAGCGAGCGGATGCGGTTCAGATAAGGTGCAGGGTCGCCGTAGAACTCACCCGCCACCAGCAGCCTAGCGCCACAATCCTGCAACCGTGGGTCGCCAAAGGCATCTATCAACAGGTCCAGCCCCTTGTAGTCGCGGATAAAGCCGAAGAATAGCACATATTTTCCATCCACGCTCAGCCCCAACTGTTTGCGCGCCTCCGCCTTCTCTATTCTTTCGCCATAATGGTCGTAGATAGGGTGGGGTGCCCAACTCTTGGGCTTGCCCTTGTGGTCCAACTTCTCTATGTCGTGCGCCACCGACTGCGACAGGGTGGTAAACCCATCCATCGCCTTGACGAAATAGCCAGGAAACAGCTTGTCCAGCACGTTAGGTTCGTGCGGTATCATATTGTGCACTAGTCCTATGCAGCGCGTATGTTTATTCTTCTTTATCACACGGGCAATCTTCCCGAAACAGGGTGCCATAAACGACATCCAATAGGCAAACACCACCAAGTCGGGACGTTTGCGACGTATCTCCTTACCCACAGCGCACCAGTTCAGCGGATTGCAGGAATTGATACGCCTTGTAATCTTCAGCCCCGCTGGGGCAGGAGCGTCGGTATACTGCGTCTTGCCCGGAAACAAGAACTTGGGGTACTGTAAAGTGAATGTATACATCTCCACCTCGTGTCCCTCGTTTTGAAACTGGGTCGCCAGACGTTCGTTGAAAGCCGCCAGTCCCCCACGGTAGGGGTGGGCGGTGCCAATAATGATTATTTTCATGTTGCAAAAATACAAAAAATATTAAACATACAATATTTTTTATTCATTTTTGTTTATAATGTGAAATTAATAAGTCAACAAAAAACGATGCCTATCAACACTACTATCCTCTAATTTCAAATCTATTAAACATTTAAAACTACTCAAACATGAAAAAGCTGTTTTTAAGTATTGCGTTCTTGTCGGTATTAATCACTTCGTGTGCGCAGGACAATGAGCAGACAAATGTGCCGACCAACAATTATCCACAGACGCTTCCGGTCACCGACTTCAGCACCGTAGCATCCCAAACCATCGACGGCGTGGTGCACATCCGCACCATCCAAGCCCGCCTTACGCCCCTCTATCAGTCGTTCTTCGGCTTCATCATCAATCAGGGCGTCCAGCGCCAAGAATATAGCGCCTACGGCTCGGGCGTGATCATCTCCGACGAAGGCTATATTGTCACCAACAACCATGTGGTGCAGGATGCCGAGCGTATCAGCGTCACCCTCAACGACAAGCGTGTGCTCAACGCCAAACTCATCGCCACCGACCCCGCCACCGACTTGGCTTTAATCAAAATTGAAGCCGACAATCTCAAGCCTATCGCTTTCGGCAATAGCGACGAGGCCCGTGTCGGACAGCCCGTCCTAGCTATCGGCAATCCCTTCAACCTCACCTCCACCGTCACCGCCGGTATCATCAGCGCCAAAGCCCGCAACATGGGCATTATTGAGAACACCCGCGGCAAAGAGAGCACCATCGAGGCGTTCATCCAAACCGATGCCGCCGTTAATCCGGGCAACTCAGGCGGAGCCCTCGTCAATGCCGACGCCAAACTGATTGGTATCGTCACCGCCATTGCTTCCGCCGACGGCTACTACACTGGCTATAGTTTCGCCATCCCCTCCAACCTTGTCCAAAAAGTGGCAAACGACCTCCGTCGTTACGGCTATGTGCAGCGTGCCTACTTGGGTGTCAATGTGCTGGAGATGAACTCCGAGATTGCTGCCAAGATGTCCCTTTCCGAAGTTAAGGGAGTCCTTGTGGCACGAGTGGTGCCCGGCTCGGCAGCCGATAAGGCAGGCTTGCGCAACGGCGACCTCCTGCTGAGTGTGGCAGGCGTGTCCGTCAACAGTTTTGCCGAGATGATGGAAGAACTTGGCCGCTTTAACCCGGGCGACCACGTCGACATCTCCTACTACCGCGACGGCAAAACCCACTCCGCCACCGCAACCCTCCAAAACTCCAAAGGCACCACCGAGCTTCGTATCCGCAACTGATACCCCGATTTCCCGCTTTTCGAACATAATCGATAAGAAATCACATTATTCGGGTCGCAACCACTTAGTTACGACCCATTTTTAATCTATTATACTAACATTCTGCCCTCTTAATGGCTTCTATCGTTATACCTTAGTTATACCTTAGTTATACCTTAGTTATACTATTATATATAGAATAACTAAGGTATAACTAAAGTATAACTATAGGATAAATGACGAAGAAAGGAACAAGATATTATTACGACTCAACGAAACAATCTGCTACAGTGCTACAGTTGCTACAGTTCGTTTTACACTTATCAAAAACCAATATTTATACATTTATATATTTGATATATAAATATATAGATATTATTTCATTTAACCCAAAACGGTCATTAGGTTTCATGTCAGAGTGGTATTTGTTTCGAGAAGATTACTGACGAAACCAGCGAAGGCGTAGCGGGCTACGGCGAGATGATTTCGTCAGTAAGATTCCGAAAGAAATGCCACTATGGCATGAAAAGGACAAAACAAAATGATTTCTGAGTGCTTTCCGTCCTAATGACCGATTTGGGTTTAATAATAAGCACCCGAACTCTAACTGTAGCACTGTAGCACTGTAGCGCATAAAAGTGTGTTTCACCCACGTATTAGTCAGAAGAATCAATAATAGTAACAGATATTTAGCAGCCGAACCAATTCTGAAAAATCAAATATGCCAATCGGCTAGTTCGTATTGATAATTATTATCGCGATGAAATGTGGCAAAAATGTGTTCCTAAGCCAGTTATGGGAGTGGTTTCCCCTTCAGAGCTACTATCTGAAAGAAGTTTTTTCTTAATGGATGATTTTTTTTGTGTATCTTTGCATCATTAAATAAACCAATTATTAATTGACAACTCAATGAAAGTCAAGGTAGGTATTGCGCAGATGAAGTGCGTGGAGGACAAGCAGCAGAATATTGTCCGCTACACGGAGAAGGTGCGCGAACTGGCAGCGCAGGGCGCACAGATTATTTGTTTGCAGGAACTGTTTGCGTCGCTCTATTTCTGCGACGAGGAACGTTATGTCAATTTCCAATTGGCAGAGCCGATACCCGAAGGCCCCACTTGCCAACACTTTATGGCGTTGGCGAAGGAGCTGGGCGTGGTGCTGGTGTGCTCGCTGTTTGAGAAACGCGCTGAAGGGCTGTACCATAACACTACTGCAGTGATTGATGCAGACGGCACATATCTGGGTAAGTACCGCAAGATGCATATTCCCGACGACCCGGGTTACTACGAGAAATTCTATTTTACTCCGGGCGACTTGGGGTATAAGGTGTTTAAGACTAAGTTTGCCACGCTAGGCGTGTTGATTTGCTGGGATCAGTGGTATCCCGAAGCAGCGCGCATCACCAGCCTGATGGGGGCACAGCTACTGTTCTTCCCCACGGCTATCGGCTGGGACGTGCGACAGAACGAGCACGACAATCGCGAGCAGTACGAGGCTTGGCAAACCATTCAGCGCAGTCATGCGGTGGCGAACGGGGTGCCCGTTATCAGCGTGAACCGCACGGGTTTGGAGGGCGGTATGCAGTTCTGGGGAGGCAGCTTCATCACCAATGCCTTTGGACGGGTGCTGTATCAGGCACCGCATCTGGAAGAGGCACTGCATGTGGAGGAACTTGACTTGGACGAAAGCGACCACTACCGCCGCCATTGGCCCTACTACCGCGACCGCCGCATAGACAGCTACGCACCCATCCTCAAACGTTACATCGATGAGAATTAAATAAAAAATAAGAATGAGTTAATGTGTGAATGTGTGAATGTGTTAGTCCTTGGCGCATCAATGATTAACGAATTTACGAATTAACAAATTAACGAATTAACGAATTCAAACTATCAATTCTCAATTTTCAATTCTCAATTAAGAAATGACTCCCAAGGAACTAGGATATTACATGCCCGCCGAATGGGCAGAACATAAGGCAACATGGCTCAGCTACCCGCACAACGAGGATTCGTGGCCAGGTAAGATAGAGACGATATTTCCTTCCTACCACCTGTTCATCAAAGTGTTGGCAGAGGACGAGGAGGTGCATATCAACGTAGACGACCAGCGCATGGAGGACCATGTTGCCGAAGCTTTGGCAGAGATTGGCACAGACATGAAGAGGGTGTTCTTCCATCAGTTTCCGACCAACGATGCTTGGTGTCGTGACCACGGGCCAGCCTTCCTGCTCAACCGCAATGATGCTAAGAAACGCGCTATGGTGAATTGGAACCACAACGCATGGGGCGGCAAGTACCCCTATGAGTTGGACACACAGATACCGGTGCATATCTACAACTGTTTGAAAAAACAGGACGAGGCTTTGGAACTGTTCGAGCCAGGCATTGTGATGGAGGGCGGCAGCATCGACGTGAATGGGGTAGGGGACTTGCTCACTACCACTTCGTGCTTGCTGAATCCTAACCGAAACCCCCACTTGAATCAAGGACAGATAGAGGACTATCTGCGTGACTATTACGGCGTGGAAAATATCATCTGGTTGGGCGACGGAATTATGGGCGACGACACCGACGGACATGTCGACGACCTCAGCCGTTTCATAGCCGAGGACATCATCATCACCGCCGTTGAAGAGGATATTTGGGACGAGAACTACAAGGTGCTGCAGGATAACCTGAAGGCACTGAATAAATGCCGTCTGGCAAATGGCAAACAGCCCACCATCGTGGAACTGCCTATGCCCGACATGGTTTTTTACGACAACCAGCGTCTGCCCGCCAGTTATGCTAATTTCTATGTGGCAAACCACAAGGTCATCTTTCCCACCTATCGCTGCATCACCGACAACGAGGCGGCGTACATACTTGAAGCCTGTTTCCCCGACCGTGAGATTGTCGGCATCGACAGCACCGACATTGTGTGGGGTCTTGGCAGCTTCCATTGCCTCAGCCAACAACAGCCTTGAATGTGTTAATGTGTTAATGTGTTAACGTGTTAGTCCTTGGCGCACCAAAGATTAACGAATTAACACATTAACAAATTAACGAATTCGGAGAACGTATTTTGTATTGTAATTGACACTATCATAATGAGGCAAGACAACGTTTGAAATATCGGACGTAGAGTCTATCTTATTACTTTTTTTGCTATCAATTAATTATTTGATATACTGGTTATTGATTCTTTCATTAAGAAAGTTTAACTTTTTTTTACAAGCCATTTTGCAAAAAATAAGGACTTCTTGTGTCTATAAGGCGAATAGGAAACCAATTTATCAAATCATCAAGCATAAAAAAAAGAAGCATTATGAAGCAGCCAATCATTTTCTCTTTCTTTGCAGCTCTAATGGCCCTCAGTGTCGTCAGCTGCCAAAAAGACCAAGATGTTGTCACACTCCATGCGGTCATCCCTGAAGTCAACAACGACTCAAAAGTTTATATCAACGCCCCTACACCCTATTGGCATAATGGTGACCAGATAAGAATTAACGATGCCGACTACACGTTACAGAAGATATCGATGGCAAACTCTGCCGCAATACCTAATGTGACAATCAGTACCTCAGGCTATCGTGCCATCTTCCCTGTTGGTATTCTCACCAACAGCGATGACAATATCAACGGCAGCCACTCTGTCGCTGTAACCCTGCCTACGACACAGGTCTTTGAGATGGAGGGGGCACATCAACGGGTGGATGTCCCTATGGGTGCTTATATCAACAGTGGTATCACCCTCTGCTTTCATAACCTCTGCTCAGTGGTGAGGGTGTATGTAAGCAACGCTACCAATGCCCAGCTTCCCATCACGAGCATTATCCTCACAGCCGAACAAGCCTACCTCAGCGGTGCGGGTGCTGCCACTATCACGGGCGACAGCACGGATGCTATAGCTATTTACTCTGCAACAGGTTCACATTCGGTTAAACTCTGCAAGACAGACAACACCCCGATGAAAACTGTCGAGCCTTTGGCAACAGAATACTTTGATGTGATAGTGCCAGAATTCTCCGTACGAAACAACTTGACCGTAACCGTTGTTACTCCCACAGGCTCTAAAACTATAACCATCGAAGATGCCGCTGTGGCTCACAACACTATCACCAACATTACTGTTAATGTGGATGAATTGACCCAAACCTCTGCCGAACTTGTAGCTGGCCCAACATTCAATAGGGCTATTCCACAGAATGCCACAGCTATACGTTTTGAATACAATAACCCCATCACATCGAGAACCACACTTTCCACATCCACATCTCCTTATCCAATTTATGGATATATGGACGGCACCACATGGGTGGTTTCTACTATAGCCGATAGAATTAATGCCAATGCAGACTGTGGCAAGTTGTTTTATGAAAAAAGTGAAATCACCAGTATTGATTTTGGAGAGAACTTCAATACTGAAAACGTCACGGATATGTCTTTTATGTTCTATGATTGCAGCAGCCTAACTAGCCTCGACCTTTCTCGCTTCAACACTTCCAATGTCAGGAGTATGAGTGGAATGTTCGATGGTTGCAACAACCTAACCAGCCTCAATCTCTCCAGCTTCAACACTTCCAATGTCAGGAGTATGGGTGGAATGTTCTATGGTTGCAACAACCTAACCAGCCTCGACCTCTCCAATTTCAACACCTCCAATGTCACGGATATGTCCTATATGTTTTCTTTTTGCAAACTAACCAGCCTCGACCTCTCCAATTTCAACACCTCCAATGTCACGGATATGTCTTCAATGTTCTGGGGTTGCTACAACCTAACCAGCCTCGATCTCTCCAGCTTCAATACAGAGAATGTGGTATTTATGAGGTATATGTTCGATACCTGCTGCAGCCTAACCAGTCTCGATCTTTCCAACTTCAACACTGCAAATGTTAAAACAATGGGTAGTATGTTTAATCAATGTAGCGGCATAACCAGATTCGATCTTTCCAACTTCAACACTGCAAATGTCGTGGATATGGGTGAGATGTTCAGAGGTTGCAGCAACCTGACCAGCCTCGATCTCTCCAGTTTCAACACTTCGAATGTGGAGTACATGGGGTCAATGTTTTTTAATTGTAGTAGCTTGACGAGCCTTGATCTCTCCAATTTCAACACTTCGAATGTGGAATACATGGGGTCAATGTTTTTTAATTGTAGTAGCTTGACGAGCCTTGATCTCTCCAACTTCAACACCGAGAAAGTGGAAGTCATGCATGGGATGTTCGAGGGCTGTAGCAGCTTGTCCAGCCTTGATCTATCCGGCTTTAACACTGCTAATGTGTACGATATGAGAGGGATGTTCTATAATTGTAACAGCTTGTCCAGCCTTGATCTATCCGGCTTTAACACTGCTAATGTGTACGATATGAGAGGGATGTTCTATAATTGTAACAGCTTGTCCAGCCTTGATCTCTCCAGCTTCAACACCGAGAAAGTGAGAAACATGTCAGAGATGTTCTACAATTGTAGCAGATTAACAAGTCTCAATCTTTATAACTTTGATATGAGTGGCATTTATGGTAACGTTTGTAAAGATAGAATGTGTTATAACCTCGCTTCAGAATCCGGTGCATGCACCATTACCTGCCCCACAGCTGTAAAGACCGAATTGCAAAGCGGCACAGACCTCAATAATAGTATTATCACATGGAACACGCACTAAAACTGCTATTTAGTAATAGAACTCACCATAATTTCTATATCCCGAATAGAGATACACTTCATCGAGTGATGACGTAGCCTGTGGCGCTAAAGGCAATGCCAACAATTAGGCTTAGGAGAATATAGGTAACGAGGGCTGCGTACTGGCCGCTCTGTAGCAATGTGAGGCTTTCGCGTGAGAAGGTGGAAAAGGTGGTGAAGCCTCCACAAAGTCCGACAATCATCAGGAGGTTGAGCATTTGGGATGGGTGGCGAGAAAGTTATGATTTATGGTTCTATTGGGTCATAATGTATTAGAGGGATGCAGTGCTTTTTCTTGTCGAAGAAAATAGGCACATTGAATGTTGTCTTGACGACCTTGCCATAGAATCTGCCAGGTTTCCATTTGGGCATCAGCCTCACTATTCGCAGAGCCTCCTCGCCACAACCGCCTCCGATGTCGCGTAGGATTTTCGGATTCTGCACTGTGCCGTCTGTGTCAACCTCGAATTGCACATATACCCGTCCTCCAATACAGTTCTCGGCAGCTATCTGAGGATATTGCATGTTTTCTTCGATGAATTTATGCAACGCTTCGAGGCCGCCGGGGAATTCAGGATCTTCCTCATACTCGACAAACAATTCATCGGAATGATTGGCGGTGTCTACGTTCTGTGCCGAAGCTGTGGTAGCGAGGAGAAGGAGTGCCGCACCTATTAAGAGTGCCTTTTTCATGAAGTAAGAACTATGAACTAAGAAATTGGGGCGGCAGCCAATCTTTGAAGTAAGAAGTAAGAACTATGAACTAAGAAGGTTGGCGGAGCCCTTTTCCAATTTTCAACTCTCAACTCAACGAACGGTGACGGCAGTGCCGGAGGCGGTGACCATGAGCATACCATTGTTAGTGCCGAGGACTTCGTAGTCGATGTCCACGCCTACGACGGCATTGGCACCGAGGCGTTGAGCGCGATTTTCCAACTCACGCATGGCGTTGGTACGGGCATTGTTGAGTTCTTCCTCATAGGAGTTGGAACGACCGCCAACGATGTTGCGGATGCCTGCAAAGAAATCCTTTACAAAATTGATACCGGTGATAACTTCTCCGAATACGACACCGTGGTATTCAACAATCTGGTGTCCTTCGATGGTGGGGGTGGTGGTGATAATCATGATTTGAATGTGTTAAAATATTGAAGTAAAAGGTAAAAACTAAAAAGTTATTTTAATTCGTTAATTTGTGAATGTGTTAATTCGTAAATCTTGAATTCGTTACTTCGTGACGTTGTTTGGCTCGGCATAGCGAGCAAGCTCTCTCTGCTCTCACCTTGTACAACGTTAATTCGTTAATTTGTAAATTCGTAAATCAAAGATTCACACATTAACACATTCACGCATTAACGTATTCTTTTAGTTTTTACTGTTCTCTATCGATAGCTGATGTTGAATGTTTGGGGGCTGTTGTTGTTCAACCCGACGGACTTATATATCACTTGCGGCCAGGTGTTATAGAGTTCGTAGCCGTAGTGGCAATAGTAGTTGATGCTGCCGTCAGGGTTGTACCCTATGACATCCGTAATGTTGTTGAGGCTGAAGAAGGATGGGTGCTGAAGGAGGTCTTCTTGTTCCAAGACAGGACTCCATGCCAGCCCGCAAAAGGGGTTGTGATTGTCGTCGTAAAGGTATTCGTACCGCACCATTTCGGGATTGGTTGGAGTGGCCTTAATGAGGTTTCCCTTGTCCCATTCTAGGTTGTAGGCGGTGCTGTTGCTGTACCATTCTGCCGGGTTGGTTGATTCGTGGTAGAAGCTGCTATCAATCACCTTATAAGGTTGCACCTGCCCATTGTAGCGGAACATCAACGTGCGCGTCCTGCCATTTCGGATAATCTTAATTGAGGTAAGGAGTTTGTCAGCGTCATAGGTGTATATTATGTTGCTGTCGACACTCGATAAGCGGTTGTGGCTGTCGTAGTTGTATTGGCTTATAATCATGTCGGACTCGTTCGATGGATTGGCATATTCTATGGCAATCAGCCGCCTCCCAATCCATTGCGTGGCAAGGAGTGTCTTGTTTTCGCCAGAAATGTTGGTGGACACCTCTTTGATCTGACCGGAAGGACTGTAGATGCCATAAAACAGGTTAGAACAGTCGGGGATGATGCGGTCTTCTTTTTGGCATCCTGTCATCAGCAAAAGAGTGGCAGACAGGGCAAGGAACAGTGAGCGAGTATTCATACTATTACATTTTTTATATTAACGTTATTGGCGCAGAAATATTGTACTCGACAACAATAATTATACGAAAATGACGTTTAAAGAAAAGTAAAAACTATAAAAAAGTAAAAACTATAAGGTGCGACAACCTACTTTTTAGTTTTTAGTTTTTACCTTTTACTTTAATAAAAAAATGACTATACAGAAACTATACCAGCAGGCCGTTCAAGCCGCAAACCCCAGTGAAGCCATCGCCCTCTACGAGCAGATTATCCAAGTCGACCCGCAAAGCTCGGAGGCGTACAATAATATAGGTGAGCTATACGGCAGCCTCAACCAACTAGGAAAGGCGATGCCCTACTTCCTCAAGGCTATCGAACTGAACCCCATGATGGGAGTCTATTACAGCAATCTGGCATTGGTGTTTCAATGTCAAGGAAACGTTGAAGAAGCAATAGCCAACTATACGAAGTCCATAGCATTACAACCCAGCTGGTCGGCCTATAACAACCGTGCCACTTTGTATGTCTACAACAAAGAATATGATAAGGCAATCGAGGACTGCAACGCTGCATTGAAGCTACGAGGACAGGAGAGCGAAGTGTGTACCAAGGCACACCTCTATGCC
>JAFWQP010000014.1 GCA_017509045.1 Bacteroidales bacterium
CGACACCACAGCCTCCAGCAACACTGCCACCGAAAACAACACCGACCGCTATACCGGCACCTTAGCCTTTAACCTCAGTTATCAAATCGACTCGATGAACGACCTCTCCTTCTTCGGCTTGGCTGTGGCTTTCCCCGCCACAAAACATTCGCTCACCACCACCGACCAATGGTATTACTTCCCGCAGAGGTTGCACTACACTTTTACGAACAGTCAGGAGAGCAGGGACTTCAACCTGATGGGAATGGCCAATCTGAATTGGAAACACAAGTTCGACAACGAAGGGCACAACCTGTCCGTAACCCTCTACAACAACCTCAACTACAGCCACAATGAGCGCACCCTGCGACGCGACTACACGCTGCTTGAGGGCATACTGCCACCCGAACTGGGCGACTTCGACAAAACCTATCTTGGTGGTATGACCAACAACAGCCTCACCCTCAGTGCCGACTATAACCGACCTTTAGGCATCGATGACGAGCTGACGCTGGGCATCGCCTTTAACCCGTCGTATAATCTTAATTATTCCTCGCCCCACTATAATGTCAGCCCATACACCGGGTTTAATACCACCGGCGGTTCGCCGGATAGCCTTGACCTTTTGCGCCGTTTCGATAAGAACAACCGCACCACACAGACCTCCGCCTCTGCCAGCTGGCGGCACAAGTGGAAGGCAGTCACCATGACCCTGGGGTTGCGCGGCTATTGGAACAGATGCCACTATTCTTTGGATGCGCTCTTCCCCGACGACACCTCTTTCGCCTATTTCTATCTCAAACCCTCGCTGCGGCTCACCTATCGCACCAAGAGCATGCACTACTTCCGCTTCTCCTACTCCCTCGCCACCTCTATGCCCTCGGCCGAAAACCTCTCCACTGCCCGCCGCTACGACGAGGATTCCTACAAGGTGGGCAACCCCCTGTTGAAGGCTGGCCACACCCACAGCGTCGACCTCAGCTGGAACCGCTATTTCGCCTCCCACGGCTCTGTGGGCATAGAGAGTTATGCACGCCTTTCGACCAACGACATCAACTACTGCAAAGAGGCTGTCAGCGAGATTGACCCCTACCTCGGGCGGCTCATCAGCTACAGCATGCCCTACAACGTGGGCAACAGCTACAAGGCAGGAGTCGAAGGCAACGTCACCTATCGACCTGTGGCGTGGCTCAACTTCCGCCTGTATGCCAACCTCTACCGCTCGGGCTACGAGGTGGACCACCCCAAGGCAGGTCACTACAGCAGCACGATGACCTCCTACAGTTTCCGCCTCAACTGCTGGGCCAACATTGCCGGACGCGTGCGGCTGAACCTCTCTGGCAACTACGCCTCGCCCACACAAGACCTCTTCGTCGAGCGTCAGAGCGGTTACACCATTGATATGGGCTTCAGCGCCGACTTCTGGGAGAAACGCCTCTCGGTGGTGCTCAACGTCACCGACCTCTTCAACTGGAACTGCTCCCAGTCGTGGAACACCAACCCCTACCTCCTCAGTTACAGCACCTCCCACACCGACAGCCGCTTCGTCACCCTCTCCCTCACCCTGCGCTTCGGCAAGATGGAACTCCAACGCCTAGCAAGGGAAGGGGAATCGTGAATGAATGTGTTAATGTGTTAGTCCTTGGCGCTTTGGGAAGGTAAAAGGTAAAAACTAAAAAGCAGGGTGTCGCGTCCAGATAACTCCAAACGCTAACTAGACAATTAACCCAAATCGGTCATTAGGCCGACTTTTCAATCATAATTGTCCTTTTTAGGTCTGTTTATGGCATATTAGCATTTCTTTATGTTCCATGACGTTATTTGGGCTCGGCATAGCAAGCAAGCTTGCTATGCTCTCGTCTTGGGTAACGTTCGGCATCTTGTCCATATCCCTGTCTCGCCGTAGCTGAAAGGCATTCACTGGATGCCTTTCTCACCTTCGCCAGCGATGCGGCCAATCTGCTCGAAACAAATACTAATCTGGCATAATCCCTAATGACCGATTTGGGTTAAACTTAGAGAATGATGACACAATAAAACTCGCATATTATCGTTATGTGGGGTATAGTTAATAAGGCTAGCAATATGAATAAATGGATTTTGTTTAGTGCGATGGTTTGCGTGTTCGTATTCTCGGCGAATGCCCAGTTGGGGCTGCCCACGACGACGGTGAAGGATACTTTGGACATCAGTAAGGTGTATTACAATGGGACGGAGTTGAACCGTGCCGACTGGCCCGATACTGTTATTGTGGAGGATGCGCTGAATGTGTATATCGCCAACTATGTCTATGCAAAAGGGAAACTGAAAGAGACGCATAGGAGTGGTCGGCATTACGACGCGACGTGCAACGGGAAGACCGTGCGGCTTGTGGTGAAGCGGAGTGTGAGTGAGTTGGGGGAGTTGAGTTATTCGATTGGCGAGTATGTGTTTTGGGTGAGAGAACGGAAACAACATAGTAAAGACGGAGAAAGATATATGACAGGAAGAGGAGGTGCAGGCGTTTATTAATTGAGAATTGAAAATTGAGAATTGAGAATTATCCGGGTGCGGCAGCAAAATTTTCAATTTATCTATGGGTACTGCTTCAAAAGCGGCGGCAATGAGAGCACAATTCAGTGCAAAAGAGTCAGCGCCAGAAACGCAAACAGGTACTATAACGTATGTTTTTAGAAGAAACTGAGCATTTTAATGAATTGGACGGGTGTGTGTTGTTGAAAAGAATGAGTTAGAACACAATAAATTCGAGGATATAGCGTTATAATATTATAATTTAAAAGCTATGAGAGAAGTTACATTAAGTGTTCCCAACACCGATTTCGCCTTCTTTCAACGGATGATGAAGGGGTTTGGTTGGAAATACAAAGAGGTGGTCCCACAAGATGAGGACACAAAGGAGGCTGTTCTGGAGAGCCTAGACCGTGCTTTTGCAGAGTTTCACGAAATGCAGGCGACAGGTCGCAAGGGTCGTCGTGCGGAGGAACTGATTGATGAGTTGTGAGATATATACGACTGCAGAGTTTGAACGCACACTGAAGAAGTTGAGTAAGCGTTATGCTTCGATGAAAGATGACTATATCCATTTCTTGTCGGAGCTGCGAGAAAACCCCATGATGGGTACCGAAATAAAATACGGATTGCGTAAGGTTAGACTTGCCATCGCTTCAAAACAGAAGGGTAAAAGTGGTGGAGCAAGGGTGATAACTCATGCTGTGGTGTTTAGTGCATCGGATTCAGAAGTGACATTGTTGCAGATATACGATAAGTCTGACCGTGAAAATATTACAGACGGTGAATTGAAATTGCTGTTGAAGAAGAATGGATTGATATGATTGAATAATATAAAAATATGAAGAGAATTACTATTATTTTTGCCGCAGTGCTGATGGGCTTTGCGGCGGTGGCACAGACCACCACGAACGAGAAAAAGGAGGATGGTTATAAGTTTACCATCGTCAAGGAACTGCCTGTAACGCCTGTGAAGAATCAGGCGAAGGCGGGTACATGTTGGGACTATGCCGGCACAGCGTTTATTGAGGCGGAATTGCTGCGTATGGGCAAGGGTGAGTATGACTTGAGCGAGATGTTTAACGCCTACAACGACTATTGTGACCGTGCCATGGCGTCGATACGCACACATGGCGACATCTCGTTCTCGCAGGGTGGTTGCTTTGGCGACCTGCTGCATGTGATGGAGCGTTATGGCTTGGTGCCCGAAGAACAGATGCGGCCCGGTGTGATGTATCGCGACAGCCTGTCGAACCACAGCGAGCTGAGTGCGATGACCAATCCCATGGTGAAGGCCGCCGCAGGAAGTAGCAGTTTGCAGAGCGACTCGAGTTATCAGCTGCTGTGTATGAAGGCTATCCGTGCGGTGCATCAGGTGTATCTGGGTGTGCCGCCCGAGCGGTTTACCTATAAGGGCAAGAGCTACACGCCGCTGTCGTTCTACGAGTCGACAGGCTTGAGGGCGGACGATTATATACAGGTGACGGCATTTCTGCACGAGCCGCTGTATAAGACCTTTGCCGTGGAGAGTCCCGACAACTGGCGGCATGACTTGTCGTATAACGTCACGCTGGACGAGCTGATGGCCATTACAGATTATGCTATCGCACAGGGTTATCCCGTGGGTTGGGACGCCGACGTGAGCGAGCAGGGTTTTAGGCTGGGGAATAAGAAGGGTTTCTGTGTGCTGCCTGCCACCAGTGTGGACAAAGACGCCCTTGCTGGTAGTGATTTGGCGCATTGGACAGGCATGACTGCCAAGGCTATACAGGACGAGGCGGCTGAGCACCCCACGCCTCAGCGGTGGGTCACCCCAGAGGAACGCCAGCTGGGTTGGGACAACCACGAGACCAACGATGACCACCTGATGCTCATCTACGGAACAGCCAAAGACCAGATGGGCAACGAATACTATCTAGTCAAGAACAGCTGGGGCAACTACAACGGCGAGTTCAAAGGGATGTTCTTCTGCAGCAAGGCCTACTTCCGCTACAAGACTATCACCATCATGATACACAAGGATGCATTGTCGAAGGAGATGAAGAAGAAGTTGAAGATTGGGCAGTAATACATACAGCCTGCCTTACATTTGAGATTTTTGCGTATCGCTGCATCTTGAAATGAAATAATAAGTTTTATAAATAACTATTGTACAATGAAGAAAGTTGTATTATCCTGCGCATTAGTGGTCGTTGTGGGTTTGTTTGCCTCATGTTCGAAGAACTGCACCTGCACCAGCTATGTGAATGGTGAGGAAGTGGGTACGATTGAGATTAGCAAGACCAAACTGAAGAACAGTCAGAAATGCTCAGACCTCAGCACCGTAGTGGTTATCGGCGGCAAGAAGAACGGTAGTGAGTGCCACGGCTGATGCGTCGTTACTACTAGGAGCGAGGCTGCCTAGAGGTTGGGCGGCTTAGTGTATTATGTATTTAGTTGGGTATAAAAGGAATGGGTGGTTTTCCCCTGATGCTTGCTTCTTAGTCGATAAAACTCAGTTCAGCATTGCCGCAACTTCCTCTTTGTGTTCGAAGAGGGTGCATCCGCCAGTGTGTTCCCAGCCTAAGGCGCGGGCATCGCGGATGTGTTGGAAAAGTGGGGACTGCATGGCCTTGCGGAGTCCCAGCGTTGCCACGTTGCTATCAGAATAGGGGGAGAAGGGGCAAGGCTCGGCGGCGCCGTCGGGACCGATATGGAAGAATCCACGTCCGGCGGCAAGACATCCACCAAGGGCTTTCTCGTCGCCTGGGAAGGAGAGCAGGATGATGTCGCCGATATCGTTGCGTAGCTGTTCCAGCCGTTGCTCCATGGCTGCCACATGTTCGTCGGCAAATGCCAGATGGGCAGTGCTTTCGTCGAGGGGGACGTATTCCACATAGAAGATGAGTTTGCATCCCTTGTCGCGTAGTTGTCGCACATAGTCGGGGTCGGTAACGGCAAGGTAATTCTCGGTGGTGACGGTGATGCTGCTGCCAAAGAACAGCTTTGCCTCCTTGAGGCGCTGCATACTTTGTTCCACCAAACGGTACACTCCTTTTCCGCGACGATTGTCGGTCTGTTCCAAATCACCTTCAAGGCTGAAGATGGGTACCATGTTCATGTGCTCTTTGAAGAATGTGAGGTAGCTTTCGCCCAGCATAGTACCGTTGGTGAAGATGGGGAAAATCATCTCTTCCACATGTGCTATCTGTTCCAATAGGTCGCGACGGGTGAGGGGCTCGCCACCAGCCAGCAAGGCGAAGTTGACACCCATGTCGGCTGCTTCGCGGAAGATGGCTTGCCATTGCTGAGGATTGAGGGTTTTCTTGCCAGACTCGCCCATGGCGGTGGCGATGCCGTTTTTGCGGGCGTAGCAGCCCTTGCATTGCAGGTTGCATGCAGTGGCGATGCTGGCAATGAGGAATGGGGGCACTTCGATATTTTCCTGCTCCAGCACTTGGGCACGCCGTTTTTCCGAGGCGGTGAAAAGTTTCTGCATACGGTGGGCAAAGCGTGCCTCGCGTGGATTGGAAAGCACGTTGAGGTATGCCTTTGCCATAATGTTGCGGATGCTTTCCGCCATGTATTTTGATAAGTCCATGTATGAAGTGGGTATTTCTTGTGGGGGTTAACGTAATCCCTCAATCAACGTGTCGACGGCTGTTACCATGCTGTTTATTTGGTCGTTGTTCAACGTGTCGCCATGCCAGTTTTGAGACATGCATTCGGGTATGTCCTTAGCTTGTTCCTCGAGGTGGATGCCCTTCTTGGTGAGGCTTACCAGTGTTTGCCGTCCATCGGCGATGCCGTGGGTGCGAACCAACAGGCCCTCGCGCTCCATGCGTTGCAGCAAGGGCGTGAGGGTGTTGGTATCAAGCATGAGGCGGCGACCGATGTCACCCACAGTCTGGTTGTCCTGTTCCCACAGCACCATCATTACTAGATATTGTGGGTAGGTCAACCCCAGCGGCTCAAGCAGTGGGCGGTAGGCCTGCGTGATAAGCCGTGTGACTGTGTATAGTCTAAAGCATAGCTGGTTGCCTAATTTTAGCTGCTCGTGCATTACAACATCGATTCAATGGCTTTCTCAATGTCTTTAGGCTCGGTGGTGGGAGCAAAACGCTCGACACGTGTGCCGTCGCGCGAGATGAGGAACTTGGTGAAATTCCACTTAATGTCGCTATCTTTCTCAACAGATTTGCTGATTTTGTTGAACATAGCGGCGGCGGCTTTGGCCTTGAGGCCTTTGACCTCCTCTTTGGGGGCCTGCTCCTTGAGGTAGGTGAAGATAGGATGTTCCTCCTTGCCGTTCACGTCCACCTTTTTCATCATCTGGAAAGTGACGCCGTAGTTGACGCGGCAGAACTCGGTGATTTCGCTGTCGGTGCCAGGGTCTTGATTGGCGAATTGGTTGCAGGGGAATCCGAGCATCACCAAACCGCGGTCGCGATACTTCTCGTTGAGAGCTTCAAGTCCGTCGAACTGGGGGGTGAAGCCGCATTTGCTGGCGGTGTTGATAATCATCAGCACTTTGCCCTTGAAATCGGCGAAGTCAATCTCCTTACCGTTGCTGGCGAGGGCTTTGTAATCGTATATCGTTGCCATAGTTGTTTTCTGCTATTAATTGTTTAGAATGTCTTTTACAAATTGACGGAGATTCTTGATGTCCTCGTCGTTGGGATGCCCAGCCTTGATGGGTCCCATGGCGCCTGGGCAGACAAACTCGCGGCTATCGACCTTGATGCCTTTGGCCTCAAGAGCCTTGCGCATCTGGGGCACGGGCGACTTGATGATAGCGCATGAGCCGAAGCACACCACGCGTTTCACCTTGTCGGGTGAAAGGGTGTTGATGAATTTGAACACGTCGCCATTCACTTTGCCCATCATTACACCGGCTCCCAGCAAGAGTGTGTCGACACCCTCCGCCAAAGGCTCGTTGACCGTCTGAGGTTCTGTCCCGACAAGGTCTTTCACGGCCTCTGCCATCATCTTAGAATGACCGAACTTGCTGTAGTATCTTATAGCGTTTTTCATGCTGCTTGTAAATGTGGATTACATTTGGCGCATGAGCCAGTTCTGCATACCGATTTTCTCGATCAGGTCGAGCTGTTCCTCACTCCAGTAGAGGTCTTCCTCCTCGTCGGCAAGGTAAGCTTTGGTGATGTCGTAGGTGGTGGGGTCGGAAGCTAGGGAGGGCATCATCTGATAGAGCGACTCCACGCCTTCGCGCTGGATGCGGAGGTCCTCCTCGATATATGCCTTGGCGTCCTCAATCAGTTTGCACTCCTTGTCGAGCTTCACCTGCGGCACGCAGCCGAGGTCGAGCATGCGGTTGGTGTACTTTTCGACCCATTCCATCTCCTCGGTGTAGTGGTCGAGATACTTCTGACCGAGTTTCTCAAAGCCCTGCGATTTGAACAGCAGACCCTGCATTTTGTGCACAAAAGCACCTTCCGTGAGTTCGTTTACGATTAATTGTGAAACCTGAAGTGTAGCGTTAAAATCCATGATTGTAATGTTTTAAGTGATTATTTATTTATATCGTTTACGATGCAAAGATACAAGTATTTTCTAAATAACAAACAATAAAGTGCGTTATTTATGATACTTTAACATTGTATCGTACACGATATATTTCATTTTGCAGGCTTATCTATTCTTGGATGCGCGAGACACAATAATTGTGGCACTTTGTCGTTTACTATTATGTTATGGTAAAAGCATTATTTGTCAATGGAAGTCCTCGTAAGCAGTGGAATACGGCGCAACTGCTGCAGAAAGCCCTAGAGGGTGCACAAGAGGCTGGCGCCGAAGTGGAAATGGTCAACCTATATGACCGTAATCTAAATTATAAAGGCTGCATGAGCTGCTTTGCTTGCAAGGTAAAGGGTGGAAAGAAGGGCGTATGCTCGTTCCCGGATGACTTGAAACCTGTCATGGAACGAGCCGTTGAGGCCGACGTTTTGGTGTGTGGGTCGCCCATTTACTGTGGCTATCCTTCGGCAAATCTCCGTGCCTTTATGGAGAGGCTCATCTTCCCTGCGGTGAACTATTCCGACTTTCGCAGTCCTGTTATTAATAAGAAGAAACGTTCCGCATCCATCTTTACCATGAATTGTCCCAATGAGGAAATGTATCGTGCTAACAACTACCATATCTTGATGGACACCACGGCGCACCAGCTGGGTATGTTTGGCCCCACAGAAATTCTATATAGTTTCGACACCTACCAGTTTAACGACTACAGTCGCTACGATGCTGCCATGCTTCCAGCCGAACACAAAGCACAGATGCACGAAACACGTTTTCCCCAAGACCTGCAGAAGGCCTACGAACTGGGTCGCAGATTACTGGAAGAGTGCAAGGAATTGTAGGTAGAGGAATGACCGAAAAGGGGGTATGCTTAAGGGTGATGGGCTGGGGTAGGACTAAGGAGTGCCGACCTGCGAAAACGGGCGGTAATGTCTAGAAAGCTGCCGTCGGTTTGGCGTTTGAACATGTGTTGGTTGCACAAGTCGGATTGTAGTGGGCCGAGGTGGGCGATATAGGGACCTACCTTGATGTAGTCGAACTGCTGCTTGTCGATATTGTGTGGAATATATTGCCGACCGCTGTACCACGCCACTTTGTGCTGGGGATAACGCTGGTGGACGTATGCTGCCAAGCCTTCCACCTCGTGGGGCGCGGCATCGCCTCCCATAAAGCAGACACAGGTGATGCCCTTGCCATGTTCTGCCATCAGGCAGTCTATGGCTTCGGCGTTGAGTGGCTCCCCTGTGTCCGCCCACAAATAAGGGCTGTGGCATCCTGGACACCGACAGGGACACCCTGTGATGTTGATGGCCAAAGAGGTCTCGTCCGGTACCTCTTGGAATACAATGTCGGTGTTGAGATACTTTAACATAATTGAGAATTGAAAAATGAGAATTGAGAATTGGCTGGCGCACTCAGGCTATTTTCAATTCTCATTTTTTATCGTGATAGTATCTGCGATGTGCTTCCTCCTGTCGGCCTTGAGAGAAGTTGCTGATACGCTTCAGGTAGCCGATGATGCGGGTCATATAGTCCACATTCTTGCTGTGGCAGACAGGGCACTCCTTCAGATACCGTTTGTCGATGTGGCCGCAGTCGTTACAGATGGTGTTGGGTATGTTGAAGGTGAAATAGTTGCAACCTTCGGTGGCGGCCACGTGGAGTAGTTGGCGGTATTGTTCTTTGGAGAGATGCTCATCGAGGTTGAGGTGCAGGGCGCTGCCGCCCGTGAGGTGCTGGATATAGGGCGTGCCGTGCAGCTTAAACTTGTCGAGGATAGTGAGTGAGTCGTCCTCGACGATATAGAAGTAGCTGTTGTAGCAGTCGCGTGGCACGAAGTATCCATCCTCCTTGTCCCATTTGGCGTGCTTGATGCCCACATTCTCTGCGGGTATCATTTCGCAGTTGAACATCAGTTCCGCTGTGCGATACTGCTTGTTGTATTTCTCTACTGTGCCCAAAACGGACTGTACGTACTCTCTATATTGCTCATTGTCGTTAATGGGGATTCCAAGGAATTCGGCACCTTCTACCAGTCCGTTGACCCCGATGGTGAGGTACTGGCGATTAAGATTGATGTAGCCTGCGTCGAAAAGGGGCAGCATGCCGTGGCTTTGCAACTCTTTGAGGTTCTCGTTGTAGGCAATCTGCACCTTGTGGCAGAGGTCGATAATATCGGAGAGGTATTTGATGTAAGGAATATTGTTGTTGACAGCGTACTGGATGCAGCGGTTGAGGTTAATGGTCAGCACACTCTTAGAGCCTGTGGATACACCGCCGGCGCCAAGCGTATAGCTGAACTCGTTGTCGGTAATCTCATTGCGTAGGCGGCAGCAGGAGGAGAGAGAGTCGGCATTGTCGCTCAGATAGGTGAAGAACGAATGCCCCTCGGCGTACATCTCGGCGGTGAAGTCGGCCCACTCTTGGTCGCGACAGTCACCGTTTTCGCTTAGTAGTGCCATCGTTTCCACGGGGAAGGTGAGCAGCGACTTAGTACGCTCTTTGTTGAACCACTTCATAAATCGTTTCTGCAACCACGACAGGCTCTCCCAGTCGGGTTTGCTGCCGTCGGGGAAGACGAAGTCGCCAAAAAGGCTCTCGAAATAGTAGCGGTCGTAGTAGGCGATGTTCCAAAACACGGCTTGATAGTTGCGGGCACCGGTGGGCTGGTTCAGAGTGTAGACTATCTGCTCAAAGCAGTCGGTAATCATCTTGTCGATGGTGCGCTGTTTAGTGGAGAGGTCTACCACCTTGTCAGGGTGCTGCCAATAGTCCTTGCCGTATTCCAATGCGATGAAATGGTTGAGGTACATAAGAAACTCGGGCGTGGCGCATGCACCGCTGAGCATACTCGACACCATGAATACCATATTGACAAATCCACCGCAGAAGCTCTTAAGGTTCGTCGGAGCCTTGGAGTTGCCACCGATGGAGGCGGTGCCATCGAGTAACCAGGGGTACAAGGTGATACTGGCGCAATAGTTTGCCAACGAGGTTTCATCGTTCTTGTAGATGAAATGGTGTGTCAGCAGGTCGAGGTACTGCGTTGCAAGTTCCTTGCCATACATCTTTTTGATGCGGTCGGTGAGCAGGCGGCGGTTCAAACGGATGAAACTTGCCTTGGGTAGCTCGCCGATGAGGGTGGCTATGTTCTTGTGCTCCACATTGGCGTTGGCATCGTATTTGCTACCCGAAGCGGCATTCTCGGCACGCATGTAGTCCACGAGGAAGTTCAGTTTCTCCAGTGTTTCACGATCCTCGGTATGTCGCTGGCGGTAGAGCATGAACGACTTGGCCACTTTGTAGTAGCCTTCTTTCATGAGCGACACCTCTACCTGGTTCTGAATGTCCTCGACGGTGATGCCCTCGTGGATGTCGAGGTGGGTAATTATCTTGCTCAAGGCGGCGAGGTCGACGGGTTCGTCAACCGATTTGAACGCCTTGATGATAGCATTCATAATCTTATCAAGCGAGAAGCGCACCTGCTGCCCATCGCGTTTGGTGATGCTGAAAGGAACGATTTCCATGGGAATTGAGAATTGATAATTGAAAAATGAGATACATACCCCGACACTACGTGGCACCCATCTAAAGGAGGGGGTGGCTGTCGCCTAACTGCTTCTTTCTTTTGTCTTATTTCAAAAAAAAGGCGGTCGCTCGTGTGGGCGACCGCCCGGGAATAAAGATTGATTGATGAGTGTGTGTGCTTAGTGGCGGATAACCAGTTTCTCAACGCTGCCAGCCATGTGGAACATATAGATACCGTTTGCAAGGTTGGCGGTGTTGAGGGTTATGGAGGTGGCACCTGCCTCAACGGGAATGGTAGCAACGGCGCGGCCAGCCATGTCGTAGAGGATAGCGGTAGTGCGCTGCGCCTGTGCCTCGAAGGTGGCAATTGCGCTATGATTGGCAGGGTTGGGATAGAAGTTTAGAATGGAGGCTTGCACTTTATTGATACCCAGTGTGGTATTCATTACAGCTACGCCATCGAGGTCGAAACCGGCACTGTAGGTGATTGTGGGGAAGGGGTCATTAATCAGGTGCCCGAAGGCATCGTAGGTGCCATACTGCGGGTCGATGCTGCCCACCACGTCGATGACGCGCACGTGGGTGATATTGTTGATGTCCACATTGGCACTGTCGCGTAGCTCTTCTAGGTCAAACGGAGTGCCGTAGCCTACGCGGTACTTACCTGCCAGATTGTTGATAAAGGTGGGGTCAACCCGCTCGGTGATTTGCGTGTGGGTCTGTGTCAGCGAGGTGGCGGGGAAACGCACAAAATGCTCGCCGTCGGAACTTACCTCTACCACAGCCAGTTCGAGGAAGTAGTCGTTGAACGAGTTCTCGAACACGGCGAAGTCATAGCCGTCGCCGTTGGCAATGGGGGTGTCGAATGTGAGGGTGGCCATGCCGCCGTCGCCCAGGCTCACCACGTCCATCGTGTTGGCGGTGGCGGGGCCTACGGCATCCTGGTCGTTACCGTATGTCACGACTGCAGCCTCGGGGTCGGTCAGATTGCTCGAGCCGCGCTCCACGGTGCAGGTTGTTGCCCAACCCTGGATGCGCTCATCGTCGAACTTCACAGCTGTGCAGCCTTCGCTGCCCACAGCACCGCAGAAGGGCCCCACTTCAGGCTCGTTGGGGTCGCTGACTGGATAGATTCTCTGGGGATAGGCATAGCTGTACATCCAGTAGTTCCAGTCGCTGTCGTACACGCTGTCGACCAGCACGCCCGCCGTCGGGTCGGCCCAGCGGCTAAAGTCGCCATCGCTCAGCGCCTGGTACATGCCTGCCGACATAACCCCATTCAACGAATGCTCCCACCAGCTATAGGCGGATTTGCGCAGTGTGTCGCCATTCTCAATGAAGAAGATGTCGTCTACGCCCCAGTCGTTGGTGGTATAGGCAAAGCGGTTATCGGCAGCGGCAATGGCATTCATGGCGTCTTGCACCGTAGCGTTGCCGTCGAAGCGGTAACCCCATGCCAGCGCACTGTCGGGCCAGTTCACCACAAAGACAACATCGTTCTCGCCTTCGCCCACCCAATAGAGGATGTCCTCGGCACTGATGGTGGCATCGGTCGGAGCAGGAGCACTGACGGGATAGATGGTCTGAGGATAGGCGTAGGTATACATCCAATAGTTCCAGTTGGTGTCGTAGGTGCTGTCCACCACCACGCCTGCTGTTGGGTCGGCCCAGCGGCTGAAATCGCCGTCGTTAAGTTGTTGGTACACACCTGCCGACATAGCACCGTTCAGCGTATGTTCCCACCAGCTGAAGGCGGCCTTGTGCAGGGTGTCGCCATTCTCAATGAAAAGGATGTCGTCGATGCCGTAGCTCCCATTCACGAAGGACAGGCGCGGGTCGGCAGCGGCAATGGCATTCATGGCGTCTTGCACCGTGGCGTTGCCATTAAAGCGGTAACCCCATGCCAGCGCACTGTCGGGCCAGTTCACCACAAAGACGACATCGTTCTCACCTTCGCCCACCCAGTAAAGGATGTCATCAGCGCTGATGGAGGCATTTGTCGGCGTAGGTGCACTGACGGGATATATGGTCTGAGGATAGGCGTAGGTGTACATCCAGTAGTTCCAGTTGGTGTCGTAGGTGCTGTCCACCACCACACCTGCCGTAGGATCTGCCCAGCGGCTGAAATCGCCGTCGTTAAGTTGTTGGTACACACCTGCTGACATAGCACCGTTCAGCGTATGTTCCCACCAGCTGAAGGCAGCTTTGCGCAGGGTGTCGCCATTTTCAATGAAAAGGATGTCGTCGATGCCGTAGCTCCCCGTCACAAACGAAAGACGAGGGTCGGCGGCGGCAATGTCGTTCATCACGCTCTGCAGGTTGGTGCTGCGTGCGCTGAAATGGTAGCCCCATGCCAGCGCGGTATCGGGCCAGTTGACGGTGAAGATGATGTCGAAGGGGCCTTCGCCAATCCAGTAAGTGATGTCGGAAGCGTCGATGGTGGCATCTTCAGGTGCGGTAAGGTTGGGATTGGTGGCGGCTACGGCTGAGGTCATTGTCCACATGCAGCTGCTGCTCATCTCAAGAACATCGCCATTGGTCATAGGCATGTTGGGCCAAGCATACATGCCCCAGTCGCCATTGATGTAGTAGCACCATCCGCCCATGCTCGAGCCGGGGTTGATAGTCCCGTCGTTATACGACATGTTGGTCATCAGCGACCCGCTCAGCGTGTAACTGAAACGGCTGTCGTAAGCCACTATGGTGTCCAATAGGTCGGTTGCCGTGGCTGAGCCGTTCCAGTGCACGCCCCATGCGAGGGCGATATTGTTGTTGTTGGGGTCGTCGTCCCAGTCTAGAATGATGATAGCCTGATTGGTGCCGGTGCCAGTCCAGAACTGGATGTCTGAAGCGGAAAATGTGATGGTCTTAGCCCCCCCGGCATTGTGTCGGTGAAGGTCGTTGTTGCCCACTTGGGCCCACAGGCCTGCTGTCAGCAGCAGACTCAGTGTGAAAAATGTAATCTTTTTAATCATTGTATAAACTATTTTGTTGTTGTCATATTGTCATCTGCGGAGGTCTCTCCGCCCAAAATAGCTTTCTCAATGAAACAGGTGAAAAAGGGATAATTGATTGATGAATCTTGAATTGTGGTTGTCGGTGCCAGACGAATTTCAATTTTCAGTTTTCAATTTTCAATTCTTCAGCTCTTTCCTCGAAAGCTTTAAAATCATGACTTGGCAGGTCTTCTGACTTGCTCCCCACAACCCTCGGCCTTCCCATACGGCTATGGCGCCGTACAGTGACCTTCTTTTTCGGCGGAGGCTCTCCGCCTGAGAGGGCTGTGGCCAATAAGAGCTCACAGCAGCGGGACTGTTCAGGACTTTCACCTGATTCCCTTTTGACACACAAAGCACATATCCTTACGCCTTTACAGCAAAAAGAACCCGTCCTTTGGGTGACCAAATCGGTTGCAAAGATACGCTTTTTTAATTAAACAGAGAAAAAAAACTCACCTCGGCAAAAATAATTTATTTTGCTGAGGTGGTATTCCCGTATGGGCGTACACGGGAGTACGCCCCGTACTCCTGTGTCAGTCACCCTATTGTTGGGCAGACACAATGGGCTGCACCTATTTAAACTCGATGATGGTACCGTAGGCGGTTACGGTCTTCTCAACATAGATGCCTAGGATACTGCGTCTTGCGGTAGAATAGCTGACGTTGATGATGGTTTGGCTGCCACGCAGGTTGGCATTCTTATACATCTGCTGTACGGCGTTTTCGCGGATGTCGGATTTCGATGTTCCTCCTAGTCCGAAGATGTAGGAAACAGTGTGGCTTCCTTCAGCAGTGCCGACCACGTTGAAGTTGCTCTGAGTGAGGACTACCTCAGTTTGGCTGAGAGCGTTGTAGGTCATGTGGTTCGTCCCAAGGCATGAGGAGAACATCACCACTGCAAGGCATAGGCTTGCTAATAATACTAATTTCTTCATTGTGTGAGTTTTTTATGGTTTGTAAGGTTTGTAATTAGAATGCAAAGATACTAAAAAAATGAAAGGTGAAAAATTAAAAGTGAAAACTATTCGGCTACGTCAGCCACTTCTTAGTTCTTAGTTCTTACCTCTTACCTCAAAAGGGTCTTACGCTCACCCCGCACACTAGGTGGCTGTGAACCCCTGAGTCCTGCATCCCGTTGGGGAAACCGAAGGAGCCGTAGTAGGCCTTGCCGTAGAGGGTCAGCCACTCCAGCGGGCGATAGCCTAGGCCAATGCCAAGTCCCCAGTCCATGTCCTGTGGTCTGCGACCGACACGTGCGTTGAGTGTCAGGTCGAAGGGGGTGCGTTCCTTATACATCAGCGGCAGTACATGCACCGTGGCCTCCAGCCCAAATGAGAAGAACGCACCATTCACCAATTGCATCGACGACGAGGTTCCATTCTCAGGTTGGTACATCCTGTAGTCCCACCTCTCATAGTTTCGATGGCAGTTGTAATATCCCACATACGCTCCCAGCGTCCAAACCCGTCCGAGGTCGTAGGTCGCAATCAGGTTGGCTGAATTGTTAGGATGGTTACGAAAGATGCCTTTTCCGTATTCGTAGCTCTGTTCCACTGTGTGGCAGAACTCCGTCCCCACAGTGAAATTGTGCCAAAAGTCGGGTTTCTCCTGCCCCCAGCAGGCGGTACTCAATAACAGGGCTGCTATAATGATTGTTCTTTTCATGATATTTAATGTTGATATGTTTATATGTTGTGCATCAGCCTAATTCTCAATTCTCAATTTTCAATTCTCAATTTATCACAGGCTCACCTTTACTCCCATGCGGAAGGGGTACACGCTGCTAGGTGTTCTGAATCCCCAGTTGGCGGAGTCGGGCGACCCTTGCACCATAAAGCTCCATGCCCCCCAGCCGATGCTGAGTCGGAGGTCTATCATCGTGTAGAGCGTGACGGGATAATAGTCGTTCACAACAAACCCGTTTGTGATATTACCGTCTTCAATCTCTTCCCATTGGCTGTAACGGCGGCGCAGTTTCCCGTCGCTGATGCCGAAGCTGGGCACCAGCTCCAGCCCCACATGGAAGCCCTTGCGATGGTTTTGGTTGGCATAGTAGGTCACTCCGAATGGGATGGCGATATATTTGGCGGTCAGCTGGCTGCTCCAGTACTGTAGCGAGTCGCCCCCTCCGTAGGGAGGCTCCATCGGCACAAGATAGTTGTTGTCGGGCCGACCAAACTCATCCGGCTCATATCGGTTGTAGTAGAAGTCCACGTAGGGGTCTTGGTACTTAAACCGATTGTAGGAATACTCCAGTCCCAGTCCGAATGCGAAGTGCTTGCGGCATACGATGTCGTAGCTCACCGTCAATTGGTAACAGCCCAACGTGGTCTTCATCTCGGGGTAGGGGTAATCTTCAACGTAGCGGTTTTCCGTCCAGCCAAAGCCCGACAGTGGTTTGCTGCCTGCCGACAGCAGTGCCGCGGTCAGCGACAGGTGCAGCCGCTGTGCAGGGCGATAGCGATACTCAAGTAGCTTATAGCCGTCGGTGTTGTAGTTAAAGAGCCCATGTCTCTTCGCCAGCGACTCCCCGTTGCGCATCCCGCCGTAGATGATGCCGCTCTCCTTGGTGTTCTCCGAGTAGCGTTCCGCCGCATAGCTGTGGTAGTAGATGGTAGAGTGTTTTTCGGCAATCAGTTGCACATCCTCTGCCACCAGTGGAGAACCAATCTCCACCATGCTGTAGTCGTCCGTCTGCACGCGGATTGACCTCAGCCTCACCGTGTCGTGTGCCTTGGCGGCGTATACTCCCACATGGTTGTACAGGCGGCTGTAGATGTCCAAGTCGTTACGCTTCGTGTGAATCTCGATAGCTCCCGCACGGGCGTTCCCGCCCACCCACAAGGTGTGCAAGAAGTCGTTCTGAGTCAGTTCGAACAATGGCTGGCTAGTCAGTGAAGAGTCGTTCCATAGTGGGTTGCGCACTGCTACATAGTCTTCCGTGTCCTGATATATCGCCACCGAGGCGTACTCGCCCCCGACATGTATCATCAGGTACTTCTGCGAGCTCAAGTCCAGCCGCTGAATCAGTTTCGTAGGCTCCTGCGCCGCCGCACCCAGCGCGGCCAGCATGAGTAATGTTAAAACTATTCGTTTCATATTGTTGTTGGTTTGTTGATACGTTGAATTGTTGATATTTTGATACGTTTTGCGACTGCTGTCCTCCTCATGAGAGGGGTACGCCGTAAGGCGATGCGTGCGTTCCCCTATTCTTTGTGTAGTACAATCTCCGTCACACCTAGTTCTGGGTTGAACTCGAGGGGGATGACGATAGTGTTGTCGGTCGTGTTGTAGCGGAATGTCATCAGCTCACCCTCGACAGTCATGGTGCCATTGGCAATGCCGTCGAAGGTATAGGTCATTTCGGTTGTATAGTCATCTGTATACTCTTCGGGAGAATCACCTTCGCCGAACATTGTCGTCATCAGGTACGATACGGTTCCGTTTTGTTCGTCGGTGAAGTTGATGTGATACTCGGCGGAGATAATGAGTACATCTCCCTCGGGGTTAAATTCTTCGGGGTCGTTGGTCACGGTGCCCACCCACGAGGTACCTACCAACGATATGGTGGTGGGCTCTTGGGTCGAAGTGTTGGTATTGCCGTTGTCCTCTTTTTCGGTACATGCGATCAGCAGGGCTGCTGCAATAAATAGGGTTGCTAAAATCTTTTTCATTTTAAAGTCGTGTTTAAATGTGTGAATAATCTATGGATAGAGATCTCTGTTTACTATAGTCTTACATATCGAATGTCACCAAGGCGAGCAGTGGCTC